>JAMDDZ010000142.1 GCA_023488565.1 Bacillota bacterium | reverse complement strand
GAACCTCCTTATCGGGGCGTTTTCAGGTCCCGAATCTGTACCAACCGGTAGAAATCATTTTCAGAATACAGCCGGTTGTTTTTCTCGGTTCGGGCTGGGCAAACCAAACTTTCCCTCTCCCAAATGCGCAACACTTGTGTGGACACGCCCACAAGCCGTGCCATCACGCTGATAGTGTACACCGGCTCATCAGGGCCATGGATCGGCAACTCCATCACATCCTCAACAAACGGTACTCCGACACCATCATAATAAATTCTTGGTAAATGATCAACAAAGTTATACATGCCGTATAAAAAATTTATTCGCTTTTCCGCTACGTCTTTTTGGTCATGCCATGGAATACCTATAGAGTAACCTGAAAACGCCCCGATAAGGAGGTTCTCCCATGAATCGGTTCTCGCCACGTCGGCAACCCGAACTTGCGACGAGTCTGTGGTACCAGTTTATCCGGTCGCCACTGGCGGTTGACCGTCTCATCATCCGCCGTACCCCGCTGGCGACGCTTCAAACGTTTTATTGGTCTAACCTCTTGTGGACTGCGTTCATAGTGTCCCTCGGCCAAGTCTTTAGTATTCCGTTCCCGGACCGGGCATTTTTGCACGGAATTTACGCGTTCATCCTCGTCTTGTTAGGAGGTGTAATCCTGGCATATCCTGGCATGATGGTCATGGATACCATCAGCTCACGTTTAGGAATCTATAGTCACGATGCCACAAGACGAGCCCTCCTCATGGCCATGAGCCCGTGGTTCCTTGTGATTGGCGCCACATTTGTGTGGTCTCCCACATTTGTTTTGCCTGCTATCAGCCTCATCCTGACGACTTATGTTCTCATCTCGGGATTGGTCCATAGCCAACGGATAGCGTGGCGAGACGCCGCATTGACCACCGCCGGTCTCGCCATTATGATCTTGTTGGTCTTGTGGGCAATGTTTTGGTTATTCGGCTGGGATATCTACGCCGTCTAAGTGTCTCAATTTCCATAATGGCGCGAGAGACCCTTGAAAATTTTCCGATTCATGAGATCCGGCCAATGCGCGAATTAAGGCGGGGCGAATTTGGTATTCATGTTGTTGGAGCAGGTTCCGGGCAGTGCTTTGATCACACTCGAGCAGCTCTTGAACAATAGCCTCGGCGCGAAGCTTCAATTTATGGTTCGACGGTTTCATATCAATCATCAAATTATGCAGTGTATGTCCAAGACGCACCATCACGCCGGTCGAAATGATATTCAACACCATTTTCTGGGCGGTACCCGCCAGCATTCGCGTGGATCCGGAAAGAGGCTCTGGCCCCACCGCAATGGCTATGGTGATGTGGGTCAACGAGTGTAAAGACGGTGTGGCAACGCAAAAAACACCAATTCTGAGGCAGCCCGCTTGCTCCGCTGCCTGAAGCGCTCCTTGCACGTAAGGCGTGCGGCCGGATGCTGCTATCCCAATGACGATATCATCCGCCCCCAGGGACTGTGACGCCATATCAGCGAATCCCGCTTCAACATTGTCTTCAGCTCCTTCTACAGCATTCCAAAAAGCGTCCCGCCCGCCTGCCATCAATGTTTTCCATTGATCTTGATCTATCCCGAATGTAGGAGGCAACTCTGATGCATCGAGTTGAGCCAGGCGACCCGAAGTGCCCGCTCCAGCTACCCGCACCTTACCGCCCCGCTCCATGCGAGGGACCATGGCTTCAATCGCTTGGGATATCTGGTTAACCGCCCCAGCAACCGCTAACTGGGGTTGTAAGTCTTGCTGATTGAGATATTGAACCAAATCATACACCGACAATTCTTCCAAATAGGGCATCGTCACAACCTCACTCTTCTCCCGCAAATTTATCGTGCGTCATAGATGGCGACCCCATCGCGTAATGTGGCTTGAACTTGCCAATCATTATCCAGCAACACCATATCCGCGCGCAGCCCAGGAGCTAACCTCCCCCGGTCAAGCAGTCCTAGCCGCGTTGCCGGGTTCTGAGATATCGCAGCCACAATCGCAGACAACGGCACCTCCCAGCGCAATAAATTTCTTAGGGCTTGATCCAACGTCAAAACACTTCCTGCCAATGTCCCGTCAGTCAGCCGTGCCGACCCGGATGAGACTCTAACCGGCCATCCTCCCAATCGATAATCGCCATCGGGCATGGCGGCCGCAGCCATCGCATCGGTAATCAACAGCACTCTATTGCCCATAGTTTGGAACACATAACGCACGACCTCCGGCCGCACATGAATACCATCGGTAATCAATTCGCACCATAACTGGGCGCTCATCAATCCCAGTCCCACCAATCCTGGTTCACGATGTTTTAAGGGGGTCATCGCATTGAAGAAATGCGTCAGGCCGGTCGCGCCTGCGGCCAAAGCCTCCCGACCTATATCCCAAGTGGCGGCAGAATGGCCGATATTCACTGCCACCCGATGCGATACCATCCACCGCACCACATCAATCGCCCCCGGCATATTAGGCGCCATAGTAATAAGGCGCACCCACCCATCGCTGTTGTCCCCAATCAATTCCCGAGCCCGTTCTACGGTCGGGGCGATAATGGAAGATTCAGGCTGTGCTCCTTTAAATGTGGGGTCGATGAACGGGCCTTCCAAATGAATTCCTAACAGTGAAGCACCGGGCATTCCGTCTCGAGTTGTGGTGCGAGACTGGTCGATAACCCGCTTCAGATCCGGATCAATTGGCGCAGTGATGGTGGTCGCCACAAAACCGGTTACCCCGTGATGGGCCAACGCCTGTGACATGTTGGCAAACCGTCCTGGATCTTCATCCATCACATCCATCCCGCCTATTCCATGAACGTGTTCGTCAATAAAGCCTGGCAGCACCACGGGTCCCGCGTTAGCCGCCAAAGTGGGTTCAATGCGTTCAATCCGGCCCCCGTCGCCCCAGGTTATTTCTGCCGGTACCAAGCCGTTCTCAGGGTGTAAAAACATTCGTCCCCTAAGCGAAGGCATGCCGATCACTCCTCTTTCCCGCACTATGCCATAAACGGGCTAACTCTGCTGCGCCCAGCACCGGTGGGTCCGATATCACAGTAATCCCAACGCGGTGTCCCAACGGCTCCCAACTACGAGTCAGCCATGGCAGCCACAATTCGGCCAACCCTCCTGCGATTCCCACAGAATAAACATCGGCCATCCCCAATTGATGGTCCAATGCCTCTAAATACCCCACCACCTGGTGGGCTTGCCTCTCCACTATGCGATGCGCCACACCATCGTGCCGGGCCGCATTTAATACCGGTCCAGCCAAAGCTGACACCATACGCATTTCAAACGGTGGTGTATACCACTTGGCCAAAATGTCTTGAGGTGTTGCTGCATCAAAAAATTTCGTTACCAGGTCGACTAACACTGTGTCTTCCGAGACCCCGTCAAGGGCCAACAAGGCGGCTTTAACTGCCTCCTGACCCAATAAAATTCCTGACCCAACATCCCCCAACTGCCATCCATACCCCCCCAGTCTTGCTTCTTGGGTCCCGTTATGTCCGTAAAACACGGATCCGGTGCCCAAGATCCCCACGGTTCCCGGAGCGCCATGGGTCATAGCCGCCCAAGCCAGTTGGTAATCTCCGACAAGCCAATAATGACCTACGATAAATTGGTCTAGACGTCGAATCCAGTTGTCCCGTATAAAAGACCGATCGATCCCCGCCAACCCCAAAACAGTGCCTTCTAAAACATTCCCTTGTACGTGTTTGAGTAGTTCGTGCCACACTTGGGATACGGCTTCAAACGCCCTCTGCTCGCCCGCTACAAGAACGTTGGAGGGGCCCGCTACCGCTCGCGCAACCACGTCGGAATCGTTCACCAACACCGCCCGCGTCTTTGTTCCGCCCCCATCAATGCCTATATACATCAAGATACCCTCGCCTTAATTCATAGTGTGAGCCATAATATTCGCTTCGGCAAGCCAACTTTCCTGCAAAATTTTCTTATGCTTATCATAAAACTAACCGAGACCACCTATGGGGGAATAGGTGGTCCAAAGAGAGGAGCAACCGAAGATACCAATGTGGTCTGGTCTGGTATCCCATTACCACCTATCCCTATACTGATGCCAACCGTTGATAATCGGAAAAAAATTTCGGGTAGCTAATGGCAATCGCGTCCCCCCCTAAAAGTTCCAGTGGTTCTTGACTGACGGCAGCGGCAATCGCTAACATCATCCCAATCCTATGATCTCCGTAAGCGTCAACCACACCGCCCCTCAGGAAGTTCTGGCCCCACACCTCAAATCCGTCAGGCAGTTCTCTGATCTCCACACCCAAAGTTTGCAAATTAACCACCGTGGTATGAATCCGATCGCTTTCCTTAAATCGCAGTTCTTCAGCACCCCGCACTTCGGTTTTTCCGTGCGCCAAAGCTCCCAGGAGTCCAATCAAAGGCAGTTCATCAATTAGACTGGGCACCAATTTCGGTCCTATGCTGACCCCCGTTAATTGTCCCGGTGCCACCACAATCTCTCCCATGGGGTCAGGGTCCGGTCGCTGCAAGCGAAATTCCACATGTGCCCCCATTTTTTGCAACACCTGATAAAATCCCACACGACCTGGGTTGACGCTCACTTGTTCGATAACTAAAGACGAGCCGGGCAAGAGCGCGGCCAATGTTGCCCAGAAGGCCGCTGAGGAGGGATCCCCCGGGACAGTCACTGCTATCGGGTGCAATCGGCCCGGCTCAACCGTGATTTGGCCCGCAGCAACGGATATGTTCGCCCCCATTGCATGCAAAAATCGTTCGGTATGATCGCGGGTCGGGGTCTTTTCTTGGACGGTTACCGATTGGGAGGCGGTCATCCCCGCCAGCAACACAGCTGATTTCACTTGTGCCGAGGCCACCGGCAACGCAATCACACCACCCCGATGAACACCTCCCTTTATCACCAGGGGAGCTAGTCCGGCATCACGCCCTGCGATGTCCACCCCTAACCTTGCCAAAGGATCAATCACCCTGGCCATTGGACGCCGCCGCAATGAATTGTCTCCCGTCAATACAGACAGCCCCGGCAATCCCGCCAATATTCCACTAGCTAAACGGATTGTAGTACCTGAGTTGTCACAATTAATCACATCATCGGCTTCGTGAAGCTTATCGAATCCCGGAGACCGCAATACCCATGCGTCTGGTTGATGTTGGATAAGCTCCACCCCTACGCTTTGTACCAAGCGCAGACTAGCCGCGATATCCAATGAATCCAGTGGATGGTAAATTTCGACAGCGCCCTCAGCCAAAGTCGAGAAAAGAACTGCCCGGTGCGTTATGGATTTGTCCCCCGGGGGTCGGAAACGAGACACCAAGGGACGGGTCCAGGGAAAAAGTTTCATTTTGACGTCCTTTCCTAGGTGATTGGCGGTTCATGCACAAGATGACGCCGTATGTTGGGACAATCACGCAACATCGCGGGAAACCGGCCCTGGGATAAATCGTCTTGGCACTGTTCCAATATAAATTGATAATGGGCAAGCATCTTCTGGACCTCACTCCGGTTAGCCCGTAAAATCTCATCCCATAAACCCGGATCGCTCGCGCCTACTCTAGTCGTATCACGAAACCCGGGTCCTGCCAGTCGGCCAGCCGATGGGCTGGCAGAGTTCACCGCAACCAGAAGAGACGCCGATATGATATACGGGAGGTGGCTGACAGCGGCCACCATGGCATCATGTTCACCCGCCGCCACCGGTTCAGCATACATCTCCAATACTTGCATCCATTGTTTGACAACGTCGCCAGGCGCAGGCGGCAAATCTTCAACAATCACTGCGCAAGCAAACCCTGAAAACAAGTCTGCGCGACTGGCGGCATAACCACGGAGTTCACTTCCTGCCATCGGGTGAAGCGACACGGCCTGCCACGGAGGTGACAATTGCTGCATGGCGGGGAGTATCGGTGACTTCACCGATGAAATATCTACCAACACTCCCGGCCTCTCACGACCAACTGTCGTAATGTCACGAATCCATTGCCCCACCGCCGCCACAGGGGTAGCTACCGCAACGTGATCAATCCGGGGCAACCATTGCCGCCAATCCCAAACCGCTTCGATAACGCCATCCGCCATGGCCGCCGCCACACTGTCATGGTCATTGTCGTACCCATACACTTCATACCCTTTACTGCGCCACGCTTTGGCAATCGATCCGCCGATCAGGCCGAGACCAATAACCCCAATTTTCACAGAGATCGCCCGACCGCATCCGCAATCCCTGCCAGAGAGGTGACCAACTCTGCTAAATGGGGAAGATTCAAGCTTTGCGCCCCATCAGAAAGTGCTTCTGCCGGATTGGGATGCGCTTCAATTATCAACCCATCCGCGCCGGCAGCCACAGCGGCTCGTGCCATCGGGGCCACCCAATTCCATTGTCCCGTCGAATGGGAGGGATCAATTACGATGGGCAAGTGGGACAATTGCTTGACCACGGGAATGGCGCTCAAATCCAAAGTATTGCGGGTTTTCGACTCATATGTCCGTATCCCCCGCTCGCACAAAATGATATTGGGGTTGCCGTGGGCTGCGACGTATTCTGCAGCCATCAGCCACTCATCAATCGTTGCCGATAGTCCCCGCTTCAACAGCACGGGTTTCCCGATCTGTCCCACTGCTTTGAGTAGTTCAAAATTTTGCATATTCCGAGCCCCAATTTGCACCATATCGGCCCACTCGGCCACATTGGCCAAACTCGCATGGTCCACGGCTTCGGTGACAACCATTAACCCATATTTCTCGCGTGCTGCAGCGAGAATTTTGAGTCCATCCAATCCCATTCCTTGAAAACTGTAGGGCGATGTACGGGGTTTGTATGCTCCTCCCCGCAGCACCGAAACCCCCATGTGGGAAATGGCTTCTGCTGCCTGCATCACTTGGTCGCGGCTTTCCACTGCGCAAGGGCCGGCAATTACCACCACCCGGTTTCCCCCGAACCTGACGTTGCCTACTCTCACCACGGTATCTTCCGGATGAAAATCGCGGCTCACGAGCTTGTAGGGCCGACGTACCGGCACCACTTGTTCCACTGCTTGCATCGAACCCAATCGAAAAACCTCCTCGGTCCGCTCTCCTATAACTCCGATAATGGTACGCTCTACTCCTTGGGAGATATGAACTTGGAACCCGTCGGCCTTAAGCCGGTCCGTCACTGCGGTAATGTCATCGGGTGTCGCAGTTTTTGCCATTACAATAATCATCGAATCCCATCCCTCCGGCCTCATGCGTTTGGCAGTTTGGCAACAAAAAATATGAAGACCCTGATGTCCCTGATTAGGGACGAAGGCCTTCACTCCGCGGTACCACCCTATTGGTCAAGCCCTGCTTGACCCCTCTGCCGACTGCTATCACAGCCGCTCCACGATAACGGGTGGATTCCGGATTCTCTACTGCCCTAAGGGTTCGATGCACACTCCTGGGGGTACGGTTCAGTGCTAGGGTACCGGCTTACACCACCCGCCGGCTCGCTGTAACTCCTAAGCCTCTGACCTCTTCCCAATCATTGCTTTCGATCAATTATATTGGTGGAATAATACCTCGCGCATCCCGCGATGTCAAGACCTTAGCTACCCTGTGAACTTTTCCTATAGCGCATTGCGCAATGCACGGACAAACCGTTCGGCAACCTCGGGTGCTTGGTCGGGTTGATCCATGAGCGCTCGTACCAACGCACTGCCGACGATAACGCCATCGGCAACCAATCCTGTCTGTTTAGCTTGTTCCGGAGTCGAAATGCCAAATCCGACGGCAATCGGCAGCGTGGTGTGCTGTCGAATCCGTTTGACCAACGGCTCCACGCCGGCGTCCACACTACTGCGAACCCCAGTTACCCCAGTTACCGATACGGTGTAAATAAAGCCGTGGCCTTTGGCAATGTCATCCAAATGTTGGTCGGTAGAGGTCGGCGCTGCGAAGGGGATCAGTGCCATCCCTTGTTGGTATGCCGCGTCTTGGTATTTAGCGCTTTCATTCCATGGCCAATCCGGAATGATCAGGCCACATATTCCGGCTTTATGGCTGTCTCGGATAAATTCCTCAATGCCACGCCGATAAACTAGGTTAATATACGTAAGAAACAAAAGCGGCACCGCCGTCTGAATATGCGCCACGGTATCCAGTACCTGCTGCACCTTGACCCCTTGCCCCAACGCTTGGCTAGCCGCTTTTTGCAGTATCGGGCCGTCTGCCAGCGGGTCGGAAAAAGGAATGCCAATTTCGATTAAGTCCGCACCCCCATCCTCTAATGCATGCACCAACGGTTCCAACTGATCAAGTTTCGGATAGCCGGCCGTAATATAGGGAATCAATGCGGCTCGTCCTTGCGCACGACTGCGATCAAATGCCTCTTGGATGCTTGCTGTCGCCATCATTCCAGTCCTCCCTCATAATCCAGCACCGCATCGACATCTTTGTCGCCACGACCCGAAAGATTAATCAAAACTTGTGCTTGCTGTTCGCGCAATGAATCACGGTTTTTAATCACCCAAGCAACCGCGTGCGCACTTTCCAGAGCAGGAATAATTCCTTCCCACTCGGCTAATCGATGAAAAGCCTCTAAGGCTTCGGCATCGGTGATCGAAACATACTGAGCGCGGCCAATGTGATGCAAGTACGCGTGCTCGGGTCCGACACCCGGATAATCCAGCCCGGCCGAGATAGAATGTGCAGGCTGTACCTGCCCGTCCTCGTCTTGCAGCAAGTAGCTCAAACTCCCGTGCAAAATGCCAGGTTCGGCTTTGGTAATGGTAGCCGCGTGGTGGCCTGTTTCAATTCCCTCGCCGGCGGCCTCCACCCCAATTAAGGCCACTGGGTCTTGTCGAAAGGGATAAAAAATCCCCATAGAGTTGGAACCGCCTCCTACTGGTGCCACTATGTGGGTGGGATACCCTCCCGTCAGACCGCGAAATTGGCGGCGTGCCTCACGGCCAATGATGGATTGAAAATCTCTCACCATCATGGGGTAGGGATGAGGTCCCACCACCGATCCAATCACGTAAAAGGTGTTCCGAACATTGGTAACCCAGTCTCGTATCGCCTCATTAGTGGCATCTTTCAAGGTACAGGTACCAGAATGGACCGTATGCACCTCGGCCCCCAATAGACGCATGCGATACACATTCAATGCTTGGCGCTTGACATCCTCGGCGCCCATATAAACTTCGGCCTTCAATCCAAACAACGCGGCGGCAGTTGCCGTGGCGACCCCATGTTGCCCAGCCCCGGTTTCTGCAATGATCCGAGTTTTTCCCATGCGACTGGCCAGCAGCACTTGTCCCATGGTGTTGTTAATTTTGTGCGCCCCGGTATGATTTAAATCTTCACGTTTCAGATATACGGGAAATCCCAGTTGCTTACTAATTCGATAGGCTTGCCGGAGCGGAGTCGGACGACCGACGTAATCCTTCAGCAAGTCCCTCCACTCACGTTGAAAGCTTGTATCAGCCTTAGCTTGGCGGTAGGCGGCAGTTAATTCGTCCAGCGCCGGCATTAATGTTTCCGGAACGTATTGCCCTCCAAATGGTCCAAATCTCCCCTCCGTATTCGGCACTGCTCTTACTCGTTCCATGATTTAGCCTCCTCAATAAATGCCGCAATTAATTCCCAATCCTTTTTGCCCTGGGTCTCTACCCCCGATGACACGTCCACTCCGTCAGGCTTTAGAGTGCGCACCACATCACGTACGTTGTCCGGTGATAGCCCGCCAGCTAACCATAGTGGTTTAGGCCATGCCGGTCGTTTCCAGTCCCGTTCTTGGCCCTGGCCGGGAACTGGCCCATCGAGCAAGACAACATCCGCCTGCGGGTTAAGCGTAGTAGCAATCGCCACAGTCCCCTGTCGATGACTAAGTTCAAGCCAATCGCACCTGGGCACCCCATGGTGTTGAATGGCATATGGTCGCACATTTTGGATAATTTTCTGGAGTACTTCTGCATCAGGGCTGCTAACCACCGCAACGTAACGCCCGGGTATCTCCTGGACCAATTGCCGTGCCCGGTCCATGCTAATCTGCCTTCTGCTCGCCGCAAATACTAGTCCCACAAAATCAGCACCGTGAGCGAAACAAAATCTTGCGGTCCCTTCGTCTTGCACACCGCAGATCTTAACGGTTACGGCCACGTGGCAGCGCCTCCAATATCGATGCACCGCGCATCAGGCTTTCGCCCACCAAAACCGCGGCAAACCCTATGTCGCCCAACCAGGTGACATCTGCGGTCCGGCCAATGCCACTTTCGCTAATCTTGACGACATTTGGCGGCATAAGTTCCGCCATCTCCTGAGAAAATTCGAGCCGCGTATCGAAGGTATCCAGATCGCGGTTGTTTATTCCGATGATCTTGGCGCCGGCTGCCACCGCCTGCAGGACCTCATGGGCAGCGTGAACTTCGACGATGGTCTCCAACCCAATAGCGGTTGCCGTTTGCACCAAATTTTTCAAACGGGCCTCATCATCTATAATACGAACAATCAAAAGTGCGGCGTCGGCACCGGCAGCGCGTGCCTCGAATAGTTGAACTTCGTGCCGAACAAAGTCCTTGCGCAACACCGGTAACCCTACATGGCTGCGAACTGCCTGTAAATGTACCAATTCTCCCGCAAAGAAGTGCGGTTCGGTCAGTACCGAAATCGCACTGGCTCCCATCTCTTGGTAGCGGGACGCCTGGGATACCGGATCATAATGTTCCGTGAACCAGCCTTTGGAGGGGGACCGATGTTTGCACTCCGCAATGACAGCGGGTGTCGTCACCCCGTCGGTTAAAGCATTCGCCAGAGAACGCACTGGCGGCATGGCTTCCGCTTCGTCAAGCAGGTAGGATTGCACCGACAATAGGCGGGCCACACGGTCATCCACCGACTGCAAAATCTCATCCAAAAACATGACGTCGCCCCCCTCTTTATAATTCTCGAGCTAAGGTATGGGGTTCCGTCAGTTGTTGCAGCACTTCCCAAGCCTGTCCCTGGAGAATTACCTCGCGCGCCAAATCGACCCCCATTTTCATACTGTTCACGGCCCGTGCCGCAAATAGGGCTACGCCGGCATTGGCCAATACCGAATCCAAGTAAGCTCCCGGTTGACCTTGCAGAACCCGACGGCAAATGGCCGCATTTTCGACCGGGTCGCCGCCCACAATCGCTTGTTTGGGATAACGCGGAAGCCCCAGGTCTTCCGGAGAAAATTCACCAAACGTTACCTCGCCGCGATTAACCCTCCCAAACTGAGTGGGACCAGACAGGGATACCTCATCAATTCCCCCTGCCCCATGAACCACTATGGCATGATCTGTTCCCAACCTAGCCAGCACTTGGGTTATCGGTTCAACCCAAGAGGGACTAAATACGCCTAACAGTTGACGCTCTGGGTTGACCGGATTGGTCAGCGGACCCAACACGTTAAACACGGTGCGCACTCCCAGTTCACGCCGTGTTTGGGCAGCAAATTTCATCGAGGTATGCACACTCTGCGCGAATAGAAACCCAAAGCCAATTTCGTCCACCGACCGAGCCACACTAACCGGATCTTGGGAAATAGGCACGCCCAACGCTTCAAGCAAATCCGCGCTCCCACTCTTAGAAGTTGCCGATCGATTACCGTGTTTGGCCACTGCTATCCCAGCTCCTGCCACCACAAAAGCCGACACGGTAGAAACATTGAAAGACATCGAACGGTCACCCCCAGTACCGCAGGTATCCAATACCGGTCTTCGCGTCACCGGAACTTTTATGGCATGGTCTCGCATGGCACGGGCAAATCCAGTTAACTCATCAATTGTTTCCCCGCGCACTCGAAGTGCCATCAGAACCCCAGCTAATTGAATCGGGCTCACCACACCGCTCATAATACCGTCCATCAAAGTGTAGGCCTCAATTTCGCTCAAGGCCCGCCCTTCGCTTAAAGTCATAAGCTTATCGGTTACCACATCGCTCATGGTGTTACTCCTCCAACTTTATTGACATGTGTCACCTGAGAAGGACTCGTGATATGAATAAAGTTTTGTAACAGGTCCATTCCGGAAGGCGTCAATATAGATTCCGGATGAAATTGGATCCCCCAAACCGGATGAGTTTTATGGGTGATGGCCATAATCGTGCCATCTTCGCAATGCGCTGTCACTTGCAATTCTTTTACTTCCTGAACATTAACGGCAAGAGAGTGGTATCGTCCCGCAGGAAATCCCTGGGGCAAATTGCGAAATATGCCCTCACCATTGTGGTATACAAAGTCGGCTTTCCCATGCATCAGACGCACAGCAGGCACCACCTCGCCGCCATAGGCCAATGCAATCGCCTGGTGTCCTAAGCACACCCCTAAAATTGGGGTGAGGGAACCCAATCTTTGGATCACCTCTACGGTGATACCGGCATCTTCAGGACGCCCTGGTCCCGGGGAAATGACTATTTGATCCGGTTGCCGTTCCCGAACCTGGTCCACCGTAATTTGGTCGTTGCGCACTACTTGGACGGTTTCATCCAACATTCCCAAGTATTGCACCAGGTTATAGGTAAACGAATCGTAGTTGTCGATAACCAGAATCATAGCCACTCCTCCTCGTCCGGTTCGAGTACAGCTAAAGCGGCTGCCGCCTTGTTTAGCGATTCTTGGTACTCCCGGGCCGAATCGGAGTCGGCAACAATTCCGCCTCCAGCTTGCACAGTGACCCGATCTCCGGTTACGTCCAGTGTCCGGATCGTAATGCAGGTATCGAGGTTGCCTTGGTGCGAGAAATATCCGACGACTCCGCCGTAGGCTCCCCGGGATTGCGGCTCCAATTCATCAATGATCTCCATCGCCCGAATTTTGGGTGCCCCCGTCAGCGTCCCCGCGGGGAAAGACGCCGCCAAGGCATCGAGGGCGTCAAATTCCGCAGTTAATCGGCCTTCCACCTCGGACACTATGTGCATCACGTGGGAATACAATTCTTGTTGCATAAACTGAGTTACTGAAACCGAGCCATACTGTGACACCCGGCCCAAGTCATTGCGCGCCAAATCGACCAGCATCACATGCTCGGCCCGTTCTTTGGGATCCTGAATCAGGTCGTCCCAAAGAGCTACATCTTCGGCTTCGGAAGCCCCGCGAGGACGAGTGCCCGCAATGGGCCTATTACTAATCAAGCCATCGGTTACCCTAATTAGGGCTTCAGGCGAAGATCCCGCCAGTGTCCGACGCGGCGTTTCCAGATAAAATAGATATGGAGACGGGTTAACATGACGCAGACGGCGATAAAGATTAAAGGGATCGCCAACAATTTGGGACGACAACGTTTGGGACAGCACCACTTGAAATATATCCCCCGCCACAATGTAGTCTCGAGCCCGATCAATCATCTGATCGTAATACTGACGCGTCATGTTAGAAACCACAGGAGCCACCCGCTGAACCCGTGGCTCTGCCAGCATTAAAGGTTGCCGCAAGGCGTCCACTAAGATTTGCAATCGGGCCCAAGCTTGATCCTGCTGTCCTCTTATGGTTTCAACTATCACCGTGACCTGATGCCGCCGATGATCAAAGGCAACCACAGCTTTGGGCCAAACCCACTCCCAATCCGGTCCGTTTTGGGTATGGCGATGGGGTAATTTTTCCAAGTGGTGCACCCAGTCGTATCCAAAGTATCCCACGGCACCACCGGCAAATGGCAGCTCAACCGAGGCGGGTACGGGGATTTGTTGCCTTTCCGACTGACGGCGAACCAGTTCTAACGGATCCCGCGCCACCTCGGTGCCTTCGGGACTGACTAATACCGCTTGCCCTCCAGACTCCAAGAGACGTGCCCATTCCCCTACGGCTATGAAGGAGTACCGAGCAATTTTCTCGTCTCCTTCCACGCTTTCCAACAACGTATGAGCACCTAAAGGTCGCAGTCTAAGAAATGCCGAGATCGGTGTTAATTGATCTACGACGTATCGCTTCACTACTGCACTATGCACATGATGGGGACTTTCCCAAACTTCTCCCGCCCCCGATTGGTCGAAAAAACCCATGTCGTCCCTCCGCAAAACCAAAATACCTTCATCCCAACGACAGGGACGAAGGTTACTCCGCGGTACCACCCCAATTAGACTTTTGCAAGTCTCACTTCAGCAATACGGGATTGCTCCGATATTGCCTTCCCGGATAACGGTGGAAGAGTCCGGCCAAGCCTACTCACGCTTTCGGTTGGCAGCTCCTGGGGCCATTCGGCGGAAATATTTCTCATCGGTCTCACACTGTCACCGACTCGCTTAAGAGGGCTTTCCCGCGTACTTTTCCCATTCATCGCTTGAACATGTAATTGGTTGCAGTATAATCGGCCAGGTCGCATCTGTCAACCATCACCTTGCCAATATTATCTTCATTGCCATTGACTGACTTTGGCAGTATCCTGTTATTAACAGACTGTGTATGAGAGAAGGACTCTGCAATGATTTCCAGCAGCACTCTGGGTGAGGGCACACGCGTCGCGCGTCCTTCCTGGAAAACGGCTTATTATACCTTTGCTCATTTCTTAAATGACTCTTATCCCAACTTATATCCTTCACTGTTGTCAGTGTTAATGGTCGCTATGCATTTTTCCATAGCCCTGGCTGGCCTTTTAAGCTCGATTGCGGCTCTGACCACCCAAATGTTGCAACCTTTGATGGGTTTATGGGCCGACCGTGTAGGTACTCGTTATTTTGTTGTCGGGGGGCTGTTTGTCGGCAGTATTATCTCTGCGTCAGCCTTGGCATTTGCTCCCTCTTACGGAGTATTTGTGTTAGCGCTGCTTATCGGCGGCCTGGGTAATGCAGCATTTCACCCCCATGCATCGGCTCTGGTCGGGGAACTGTCCGGTTCCCGCAAGGGTTTAGGCATGAGTTTCTTTATGATTGGGGGCAACGTTGGCCGGGCGCTTGCCCCTATCGCTGCCACCACCACTTTTTTGTATTTGGGGCGTCACGGTCTCTGGGTACTCGCGATTCCGGGTATGGCCATGGCCATTGTCATGTGGTTCGTGATGCGTCCGTCTCCTAAGCCCAAAGCGAGACGCGGCAGTATCTGGACTCCGGCGTTTCGCCGCGGTCTCAAACACGCTGGCAATTTGCTGGTCGTCGTGGTATTGCGCAACCTGGCGTCCACCGCAACGCTCACCATGGTCCCCATATTATGGCATACTCTCCACCGTCCTTTAGGGGAGTCCGCCGCTTTGTTGTCGACACTGTTTTTAGTCGGCAGTGTGGGCAATATGACCGGCGGTGCCATTTCCGATAAAGTTGGGCCAAAACCCGTGCTGATTGCATCGGCTGCCCTGTCCAGCGTGCTTTTATGGTGGTTTTTGCATGCTAGCGGTCTAGCCATTTGGTTCAGTATCGGTCTCTTAGGATTTGCCCTTTATTCCACCGGATCCGTGGTTATGGTCTACGGCCAAGCCTTGTTCCCCGAAAACAAGGGCATGGCTTCTGGATTGACATTGGGCGTTGGTAACACGCTGGGGGCTTTGGGGGTCGGAGGCATCGGCCTATTGGCCAGCCGTATCGGCGCCGTAGGTGCTTTAGAGACCACAGCCATATTGCTTTTAGTCAGCATTCCTTTCAGCCTGCGGCTTAAGGCCCCCACCGCTTAAGGGTCAATTAACTTAATGGAGCATCTGATTAGGCAAGGCGGAGGCCACCCCGTCATCAACCCACCGCTTTAAGATTTGGTGGCCCTCGTGGTCCAATCGCGGGTCAGATTCTAAAATGTCATGGGCTACTTGCCGCACATGCTCCATTAAAACTAAATCTCGGACCGGGTCTGCCAATTGAAAAGCGGAAAGTCCGTGTTGGCGCAATCCCAAAATTTCTCCAGGACCCCGAATTTTGAGATCCTGCTCCGCCAATTTTAATCCATCAGACCAGCGTACCATGGCCGCCATCCGCAATTCCCCCTCTTCAGTTTTAGGATCAGCCAGCAAATAACAGGTGGCAGCCTTGGTGCCGCGCCCAATCCGACCCCGCAACTGATGCAATTGGGCCAGACCAAACCGATCTGCTTCTTCGATCACCATAACCGTAGCGTTAGCCACGTCGACTCCTACCTCAATAATCGTAGTGGCCACCAAAACATCAATTTCATGGGCGCGAAATGCTTCCATAATCTGCGTTTTTTCTTTCCCCGGCAATTGCCCATGCAGCAAACCAACCCTCCACCCGGGAACCCGCCGCATACCCTCTGCCAATACCGTTGCCGCGGCCACATCTTGATCCTCGTTCTCGTTCACTAAGGGACAGACCACGTATGCCTGTTCACCCCTCCGCACTGCCTGGTGCACGGACTCATAGGCGGTGCGTCTCTCCCTATAGGGTAAATGGACCGTAGTAATCGGTTGCCTCCCCGGCGGCAAACCTTCAATTTGCGACACGTTAAGGTCGCCATAGAGTGTGAGTGCCAGCGTGCGTGGGATGGGCGTGGCTGTCATAACCAGCAAGTCAGGGAAATAGCCTTTTTGGGCTAAATGTGCCCGTTGTCGCACCCCAAAGCGATGTTGTTCGTCAATAACCACCAGACCCAAGTGGTGAAAATTCACAGATGGGGATAAGAGCGCCTGGGTTCCCACCACCACCTCAAGCGAGCCGTCGGCAATGCCATTTCGGACTCTAGCCGCCTGGCTCGCATCTTGACCGGTCAAAAGACCGACCTCAATAGGCAGCGAAGCCGTCAAATCTTTTATAACCCGCCACTGTTGTTCCGCCAGTAATTCGGTAGGCGCCATAAATGCGGCTTGGTGGCCAGCATCCACGGCCGCGAGTATCGTTAAAATAGCGAGGATGGTTTTCCCCGATCCCACATCGCCTTGCAGCAATCGCAACATCGGCCGATCTGCAGCTAACTCCTGGCGAATCGAACGCCAAGCGGTTTCTTGCCCGGGGGTCAAGGTGTAGGGCAATCGGGTCAAAAATTTTTGAGAAAGAAGACCCTGAGGATTTTGCCGAATCCCCGCCACTCCGTGATCCCATTGCTGCATCCGCATTACGGCCAGTGAGACGCGAAGAAATTCGTCAAATACCAGACGTTTTCGCGCCGCCTCTAATGCCTCTTGTGATGGCGGCCAATGCAAATGTAAAAGAGCTTGCCCGCGACTTATCAGCCGTTCCTGGTTTAAGAGCTCCTGCGGCAAAAGATCGGCCACTTGAGGAGCCAAAATGGGTATGACTTGCTTCATTAATTGCTGCAGCCATCGTTGTTTGATGTCGGCCGTCAAGGGATAAATGGGAATCAAGCCGCGTTGCGGCGCCTCCCCCGGCGCCAAGACCTCATGATGAGGGTGATTCATAATCAGACGGTTGCCCCAATATTCGACGTGGCCACTTAATACCACCATAACACCAGGTTGCAGCTGATGAGTCAGCCACCGAGCATGAAAAAATGTAGCATAGACCACAAACAAGCCATCAGTAACCGAAACTCTCAAAACTTGCCGACGGGGATCATAGTCTGCTCGGCCAATTCGCCCCGCAGTCGTAAAATCTCCACCGCTTTGGACTTCGGACAGAGGGGTAATCACCGTGCGATCTTCATGGCGCCGCGGCCATAAAAATAACAGATCGCCCTGATTCCGGATCCCGAGTTTTTCGAGTTGCTCTGCTTTCTTGGGTCCGACCCCGGGCAAAGCAGTAATTGGTTCGCTGACGCCAATTACTGGACGACGAGATTCATGCTGTGATGTGCGACGCCGCCCGGCACGCTGACGAGCTCCGCGTTCAGTTGCGTCTGCCACCACTCTGCCTCCTTGCTCCAATCGTCCTCATCCCCGGTAAGTGAAGTATATATCGTCACCATGGGGTGGTTTCCCACGGCAGCTTTCACGGCCATTAACGCTGCTTGTCTAGTCATTTGCGCCACAGCCCCTACCTGGTACCCGCGGGTATCCCATTGGATCACCAATGAGGTCATGGTCTCGGCACGTGGCAGCAAATTGCGCAAGTTATCTTCCCAAGAAGCATTTTCATCATAATCTAAGAATAATTGGCAGGCTATCGCTAGAGACTCTAAGAAATATCGGTGACCTTCGGTTCCGGGTCCGAGCCACAATGTTTCCGATTCCTTTGCTGTTGGGGAATCTGGGTCGATGACATCGATTCGAGTCGGCATTACAGACGCCCACTGTGGAAGAATCACGACAGGCCGTGGCTCGCGCTGGGCTAAATTTTTCATTTGGTGGCGCATATCCAGCATCTCTATTTGGACCACCGGTCCTAATTGAAACAAAAACTTAACCAGAGGTTCCGGTTGCGCGACATGCACGTGGACTTTCAAGGAGGACTGCATTTCTGAAACCACTACCGAATCTCCATAACCTGCTAGGAGTTCGCGAACCTGGCCTAGCGGCAAAGAACCTGACCACGGAGCAATAAGCGCTTCGGTATCGTAGGGGAACCGTATGTCTTCTGACCATAGACTAGTGGGTATCGCATTCCCCCGAGTAATCCCTTCCGCAGACAACTCTGCCATCTCATCCCCCAGGAAAGCCGCGATGATCAGATACAAACCTTCAGCTCCCGCATCAACCACCCCACGGTCTCGCAAAACGGCCAACAAGCGCGGAGAATCCAACACTGTTTTACGGGCCGCCACTACCATGTTTTGCAGTACCTGAGCCACGGTTTGCCCTTGAGCACTCTCCGCCAGGGCACGCACCAGGGTGAGCATAGTGCCTTCCACGGGTTGGTAGACACCCTGATAAGCTATCTCCGCTGCCTGTTCCCAGGCTTGACGGAAATCCTGTATCGACCAAATTTCCTTCTCTCCACCGCTTTCAGCCAAACCCACTAACACTTGCGATAAAATGGTGCCGGAGTTCCCCCGCGCCCCACTTACGGCTCCTTGAGCCGCCACACGCACCTGGTGCCCCAGATGGCGCGAGGTACTCTCTTCCATGGCCTCTAAAGCGGCTTCCAAAGTGCCGAGCATATTATGACCGGTGTCGCCGTCAGGGACTGGAAATACATTGATGCGGTCAATCCGCGCCGCATCGCGGCGCAGCGCCTGGACCCCCCTTTTTAGCCAAAGCCCAAAGTCGCTGGCCGTAATATATGTTTTCCCTGCCGCTGGTGCCACATGGATCACTACTTCCGAACTCCTTCGATGTGAATTGCAATACGTCGTGGTGAAAAAGCCACAGCATCCACTATAACCTGTTCTACCGCACCGATGACTGCCAAACCTACATCCTTGATTTTCACACCATAGCGTACCGTTAGCGAAATATCAATCGTCATTCCCAATGAATCTTGAGTAATGGTTACCCCTTTGGCCAATTGTTCTTGAACCATTTTTGGTGCATCGCCTTCAGCATAATGCCGCGTGACCAAACCAACCACCCCGGGAGTGGCAACCGCTGCAGCCCCAGCCAACGCCGCCAGCACATCATCATAAACCGAAATCTGACCCCACTCGGTGTCTTTGTCCATAGCTTATCCCAACCTTGCAGAGACTTTACTTTCATGGTACCATAGCACGGAATGTTATGGTGTCGGAGGAGGATCCTTTTATGGCGTATCGGTGCGAAATATGTGACAAACACACAGTGCATGGCAACAATGTGAGTCATTCCCATCATAAGACACGGCGCGTGTGGAAACCCAATATTCAACGCGTGCGTGCCCGCATTAATGGGCGGACTCAACACATTTATGTTTGTACTCGATGCCTTCGGTCAGGCAAGGTAGAGCGCGCGATTTAATTCTATCTGTTAGCAATCTGTTCCAGCATCGAGAGTGAAATGGGGTACGCCGTGTTGCAATAATGGCATACGACCTCTGCCCCGTGCTCCTGAATCAAGGCGAGCACTTCGTCTTGCGGCAGGCTTTTCACAATGGCAATGCTTTTTTCCCTACTGCACTGACACTGATAGGTAAACAGTTCCTTCGGATACCATACTATAGGTTCTGGCAATAAATGCCGCAACAGATCGTCCGGGCTTTGGCCCTCGGTTAAGCGATAACTAAGATCGTCCAGTTGCTTAAATCGCGATGCGATGTCATCCGCAATCGCTTCACTACCAGGAAGTGCCTGGATTACAATACCCCCGGCACCCGCTACTAGTCCATCGGTTCCGATCAAGACACCCACGGCCACCGCACTGGGAACTTGCTCCGATTGAAAATAATACCGGGTCAAGTCCTCTCCAATCTCGCCACTGAGC
Organism: Bacillota bacterium; assembly: GCA_023488565.1. GTDB lineage: Bacteria > Bacillota > Sulfobacillia > Sulfobacillales > Sulfobacillaceae > Sulfobacillus_C. The sequence continues at coordinate 6,543 of JAMDDZ010000142.1, read as the reverse complement.
AATGCCGTCTGCCCTTCGTAGGGAGCTTGTCCAGCTTCTTCGCGGACGACCCGCAAAATTCCTTGATTACCCACCGCCTTTCCCACGGCTAGCTTGCCGTCAGGGCGCAGGGACAAGTCCACTTTGGGATTCTGGGCCCGTGCTCGAACTAATCCACCGGTGCGAACTTCCGCCACCGTCCGACCTAATGGCCCGTTGCCGTCGACTTCAATCATTAAACGAAACTCCGTTTTAAAATCAGCCGTCAACATTACTGCACCACTGATTAACCGCCCTAAGGCGGCGGCAGCCACGGGTGACGCATTTTGCACGATTTGTACTTGCTGCGCCGTTTTCGTAGTTCTGGTCGCAATCGCCCGAATTGCGCCAAAAGCTGCCGTCGCCTTAACCCGATAGTCTTGCACCCATCACCCATCCTTTGGGGACTTATTGCCCCTAGTGTTTGTCACGTGCCCAAAATCCTAACACAAACTGCAGTACTTTTCCTACCGCACGCGGTACTTTGACAACCTGCACCCGCATTTTTCGCCACGCTCCTCTCCTCCAATTGCTTACCGTGCTAAAAAGAGTCGGTAGCCAACCCAAATTAATAGTCCTCCCACTAGCAACGGACCCAATCCAGCCCACACCAGCCATAATCCGATACCGACCGCCCAAGCCCAAATCGGCAGAACTTTGATAACCAAAACTCCGCCCACTAGTGCGAGTCCGACACCTCCTAGCCTATATGGTAATTGTCGACGGGCCCGCCATGAACCGCGGATGGGACGCATACACTTCCCCCCCTTTTGCTGGGCCTCCAGTTGTCTCCAGTCGTGACACTCATCATGGTACGGAGTTCCCAGCAAAAAGGTGCATCCCTATTGTGAAATGCATCCCCCTGCACCCACTAGAAGAATATCGACACCCTCTGGTAACGTATCTGGCAATATTTCTTCCGTTATGGCAATTAATGGCCGATGATCGCTGCCCCGACGGCGTATAATGCTCGTCAATCCCGGTTCCAAATTTCCATCTGGCGCCATAATCGTGATCATGTCCAAGTACGTCCAAACATCGTCCAAGCACCGCAGATCCCAGTTCGCTGCGATAGCCACGCCTCGCAACAAGCCAACCTCCCATAATGCGTCGAACCATCTTGCATTCAAGGACGAATCCCAGGTGCGAGTTACTATATCAATGCCACCGCTGCGCACCAAGTCCCATCTGAGTACCGGACCCTCGCTAATCATATGCAAGTCAATAGGCAGATCAGTATGCTGTCGAATGTTGTCCACAGCAAACAATACTCGGTCCCAGGTATGAGTTGGCACATCGAAATGAATCAATTCCGTATCCGACCTCAAAACATCCTCTGCCGATGACACAATCTGCCCGCGACGCGGCGCTGCGACTAATTCCATCGGCGGGTCCACTGTTCTAGCATTAGGCGATAATGGCGATATCTTGTCTGTGAAAACCTGCCTAATTCAATTCCCTCCTTAACCTGACAGCCAGGTTCATTGCCATGCAGGCAATTGGGAAACCGGCATTGGACGGTGGACCACTCTAAAAACGCGGCGGCGATTCGGTGCGGATCAGCTCCCGATAGTTCCAACGCCGTATATCCCGGCGTATCCGCTAACCAAAATTTTTGGATCGGTAACAATTTTACCCAACGGGTGGTTTGCTGTCCCCGCCCGATCCGGCTAAGTTCTCCGGTTGCTATACGTGCTTCAGGAATTACCGCCGAAATGAGAGCGGACTTTCCAACGCCACTTTCCCCGGTCAGGACCCAAATTCCCGTACGAGGCGTCACCAGCCACTCTTGCATGCCAATACCGGCAACTGCACTTAGGGGCCACACCGAATATCCGATGGACCGATACAATTCTACAAAATGGTCAACTTTTTGCAGATCTGTAACCAAATCTACTTTCGTCAAGATGATTTCTACCTTAATGGCAGCGATTTCTGCCATAACCAGTCTTTTGTCTAGTAATTCCAAATTACCCGAGGGATCATTCAATGTAAAACAGGCAAAAAGGCCAGTTACATTGGCTACCGGAGGTCGCTTGAGCTCGAGACTACGCGGCAAGATTTGTGTAATAACGGCTTCGCCGTTATCGGTGGGCTCGAATAGTACTTGATCCCCGACCATAATGCGACCGACATCCCGTTTTACACGCCCGCGCATATAGCATAAGTATTGCTCACCCACCTCCGTGGTAACCGTAGGCCGATTTGCCTCTAACAGAATCACCGTTCCTTGCATCGTCACTTTAAGTACCATTCCCCGGTGGGCTAGGGGGAGTCGAATTGCTGACACTAGCCGTTAGTGCTGTCGGTGCCTGGGGTTGCCCATTTAAGTATGGTTCCAGTTGTCCGGAGGTTCCATACCAGACCACCGTAAAACTCACAACTTTGCCCGGATTTACCAACTGATAAAAGACCTCCTGGTTATCTGCGCTATCGGTCACCACCACTTTCAGGACTGATTTGGGCGGTGCCGTTGACGGAATTTGCCAGGTGATTTGATTGACGTTTCGTAGTAAGTTCGCGCTTTGCGGGCTCGGTCCTTCGGATATGGTCACGTTGACTTGTGTTGCATTGCCAATTGGAGCATAGGGTTCGGGATTCTGGTCAATAATGGTATTGACCGGCTGAGTGCTATATGTTTGAGTGGGGGTACCGACCGCCAAATTCAAGCCAATGAGCTCGCTGGCAGCCTGAGATACGGTAAGCCCTTCTAAATATGGCATAGTCTGGGCAGACACCGATGGTCCGTTGGAGACCCATACGGTTACGGTGCGACCCTGAGCCAATAGCGAACCGGGAGATGGAGACTGCCTTACCACCAGTCCTTGAGGTTGCTGGCCGTTAATATGATGTACTTTAATATTTAAAAGTTCGGTTTTAAGTTCCTGTTGCGCCAAAAAAATATCTTGTCCTTTCAGGTTAGGCACTGTCACTTGCTCAGGCCCTGAGGACAGCACCAATTGAACAATCTGACCCTGCTTTACCACCGTACCAGGATTGGGAATTTCGTTCACGACAAAATTTTTGGGCAGGTGGGTCGACGGTGTTTTCCCTACCACTTGCACATGTAAACGAACTCCTTGCAAGTGCACCTTAGCACTCACCAGAGATTGTCCTTTAACGTTAGGCACGGCGACCGAAGGCACATTGAGCCAACGGAGCAATGCATAATAGCTGCCGCCCGCCAGTAGCAGGAGCAATACCACAGCAACCATCCATGGTACCCACTTGGGACGCGTTTTTTTCCCCTGTGTTTTTGTGGGTGTTTTGCCATTTTCGGCCACCACACTACGACTTTTGGCCGGTGTCTCGGCCTGGGGTTCGATGAGGGCGGGCGCCGTGTCAGGTGACAGTACCCGCGCTACGTCGTTGCGAAATGCCTGGGCAGTACGATAACGTTCCGCAGGATCTTTAGCCAGAGATCGCTCCACTATCTGGCTCACTTCCGATGGAATATCGGGCCGCAGGCTTTGCACCTTGGGAGCGTCATCCTGAAGATGTTTGATGGCAACCCCTATAGCGCTCTCCCCTTCGAAAGGGAGCCTCCCGGTGAGCATTTCAAAAAGCACCACGCCTAAAGAGTACAAATCTGACTGAGGACCTACGGATTTCCCTCGCGCTTGTTCCGGGCTTAAATACTGTACCGTGCCCAACATCGATCCGGTGTTGACCAGGGTTCCTGACGTTGCCGCATAGGCGATGCCAAAATCGGTGACTTTAGCCGTGCCGTCTTCAGATAACAAAATATTTTGCGGCTTGATGTCACGATGCACCACTTTTTTACTGTGGGCAGCTTCTAGACCCGCAGCGACTTGGTCGACAATGTCCAAGGCTTCCATAATGGGCAACGGCGCTTCCCGATCGATTTTGCCGCGAAGCGGTTCGCCGACGACTAGTTCCATCACCATGTAGTGGATATCCGGTTCTTCCCGGCCAACATCATACACTTGGACAATGTGCCGATTGACCAGAGATGCCGCCGAACGTGCCTCTTGATCAAATCGGCGTACGACTTCATCGTCGCCCGCCCATTGATGTTTTAAAATCTTCACGGCGACCAGACGGTTCAATGTTAAGTCGCGAGCGCGATAGACTAACGACATCCCGCCCGTTCCAATACGTTCTAAAACCTCGTAGCGTCCACCTAACACTTTACCTACCATGCGCGTCACCTACATCCCGGGACACTTCTGCCAACACTACGGTGATATTATCCGGGCCTCCTTGGGACAGCGCGGTTGCTATCAAGGCGTCCACTAAATCTTGGCCGGAAAATTGTAAGCTCATGCGCAAGATGTCCTCATCTGCCACAACCGAAGATAATCCATCAGTACACAACAATAGACGATCTTGCCAATGCCACGTGAGATCAGCCACATCTACCCTGACTCGGTCAAAAGGCCCTACGGCACGGGTTAAGACATGGCGTCGCGGATGTTGCCTGGCCTCGTCGTGAGTCAAGGAGCCGGCCCTTTCCATTTCGCCCGCCACGGAATGATCGGCAGTCAGTCGAATGGTTTCGCTGGGAGTTAGACGGTACGCCCGGGAATCACCCACATGGGCCAGCAGCAATCGGTTCGGATATAAGATCCCTGCCGTTAGTGTAGTGCCCATCCCGTGCAATGTCTCTTCTTCCTGACTCATCTCGAATACCCGGCGATTAGCCAATGCCACAGCGGAGACCAATCGCGAGGCATCTTTGATTGTGATGCCGACCGCATCATCCAGTGTCTCTAGGGCCAATCGACTGGCTTCTCCCCCGCTGGGACCACCACCAATGCCGTCAGCCACCGCGACCAAATATCCCTCAAAATCCACCGCACGCATCAGCAACCTGTCTTCATTGCGTAGCCGCACCAGTCCACGATGCGACTGCCCGTAGGTCTTTACCGTAGAATCTCCTCCTCGCGGCGACGTAACTGGCCACACGCGGCATCAATCTCTTGCCCTAACTCTTTTCGTATCGTACAAGAAATTCCACGATCTTGCACTAATTGTTGAAACTGTCGAACCCGTGCCATCGGCGAAGGTTTAAACGGGTGCTCTTCGACACGGTTCCAGGGAATAAGGTTCACATGACATGAAAAATCATGAACCAAATTAACCAATTCCCTGGCGTTCTCTAAAGAATCGTTGACACCGTCCAGCATCAGATATTCAAACGTGACCCGCCGTCCCGTAGTTTCACCGTAATATAGGCACGCACCTATCAATTGGGATAGTGGGTACGCCTTGTTGACAGGCATTAGTGTCAATCGCAACGCATCGGTGGGAGCATGCAAAGAAACTGCCAAAGTTACCGGCATTCCTTCATCAGCTAGTCGGTAAATTGCCGGCACCAAACCACTGGTAGACACGGTGACATGGCGGTAGCTCAACTGAAAACCCAAAGGATGATGTAAGAGAAGTAAAAATTTGACCATCGCATCATAATTGTCTAATGGTTCGCCAATGCCCATCAAATCGACACGGCTCACTTTTTGACCACGCTTGCCCAGAATTTGGTTCGCATAGCGAACCTGATCCAGCATTTCGCCAGCAGTCAAGTTTCGCCTCTTACCCAAAATACCGGATGCACAGAAGTGACAGCCCATATTGCACCCAACCTGAGAAGAAACGCATACGCTATAGCCATAGGGATGCGGCAGCAAAACAGTTTCCACCCGATTCCCATCATCAAGGCGCAATAAGAGTTTTGTAGTGCCATCTTGCGCTTGCTGCACTTTTTCCGCTACCAACCGTTTCAGTGGCAACCGGGGAGCCATCGACGCCCTTAAGGTTTTGGGCCACACCGTAATATCATCATAGCTGGTTGCTCCATGTTGCCACAGCCATTCAAACAATTGGCGTCCCCGAAATCGGGGTTCCCCGATTTCGGCTACCGATGTTTCCAATTCTTCCGGGCTCATCGAAAGCACGTCAAGGTCCTTTGCAGCCATAGTCTCGCTATCCTCTCTCAATCCCTATTATTCCCGATGGCGCTGTTTGCCCCCCGCTTCCTTTACCAAACGGGCGATAAAGAATCCGTCCATTCCGTAATCTCCGGGAACGATGGTGAGCATTCCTTCGGTAACTGCGGCATTTAGCAATGGGCTGGGCAAATAAGGAGTCACCGATTCGCTATGGACATTGGCAAACTGTTCGAGAATGGCGTTTACCACCTCCGTAGTTTCCTCCGGCTCAATTGAGCAAGTGCTGTAAACAATGGTTCCTCCTGGTTCGGTTACCCCAATTGCCGCAGCCAACAAGTCGCGCTGCAGTATTTGGTGTTCAACTAAGTTCTGTTCCTGTTTGCGCCACCGTGCATCCACGCGGCGGCGCAACACCCCTAGATTACTGCATGGCGCATCGACTAACACCTTGTTAAAGTCCTGAGCCCTTCCGATGGTTGCCAATGTCGACTTGGCATCGCCAATTTTGCTGGTTACCCCCTCTATCACCCCAAGGCGCTTCAAGTTGTTGCGCAACAATGTTAAGCGATGTGCAGACGCATCGACAGCCAAAATCTTTGCCTGGCCACGGGTT
>JAMDDZ010000125.1 GCA_023488565.1 Bacillota bacterium | reverse complement strand
AGGAGCAATCCCTAAATCCTATTCAAGTGGTGGCGCTGTCCGCCACGTTAGCGAACCTGGAGAATACCAAACGCTTCTTGTTCGGTCCTGATACTGCCGTGGATCTGATCCTCGTACCCGGTCAGCGGACAATCGATGCCAAAATTCTAGATACAAGAGACCCTCGATCCTTTGTAAAATTGATCCAAAAACTTATGGAACACCCGACCAAATTATTAGTGTTCGCAGATTCACGCCAGCAGTGCGAGACGTTAGCCGGACTCCTGCAGAGCGAGCCTCTGCCCTGCACAGTATATACGCACTACTCATCATTGTCTCCGGAAGTAAGGTCTCACGTGGAACATGATTTTGCGTCCTCTGCGTTTGCCGTCTGTATTGCCACAAGTACTTTAGAACTGGGCATCGATATCGGGGATATTGATGCCGTAGTCCTGTGGGGCGCCCCAAATTCTGTAGAAAGTCTTCTACAGCGCATCGGACGCGGTAACCGACGCATGCAGAAAAGCAGTGTCGTGGCCTGTATTTCCGAACCACCGCTAATCCCTGAGGCACTGAAATTCATGGCACTAATTGAGGCAGGCCGATCGGGTGATCTGCCTCATACTGCGCCTTATGACCTTTTTGGCTCCGTAGTACAACAAATTCTTTCCGTTGTTGGAAGCAAGGGGGCGCATTATACCCGCATCGCTGATTTGGTGAAAGTCGCGGATCACCTCCCGTATATTAACCGCGAATTAATAGACGAAATTGCATTGGGTTTAACGGAGTCTGAGCACCTCATCGCTCATCCGTACAAAAACCAACTGGGTCCCGGCCCTGAGGTATATAACCTTATCGATTACCGACTCATATACGGAAACTTCCCACTGAGTGCGGCGGAGATCACCATCCGCTACGAAAATCGGATACTCGGATCAATACCGGCCATTAATCTTCGCATCGTAAAACCTCACGATGTCATCCGTTTTGCTCACGGGTCGTGGACAATACAAAAAGTGGGGCAAGACGGTATTCGCGTAATTCCCAACAAAAACCCAGCGCCGACAAAACAACTACGATTTGGCTTTGGCAAATCTCACATGACGACCTTTCTGGTTGATTACATCGGGCGAATGGTATATGCGGACGAGATTATATTTGCGACCCTATCGAAGCCGATCCGAAGTCAGGTATTAGGCGCTCTAACGGGGTTGCGAGCCAAAACATGTCGTACCGAGATTCCGTATACACGTCAAGACAATCGATTTAGCTATCTGACATTTGCAGGCCTCCAAGTTAATCAAGCGGTGGCGTTGACATCCGGGGTTGACGTCTTGGAGGTCAACGATTACACTCTCGTCACCAACTCGGAAATCGCATGGTCGAAAATATCTGCGGACCCAGCAGCGTACGACGCCGAACGCATCTGCCCTCAGTCCATGTCCTCGTCTATTTTTCAAGAAATGTTGCCGCCGGACTTCAAAATTAGAGAAGCCTGCGAACCGTGGCTTAAAGACGCTTCAGTTGCAGCAGCCTTACGGCGTTTGGCGGATGCACGCACGGTCGAAGTCGACGATGATGACATTCGAATGTTCTTCTGACAGCGAGGAATCAACTTTCGCTATGCATGCTCAGTACCGATCCCGTCTTTAGGTTCTGAACCCTCTTCGTGATGGCTCGTGGCGACGGGCGGACTAGAACTAGGTATTTTGAAGACAAAATAAAATGACTCCGGTCCTTGGGATCCTTGAAGAGCTCAACTTTGGCGGGAGTATGTGGGAATCGAACCCACCGTCGACCTCTGAGGCCGACCATTGGATTTGAAGACACAGGAGGACCCGTCATTACCGTCCATAGGATAGGCTGAAGTGCTGGATTGACAAGCTTTGTAACGATCAACGGCGTCTACCGCGTCTCTAAGAAATCCGCGTTTCCATCCGCTCTTGGTGACGGAATGGTGACGGATGGAACAGGAACAGCCTTACTCATTCTCAACGGTATCGACTGCCGCCAGGCACGGCTCGTAATCTACAAAAAATATAGTCTTCGTCCGTCAATGCAGCTAAGACAAAGGCTGGCCGTGGTTTCGCGCGTTCCAAATTGGTGAACGAAAACGGCACTACGACGACATCTCCCGCTACAAGCTCTCCCATGCCTCATCCTCGTCTGGGGTCAGCCACGCGTCCGCCAGTGCCGCTTCGGAGAGCATGGCCGTGTCCGGAACGGCATGCCGCAAGCACAGGAATTGCACGAAATCTGCGACCTCATCCACCAAGTCGTCCGGGGGGTACTGGAGGACCGACCACAGGACTTCGCGAGTCTTGGACGATGCCATCAACGTGCCCCCTTGGGTTGCAGGTCTATTATCCCCTATCATAGGAGCCCCCGCCCGAGGGATCTGATGACATTCCAAACCTCAGTCACGTGGCACTACATCCATACTACATTTTGTCTCTCCTCATGGAAGGGCTTGCCGGGGGCGGACTGCCGGCCTATGTTGCCTAACTCTGGTGTCCTTACTGGGTTGTTCTTTCCGTTACGTAGGGTCTCCCCACGCGAGGAGGCCCTCTACGCGTCTGATTTGGAAGCTATATCCCCATCAAATCATAAGCCGCTTTTAGAAGTATTCCCGCCCTCTTTTGGGTAAATGTCGTGTAGTCATCTCGAAAAATATCACCCGGACAAAATGCACTGGCCAATATGTCCTCCATCAAACGTCCATCGGGCATTAACGACTTATAGGTTGATGGTTCCAAATCCCCGATTTTGTTATTTGATGCCCGAGCCAATATACACAGATTCGCCAATATGTTTGCCCTACCCGACGGAACACCGATGGACTTTAGATACGCAATCGGAAACATATGGTGAAATTCTTTCTTATTGCAATCTCTCAACACTGAGTCCAGGGCTATTTCGCTGCCATTAATGAAGTCCAAGGGCTTGCCCGAAGCCAACATGAGTACGAATGTCTTCGTGTTTACATTTCGCAGGTTAAATGCATTATCCAGGAAAAAAGATTTGTCTAGAGCACAAGAAAACTCTCCAAGGCTGGAGGGCTCACCATTCCTCAACTTGCGAATTTCCCCTATGTCCGTGTTTAGTTGCTCTAGTCGTTTACTGTATCGTCGGGTGAAAAATGTCCGCCATATCCATCTGGTTAGAATTTGATGCTGATGAGCATCGGGATACGTGCTCTGGTCTTTGACAGTGGAAAAGAATACTGAAAGGGGAATAATAATGGTGGTATAGGGCAGAACTCTCGTGGACAATACTTTTAAGTTATTCCGCAAAAAGTCAATTGCCCCCAAAATGCCTAAACGTACTTCGTCGAACCGCTTTCTTACTTCCGATCCGTTGAGATTGATTATAGTTTTAGGACTTACATCTCCGGCGATAATCGCGGCGCAACAACGCAACAATAAGTCGCTGTCTTCTCCTACATCATTGAACCCAAATGGAGCGAGCTCATCGGCAAGGTCCTCAAATTGAGCCTGTAAATCAAAGTCTTCACTCCACGACCACGCCGATAACAATTGCAGTGTATCCAGTTCGACACCCATTCGATTAATTCGTTCGAATACGATAGCCACTGCAGTTCGGTCGTCTGTATTAAAGTATTGCACCCGTATTCGAGCAGACTTAAACCTCTCCCATAGTTCCGAAATTCTCGACGCAGTTGCCTCGTCATCCCATGTCTTCAGAATTCGCCAATATTCAGGGGAATTGAAGAGAACCTTTAGTGGGAAATGCCTCGCTGGATCCACTTCATCATCCGAAAGAGCAACGAACTGGGAGTCCTGGGCAGAATAACTACCTCGTATATCAAAGTAGATCTTTGACCAACTGTCATCTTCGCCTGGAGTTGGAGCGATTTCAGTTTGAAAAACCCCGAAGATAGATGTCGCACGTTGCTGTCCGTCTAAAATGTAGTCGATCGGATACTCGGGACTATTTGCGGGAAGAGTGAACGGGCCAAGACTTCTTTCGGTCTGAAGCGGCGTTCGGGTTCTCCAAAATAGCAGGGTACCAAATGGATACCCTCTATATATGCTGTCCATTAGTCGCGCCACTCGCTCCGGATCCCACACAAATCCCCGTTGAAACGACGGGATACGCGTATGTCCTTGGGTAAGGCTTTGAATTAAGTCGTTAATAAATAAAATGTCCGACATGCGAGGACCTCCAATCTCAGCTTTTGCTTGCTGGGGCAAACCTCACTTGAGAACCGCTTTGTTGTAAGCTTTGTATTCTTCATCCGTCAACATAGACTTCACGAAATTGTCCAGAAGGACATCAATCAAAACTTTAGCTTCTTCCACTGTTGAGCACTCAATTTTTCCGTCGACGACCTTCAACGCAATGCGCCCATTATCGATAAAACCCTGTAACCGTTGAAAGTCGATCCTCTCAAGGTTTCCTTGCGCAGCCCGGTATAGCTTCTTTTGAAGGCTGATACGACCATCAACGACAGCCGCAAGAAACTCCATATTTCCAAATGCCTCATGCTGCGCGAGGCTACCTACAAACTCATTAGCTGCTTCACGAAATTTTTCGTAGTACCTGAACAAAGTCAGCAACCGTTCTTCCCGCAGCAGGGCCAAATTTCCGTTTGCGATTATCCCGTCCCAGTGTCCGTCGAACACCAAGCTTGGCCCATCCATGAAAGTGAACACTCCGGTTGGAATCAAGTGAAGTATTGACTTTCCTCGCAATGTATAAGTGTCATTGAGAACCTTTATCAAGTACACATCGTCCGAAACAGAACTTCGGCGTCGCAGTATAATGGCCTTGGGTTTAATACCATCAAAAGAAGTAAGTTCTGGTAGTCTGTCACCTTGAGAGATTCGACCTATCCAAGCATCCAGAAGGGCAATTTCCTGTATGGAAACGTACCTGACAACACCTTGCGCACCCTCATCTAATTCTTGAATAGGTAGAAACTCAGCGTTTTTAATCGTACCCACGAACGCAACAAATTCATCACGAGACCATGCTTGGACCGAATGATCCACAAGGATTTCGACAGGACTAATGTTCTCCAACGACTGCTGTTGTCCTTGCCCAAGAAAAAATACCTGATAAGAGGCACGAGCGTCTCCATTGACCATGGACTCCAATATCTGATTTACGTCACTTTGCATTCTGCAGTCCCCTATCGATTAGAACGTCGTGTCCCGAGATACGCACACACCAGCGCTCAGGATGTTCCTTAATGACTGACGTCTTTGCATGACTTATTAGGAGCCATTCTGTTTGATTCGATTTTACATTGTAAAAATGGAAGCCCCGCGCAAACATGACAGGATTAATGTAACGCATGTCCGTTTCCAAGGACAACCAAATAACTAGAATTATGATGAGAATGAAGGCACAAGCTCCGAGCCATGTTGTACTTCTAATAGTAACCAAAGGAATAATATAACTTACAAGGTAGCCGACAACATCCTTATCTCGCGCTGTTATTGAACGAATGACGCGGCTGCCTGCACCATGTTCTTCTTTGACAGCAGTTGCAACAAGAAGGTTAACAATTATCGCGGAAATGACAGACACCAAAAGCCCTAGCATGGATATCCACTCCATCAATTGACTAGGGTTGAAAAGCCTCAATGATCCAGACCAATTTAAAAGTACCAGAATCAAAAATAACGGGAGATAGGCGGTCATGATCAAAAAGAAGGACCATGCATAATAAATTTTCATTCGTCTCCCTCCGGCAGGTTCAAGACCCCATACCGACAAGAATTATGCCGAGCTCCGCGCCGCCGCAATCTAAATTATCCGGATGAATCATCTATTTGGCTACCCATTAGATCGCGTGCAACCCGCTCGGCAGCGTCCGCTTGTTGATTCGGCAAAACATGAGCATAAACCTGCAAGGTGAACGCAACACTCGCATGGCCCAGACGCTCCGACACCACCTTGGGGTTTATCCCACTCGCCAACCAATGAGTCGCCATCGCATGGCGCAGGTCATGTAAACGCCATGTGGTCGGTAAACCAGCCTTCGTTAACAGCTTCTTGAAGGCGGGAGTAATCTGGCTGGGATCAAGCGGTGTACCCCTTGAGGTGGTAAACACAAATCCGGTTTCCTCCCAGTCGTCTTCAGCGGACATTC
>JAMDDZ010000139.1:5347-6201 GCA_023488565.1 Bacillota bacterium | reverse complement strand
CCGTACGCCCAACGCGAATCCCAGCCTATAGGGCTGAATCTAGTCGAGTCTTGCGTCAGTAGATTCTCTTGGATCTGATGACAGTTGACTGAGTCGAAGTGATGTCAATTAGCATTAGCGCCAACAATCAGCTCTCTTTCTACGTGACTTTATGATGTGGGGTCTCATAATCCGCGATGCCCTTGGGCAGGTCGTCCGGCGATTGGATGAGACTGCATCGCGTTTCCGAATTCGTGGATGGGTGGGGTCCGGGCGATCATCCCGCCTCAAAGCGAGAGAGCCGGGAATTCTGTGAACCCATCCAGCCGCGGGGGGCTGGATTGTCCTGGGGAATTATGCTGAATAGCGGTATTGTCGGCGTTAATGTGAATGCTCCGGGTTATTATCCTGGTAACATAAGAGCCGAACCTCATGGAGCGTAGGCCGAGTGGGGAGGGTTCCTATCCTGACATTCTGCACTGGTCATGGCCACCAGGAATGACGGCGCACGCATTTTTTCAGGGTATGCGGATGTCCGTAGTCTAGTTACGGTTGTGACAGAATTGTGACCGTTCTGACATGGACCTGCCACATCGATGTGGCATTCTGAGGATGGTCGCGAAAGGCTTGTGTGACAAAAGAGCGCGGCGTGGCGATGGCCATGCTTCACGCATGCGGTCCAGGGCTCACTTCCCGCCAGGCGAATAGAGCACGGGTCGCCCGGGGTGCGAACCCATCGCGGAGGGCCGGAGAGCCGTCTTCCTATCGGTACATCGGGGTCACAGGGGTCAAAGGGGGCGCGTCATGGGGGCCATGGGAGGTGGATGGTGATCAGTGCGCTGCTGTGGCTCGTGATCAACCTCGGGTTACTGGTG
>JAMDDZ010000139.1:0-5337 GCA_023488565.1 Bacillota bacterium | reverse complement strand
ATTCTGCGCATTCGGTATCAGCGGCGGGAAATTTCGCACGACGAATACGAAATGCTCAGGCATCTGCTTTAGGGGGAAGGATTCCAGGGTGACGAGCGATGTTCTCCACCGTGGCGATGGACGACGGCCTGTCGCTGTGCCTGGTAGGGCCCTCGGGGAGGACGTGCAAAGATCCGTCCGTCACGATTCCGGGCAAGAGCAATCAAGGAGGCGGATGAGGATGGAACGTCATGGGATTGCTGTAGACCAGTGGGTAGGCACCTGTGAGGCGATTCAAGAGAATCCAGATTTATTTCAGTTTCGGTTCCAGACCCAATAGCTTCAAGGAGGACATTGCGAAACCCGTATTCAATCCTTCCATGGTGCAGGGCAAGAAGGTCCCTCTCACCTGACTTCGTTCGTGGTGATATCCGATGAACCGCCGGTCCTGTTGGGGACGAACCGGGGGCCAAATGCCGTCGAACTATTCCTCGCAACCTTAGCCCCTCCTGTTTGAGTTTGAGGGTTGGTATTGCGTACAACGCCGCGCGGCATGACGCTACAGAAATTCGCCTAGAGATGGAGGGGAACGTGGATTTGCAAGCCTTTTTAGGCTTCTCCGAGACCGTGCGACCCGGATATGAAGGGATTCGGGTGCACTATCCTTTCGTGTCCAATGCCACCGTGGCCAGTGGCCGGCGCTCATGGTCCATATGGAACAGACGTCGCCTGTCTTGGACATGGTGCGACACCCGGTTGGTCACCTTTGTAAGGGACTAGACCTGGCGTAATGCGACCTGTTGCCATGTTGAGGCGGACGGTTCTACGCTGGCAGGTGTGCCGGATGCCGCATCACCGAAATGAGTAAAAGGAGGATGTCCAAGTATATTCCGACCCTCAACCCGTATGCATTCAAAATTGGGCCCCTGGGCGTGCATTGGTACGGAATCTTTATGGTGATGGCCTTCTTAGGCGGATCTTATTACCTGATTGAGCGAGGAAAACAAGCGGGATATGATCCCGATCGTCTGTCTAACGTGCTGTTGTTGACGGTATTATGGGGGATGATTGGAGCCCGAGTGGTGTTTGTGTTGGCCAATGATCCGAGATTTGGACCGATCCCCTAAACATTGAAAATTTGGCAAGGGAGTTTAGCGTTTGATGGAGCCGTGGGGGTTGATCTCTTAGCTTTCGATTCAACTGCGCCGCAACCCCTTATTGTTTAACCATACCATGGATTGGGTGGTACTCGGCGTTGCTCTGGGTATTTTTATGGTCCGAATCGGCAATATTTTCGATCACCAGGTGCTCGGTCGCATGACCGAATTGAGATTTCGTCGCTGGCCAGAACAGCTCTGGGGCTCCTTTTCCGGGGCATTCTTGATTTCCCGCTACTTCTGGATTGGACGACATAAAGCAGTGCCGCCAGGCTATCAGTTTCGGTCGGCAATGTTTTATTATGCCATCTTACGCGGATTTATCGGTGAAACGACGCGGGACAATCCCCTGTTCATCTGGCACTGCCTGAATCCGCATTGAGGCGTTGGGTTCACCACGTTAATGCAATTATTTATTCCGCCAATCCTCATTTTTAACGGCCTCATGATGCGACGCACCTGGCGGGCATCAGCCGCTCAATTGCCGGACATTTTTCGCGGACATCCTGTTAAGATCTCGTCGGCGCAACAAAAGAGCGGGTTGCTTGGCCGCTCTTTTGGCTGATTGGAGCTGTCAGCATTATGGGTGCGATTGCTTTCTTTGTGATACACATTCCGGCCATTGGGTGGTATTTGTTAGGGCTGGAGTCGTCTTTGCGCTTACTACGGTGCGATGGCACCAGCGTTATCTCGATGTCTTGAACGATTCTTCGGGGGAAATGGCGCTAACGGGAGAGCTCTACGCGAATCCCGGGGCAGAGCACCTGGTTGCGGTGTGGCAAGAGGGCATCCGGAGGGAACATGTGCAACATCCCTAAAACGCGGGGCGTCGCCTTCTCTCCCGCGGAGCCTCGTTGTGGTATAAGGAGGGCTTTTGGGAGCTCTTTCGCGTCAGATGGTCATTTCCTGATAGCACAGACATATTGAATCCCCCTTCCTGGAGCCTCTTGGCTCGTCTACGGCTTGATGCTCCGGCATAGACTGCGAGGAAAGCATCGGGGTGGGAATGCGGATGGGGAATAACTGAGGGGAAAATTCGCCGGGTTTTGCGGCTGGATGGGTCACTGCGTCGGGTGGCGATATCATGGGTGATCCCCAACCCGTCGCGTCGGGGGTGATCGGCATGATGATGGGGGTCTTGATGCGATGGGGGCGTCGATACCGTCACTAGTCCGATCTCCATGGAGCCGTGGGGATTATGGCAGGAGGGACGGCAAGGGAGCTGTGCGGTGGATTGATTACCATGAGTTTGGAGCCATGGACCTCATGATGGTGAGCATGGTCGGGGGCACCCTAGGAGGCTGGGCGGCCTTTCGATAAGTGACCGTGGCGGCGGTGCATGGCGATAGGATCCCGATGTTGGGCCTCGGTCGTGACTCAGATATCCATCCCGGACCGTTTTAATCTGTCTGGGTTGGACGGGTCACCGCACGGTCTGCGGGCAGGGGGACGATGAGCGCGTAGACGACCAGACCCAGCAAGACCAGGGCCGCGCTGTTGGGATCCGTGCCCATGCCGCCGAGCACGCCAAAATCTTGGCCAAACCACCAGGTACTCCCTGTCACGCCGACCGTCAGCCACCAGGTGAGGCGCGCCGGGCGTCCCAGGATCCAAAGGAGGGCCAATATGAGAAAGATCCCGACGATCCCGGCGTTCCAGGGGATGGCGGACTGCGCGACGGCTTGGGCCCCCGCGTAGAGCGGTGCCGAAAACAGGGACGGCTGGGGCATGCGGGCTTGGTTCGTGAGAAAGGCGCTGAATCTGTGCGACGACCACCAGCCGTTGGCAGGCCACGTTTGAAGGAGGGCGGCTAATGCCCACAGTCCGGCGATCATTTCCTGCCAGACGCGCAAGAACCGTGGTGACCGCCACCATGCTGAGGGTAGCAAGAGAACGCCCGCGGCCAGCACATAAAACAGCACCGACCCCGGGCTCCCCAGCAACCAACTCCCACCAGAAAATATGCTGCCAAACCCTTCGCCGGGTCCCCACACGAGAAGGCCCCATCCGATCGAAGTCCACAATCCGATGCGGCGTCCTCGGGTCTCGCCGCCCAGCAAGATGACGGCGCCGATGCCGATTTGCATCCAGATGGCGACCAGGTTCCAGACGAGGGGGTGGAGGCGCCATAGACGCATGCCTAAGCGGACGACGGCAGCGACGAGGGCGGGCTGGCCGGTCAGCAAGGGGGCGAGTACTCCGCCGGTGAACTGGGTGACCATGAGGGGCTGCGCTTGTAAGAGACCGTCCACCAGCCAGAGACTTCCGAGACCAACGATCAACACATTCCGTGCCGAACTGGAATCGGAAGCGAACAGCCGAAATTTATGCTGTTGTAGACGGGTGACCACAACGAGGCCCCCGAAGGTGATCACCAAGAGGGCGATGACGAAATTCATGACATAGAATAAGGTGAGCGTATTGACGTGCACGGGGTGGGTCACTCCCATCAGCAACGCGATGCACCTCCTTGCGGGTTGCGTCCGTAAGCCAGCCCATGGGCCGCTTCTCTTCCTGGCTGCAATATTGTCAAGTCTCACGTTCTCTGAGTACAAATGGGGCCATTAGTCTCGAATTCGTTGTCGCCGATCCTACCCGCTCTCCCAGCCAGGGTACCGCCTGACTGGCCGTCCAGAGTTTGCTAAGCCGTTGGTAGCACTCTGGACGGCCAATCCGCTGGGCAACCCATTGGTCCAGAACGTCCAGCAGTTAACTCTAGCAACCATGTCAGCCAAAATGCTACGCTCTGCGCCAAATAAGGTGAGACCCGTCGGACCATGATCTGAAAGATCATTCCGTCACCCAAGAAGTCCATGGCGCTGGGCCAGCCTTGCCGTTCCGCCATCAGACAATTGCCCGAGTGTTCTCAGTGAATCTCGCGAGGGCGTCCTCTGAAACCCCACGGGCATCGTTAGGACACCACAAACTGGCCGGCCATGCCTTGCGCCGCGTGGCCGGGCACGGGACAAATGTAATAATAGGTTCCCGCCTTGGTGGCAATAAATTGTGTGCTCCGATGATATTGGCCTTGGCTCGTCTCCGGTAAAATGGGCATAATAAAGGCCCCCGAGAATGCGGCAGGTCCTTGCATCATGGCCATCTCACGAAAGGGGGGACGCGCTGTCGTCACCTCAAACCCATGCATATAGCCCTGGTCGGCATTGACCAAATCCACCGTGATCTGAGCCCCCTGCGGTACCACCACCTTGGGGTTGATGAGCCCGTCAATCTCCCACTGCATCCCCTTATGCTGTGATACGTAATGGTGTTGGTCGTCCGGTCGATGGTGACCCCTTGTTCACTCTGCTGCACCAACTTCGCCACTTGGGCGGGGGTCCACACCGATCCCGAAGCCGCTCCCATCATCCCTCCGCCGCCGGATCCGACATAGCCCATCGCGGCGTGCGTATTGCCCAGGTATTGGTTCATCGGCGAGGCCATCATGCCGCCGAGACCCGAAGACGCTCCTGCACCCGGACCTCCCATCATGGCGGTAAAACGCAAACTTCCCGACTGCGGGACAGACCCCGGCGTCGAGGTCGATAGGGTAGCGCCGTGGGTGGCAGCAAAGGCCACCCCGCCTATCGTGCCGGTCGCCAACAATCCTAGACCCACGACAAGGCCGTTGAATCGCTTCATGATTCTCCACTCCTTTTCCCATGCTCTTGGTTTCACTAATCCTATGGGGCGCCACCCATCCCAGGGTTCACACTCGTCAACGACGCTATCGTCCCATCATCTCCCCACCGAACCATCCCGTATAGTCTATCGCGATGCGCGCATATCCCATGCTGCGGTCGTTGACCTTTGGGATGACGCGACGCTTAATCGCGTAGGTGGGCTCGCAATTCCTCGTATTCATCCGGCGTAATGTCCCCCCGTGCCAATCGCAATTGCAATTGCGTCAGGGGATCGACCGCCGCAGCCGGGGCCCCTGACCGGTTGGCCGGAATCAAGGCCCGAATCGCCCAGACAATGAGCACGATGACGCCGACCAAAATCAACAGGCCCAATAGCCCCATGATCCACATCCCCGCCAAACCACCGCTCACCCCGAATCCCATCATGATCCGTAACCTCCTTTCGTTCAGACCATTTTGGTCATCTTTAGGGTACCCACCTTTTGTGTCCGCCGTATATCCTCCGTGTCACAGAACGGTCACATTTCCTCAACCGGTTGTTTTCGCTGAATAGAGCGTTG
>JAMDDZ010000022.1:9679-27409 GCA_023488565.1 Bacillota bacterium | reverse complement strand
ACGGCATCGAGGAGGACATGTGTAATACACTCGCACTAGGAGCCAGGAATTTCTGGGAACGAATCCAGAAACCCCCGCCTCGGCCTCGTAGAGGCCAGGCGGCGGGAGAAGTTCATTAATCCTTTGTTGAGACACAGTAGTCCTGAAACCGTCTGCTCATCTCAATGAACCATGGATTGGTCAGCAGTTGCCGGTGCTTCAGGTATCTTCGCAAGACCGCGTGGTGGAGCTGGAAATCTCCGATCATACATATGGCAGCGCGGCATGGGAAACTCGTACGAAATCGATTCCAAGCTGTTCGGTATAGTAAACTTGCCTGTTCTTGCCGGCAAAATCCTCGATCTTTCGCCAACGGCTGCGGTAAAAGGTCATGCTGCCCTTGGTGTAGCCGAGGCGGATCAACTCCTGTTCTAACTCTTGAAGTAATTCGCGAAGTGTCCGTTGCTTCATAATCAGAGCCTCCTGAGATTATCAGATCTCTGGATAACGGAGCCGACTCTACCTGCGTTCGTGGGGAAGACGGACGGGGTCATGCCGTGAGCCCAGCGGATGGTAAGCAGGCCATGACGACCTGCCCAGAAGGCGCCGAGTGATTCCCTCTTCGTTTTCGGTTATACTCAAGACAAAAGGAGGTGGCCCATGGTGGATATCATTCGCCCCATTTTTTCTGCCGAGGATTTGGCTCAGATGCCCGACGACGGCAAACGCTATGAAGTACTGGAAGGAGATCTCGCTGTGAGTCCGTCGCCAAACCCCCAACATCAGCGTATTGTTCTCCATTGCGCAAGCTTTTTTCAAACGCTGGAACAGCAAGGATTGGGTCAGGTTTTTACGGCTCCTCTCGATGTCGTCTTTGACCATCATAATGTCGTGGAACCTGATGTCCTCTTTGTTTGTCAGGATCATCTGAATATCGTCACCGACGCGAATATCCAAGGACCTCCCGACGTGGTGGTTGAAGTCTTATCTCCCAGCACCCGGGATCGGGATCCGGGCGTGAAGGTTCACTTGTATGCCCGTTTTGGCGTCCGGGAATACTGGATTGTGGATCCAGACAATCAGACGCTGACGATGTACCATTTGACCGCGGACGGATATCTGCCATGGGGACCCTATACTCGCTACGAAACCGTCACCAGTCCGTTGTTTCCCGATCATCCTCTGTCTGTTACCGATTTGTTTCGATAAAACCGAACCAAGTTCCTTATCCCCGCCGCCACGGTTGTGGCGCTGGAAACTCAGGAAAACGGACGGACTCTTGTGTTGAGGAAAGAGCCGTCATGCCACTGATCAGGAGTTTTCCTATACAACTGTTCACACACTGGCAACGGATACGGCCTGCAGCGAGGTAGGGGAGCCGGATGAGCTGAGAGGTTCACGTCCGGTTCTGGGAGAGCCTCGGGGTGCAAATCCCCGGGGCTACTCGTTCCCGGTGAGATCCGCCATAAGTTGCAATTGCACGGGCGCACCGCTGGTAGCGCGGAGTCAGGACGAGCAGCGTATTCTGATCGAAGTCCTGTCGGCATTAAGCCCCGACGATCTCTTTGCCCGCTATCCAATTCAGGAACCCATCGATGACGCCGACTGGCACGACGGCATGGCCGCACAACAAGAACGGGAGGACTTGGACCACGCGTGACGGTAACGTGAATACCAAAAAAAAGTGTTCTTGCATGCCCAAGCATATGATGGTCATACGGTGGCCTGCCAGGCGCTGCTGCGATCGGCGGCTGGCATGGTGACGGTGTGGCTAGATCCGCTGGTCTTACATGAATTGACGTACGTGTTGCCGCGCTACGTCAAGAACATGACCCGGGCGGACGCTTTGTGCCCGGACCGTGTTGAATTGGCAGGGGGTACTGATGGACGATAAGCCACAATGGCTTGGGATTCTCGAAACATGGGAAGCAGACCCGCACTTAAGTTGGATCGATGCGGTACCGATCCAGCGCGCCTTCGAGACAGGGCGAAGGGTATGGCGTCGCAATCACCGGGATTTTGCCCGGTATGCGCTGCCTGAGGCGGCGTGGCCTCAATAAATCAACATGAACGATTGGAGTTGGCCACTGGATCGAAACTCGCCTGTCCGCAATCAACTCATGGGTATCCGGCTTCAGTTCAGTTGGCACTCTTTACCAAGCGTAAGCGAATGGGCTGGCAAAGCAATTGGGCGGCGTTGGAAACCCAACGTCGCGACCAACTTTTCTTCTTCGCCACGTTGTCATTCCCCAGGGAGAGTCATCCGTTTGGGCGCTATGATTTTGATAATATCTTACAAACTAATAGATGAGACATTTAGATGCTAACAATATTAGTGTGGAAAACGTTCTGCATTTCTTCGATACGCACCAAACTTAAATATTGAGACAATCTGCATCTCTAGTGTTACACAGCCAAGGTTCAAGAGGCATACAACTTCTAAGAAGGTCATCCAGATCTCTCGGTTGTGGATCGTTCCGTTTGGACAACCTCTCGTCAACCAAAGAGCCCTCGAAATCGTTAGGACCGAATTCCACGAAATGCGAGGCTATCTCGTCGGACGCACCGATAACCATCTCCATCTAAAGGAAACATGTGGTTCGGGTGCGAGAAACACCTTAAGTAGAATAGCGATCCCAACATTGCCAGGAAGCCCTTCTACACCCGTATCCTGGTTGGATGTGCTCCAGCAAGTGGCTGCAATCTGACTACGATGATGGAGCGAGGATGAGGCGCACTTGCAGGAATAACCGCGCCTATGGCGAATCACTCCGTTAGAAGCCTGTCTCGCCGGCGGGTGCAGGTTAACGTACTTGCTGTCGATTGGCCACTAAACTGATTCAAGGGGTTGATATATTTGTCTGCAAAAATTACCTTGACGGGGGTTCCGGTGGGGCCGGTCGAAGTTTTTCCCGCCTACTATCGGCTGACCATGGAGGAAGCCGGTACGCCGAATCCGCCCAAAGGACTCCCTCCAGCCAGCGGCTCGATTACCTTTACCGTCCTTGTCTCCAAAAAACAGGGGGCGCAGTTGGGCCTTCCCGATGTATCCCAACGCTTACTGATTCAGGGGGAGCTGACCTTGGATTTGCCACTGGAGGACTGTCCGGGAGAAATCGGGGTCATCGCTTTTCAAGCACAGGTCATTGCGGACAAGAAGGCGACCCCTGCGAAGGCTGCACCGGTTTCTGTTGCGACAGACGGCCGCCCGTGGCCCGATTTATCCGGTTACCAACAAATCGCGCTTGACAGTATTAAAGTGCCGGAGGAATTCTTAAAAACCCAACCGAACAAAGCGAAAACCCAGGCACTCCAAGCGCAAGTAGCCGCACGCGGTCAACTCGACGAACCAGTGGTGATAAGGCCCACCTCTGATGGCACGGGTTACGTGCTCTACGATGGATATCGGCGCTATATAGTGGCACAGACACTAGGTTGGAAGACAGTGCCCGTGGAGGTTCGGACGATGGATACCGTGGTCGAAATCACCAACAGCGACCAACGGGCCACATCGTGATAGGGCAGGCATCTTAGGCTTTATCGCAAAAATATATAGCCCTACTCCTGTATCGAGGAGGGGGCTTGGGGCATTTGCGTCCCCTTCGAGGCGCATCGGCATTCGTCGCCACAAATCCCTAATCCTGCATTGACCTGATGCATATATCAGTTGAGTTGGCACATGGAATATTTATTTTGAAGGTTCGCCACAGTCATCGCGATGGCGGGTGAACTCGATGGCGGTCAGCGTATGCGACTACTTGACATCCTTCCTTATTTGCTTGAGCCATCCAATGATCTTGGGATCCAGGATAATCCTCTCGGCTTTGTTCTACCGTATTGCCAAATTTTGGCGTAAAGGTTTGGCGTTATACAGTGCTATCTTGCACCTTACCATCACAGAGTACGAGATATTCGGTGGACTATTCCCGGACGTGATACTCTAGATCATCCGAGGCAATAAACGGGAATCAGAACCAGAGGATGATCTTAGTCGTGTGATTTGGGACCATTTATCTCAGAGATTTCCTGGTATTGCTGAAATTTACCACGACCCTCTACTTGCCCGTGTTGTCAGTAAATGGAGTACCATTCCTGGTTAAAAAAACCTCGTAAACCGTCGTTCGAGGTCACTGCCTGACGACAGCGCGGATCTCACAGGCTTTTGTGGCCGAACCCATCTAATCCGTTTGCCGGTATCGACTTTCTCAGCATACTCGGTCGCGAGCGACCGAGTAGTTCAGGTTGCCCCCACCCAGAGACACCTCACTCGAAACGGCTGCCACTCGTTTTTGGCTTCGCAAATCTTCTCATCACGGTATTACCGTAATTGTCGAAATCTAACTTTGCCGAGGACCTGGCCTTGCGGGTTTTGCATACTGCATTTAACCGCGAGGGAGGATATACTGGCAAAATATCTACTGCGACTTCGGATTCTATAAGCAGTGGCACTACCCATTGCATCAAAATGGTTCCCGTGTCGCGTTATAACAAACGTACTATCCAGACCAGGCGCATGGTCATCGGAATTCGCGCCTTATTTGTTGGAAATATCGCCAGGTTTCCTCAAGGCCTTGCGCCAAAGGCGTCTGGGCACGAAATCCCCATTGTTCGGCTAATGCAGTAGACAAAAGGCTGTCGTGGATATCGCCAATGCGAGGTTCTACCGTCAGGAATCGGACATCTTGTCTAGAAACTGCCCTCAACACCTCGATTAGGTCCAAGACGCTGGTTGTGGTTCCCGTGCTGACGTTATACACAGCAGAAGGGCCGGGATTGCCCAGCCGATGCAAAAACGCCTGGGCCACATCTTGCACCGCAATAAAATCTCGGGTTTGAGACCCGTCACCATGCACCGTGAGTGTAGTACCGGAGGCCAAGGCCTCGCAGAACATGGCCACCACGCCCCCTTCTCCTGCAGTGCGCTGCCGTGGGCCATAGACGTTGGCTAACCGTAGGGCAATGCCGGTCATCTCATGGGTGGTCGCCCAATGTAGCAGATATTGCTCGGCCGCCCATTTATTTAGTCCATAGAATGAAATCGGATGCCAAGGTCCCAACTCCCGAAGCGGCAACGACAACACATCACCGTAAACTGCAGCAGACGATGCCAGCCGAAATTCCCGCGCACCTAAAAAGCTAGCCGTCTCCAGCATCGTTAACGTGCCCTGAAGATTCGTCCGAAGATCTTCCATGGGGTAGGTCTCCGACAGGGGCACACTAATTTGGGCTGCCAAATGAATCACGGCATCTACGGCGCCTACGACATTTTTCCAGGTGTCAGGCACCAAAATGTCGGCTTCAATAAATCTCGCTTCCGGGGGCACAAAGGACCGCGTTCCTGTCGATAAATTGTCGACCACGGTCACTTGATCTCCCTGAGCAATCAACGCCGTTGAAAGGTGAGATCCGATAAAACCTGCACCACCAGTCACTAAAACTTTCATTATACCTCGCTTTCTAGCGCACCAATCGGCTATAAAGAGTGTGGTATTGCAACGCAACCCGCTTCCAAGCAAAGTCTTCTGCCCGAGCCCGACCGCGGGCCGCCATTTTTTGAGCTAAGGAAGGGCTGTCCAATACCCGACAGATTCCTTCCACCCATCCTTCTACCGACAACGGCTCCACCAAAACCCCGGCGTCTCCCACTACTTCCGTGATCGCCGCAATATTGCTCGCCACCACCGGAATACCGGCAACCATCGCTTGCGCCGGACCTAATCCAAATCCCTCATAGGTGCTGGGAAAGACAAAGAGGTCTGCCGCATGATAGAGGGCAGCCAACGTTTCGCGGGAAATTGACGGGGTAAGTACGGCAAATTCTTGCATATTCAACGTATTGACCCACCGAGTGACCTCGGGATGGTTCAAAGCACCGACCAATATTAATTGTCCGTCGCGCCGTTTCCGAAAGATTTGGTTCGCCGCGTTTACCAAAGTCTGTACGTTTTTGCGACTATCATAGCCGCCAACATATAAGAGACGGGGATGTTTAAACAAGCCAAATTCTCGCACAGCCGAATCCACAGTAGCCACCGATACAGGCGCGAAAAATGTCGGGTGCACACCGTTTTGTATCACGGTGACCTTAGAATTCAGCTCTGGAAACAACTCTTGCATGTCCCGCATGGTGGCTTGAGAAATGGCAACCAAGTGACTTGCCAAGGGCAGGCGTCGCCGTACCATGTTGAAATAAGCCCGCTCGTGAAACCTTTTGTGGTAATCCTGCAAACGAAAAGGGATGAGATCATGAACCGTCACCACGGTGGGAACCGCAAGACGCCGTGGAGGATGTGTTAGATATGGTATATGGACCAGATGAACATCTTGAGGGCACTTCATCAGGCCCAGATTCTCCCACCACCATTTCTGCCACCAACTCCGAGATCTTTGGTGAGGCAATCCCAGACACGGCTGATCTGGCAAAATGGGTGAAGTTCCCCGCCCCATAGAAACTACTGAAGTTCCCGCATGATGGAGACCCCATACCAGTCCTTCGGTATATTCTTCCGTGCCAGTGCGACACGATTCCATAATGGAAACATCCATCGCAATTTTCATGGGTTAAATCTCGAAATCCCCTTTACAAAATCAAATGGGGTACTCTGCCCTTATGTTAACCCATTTGTATCGATTTGACTTCCCTTTGGCAGATGCCGTCCCATTGCCTGGTCCACTACCCCTTGAAAGTCCCGACGAAATGCATCCGGACTGAATTGCAAAGCATTCAGGCGAATTGCCCCGCTGTCCCAGACCATATCCTCGGCTTGCAATATGGCCTCGATTAGGGCATCTGCAGTTTGTTCGAAAAAAAGGATTCCTGTTTGCTCCGGAATCACGGTATCCCGAACACCTCCTCTACCATATGCGATCACCGGACGCCCTGCCGCCTGTGATTCAACCGGCGCTATACCAAAATCCTCCTCGCCAGGAAAGAGCAGCGCCCGAGCATGCGCCATCAGTTCCGCGCGCTTGGTTTCATTCACAGGCCCAACAAACTGCACCGAACCTTTGGCAATCCGTTTTAAATGGGGTAATTCCGGCCCGCTGCCAGCAACAATTAAGCGTCGGCCCAAGCGATTGGCCGCCGTAACTGCCAAATCAAACCGCTTATAGGACACCAGTCGCGACAACACTAAATAGTAATCATCCACGTGATCCGCAATGTGGAATTGATCGACGGAAACCGGCGGATGAACCACGATCGCGGATCGTCGATAATGTTTTTGAATTCGCTGCGCCACCGTCGTGGAGTTGGCCACCAACACATCCACCCGATCCGTAGCCACCCGATCCCAAAGTCGTAGGTAATGAAATACGGGACCCATCAATTTCTTCGTGAATCCTTTGGCTTCGCGGGTGTGGTACTCATGGTACAAATCCCAGGCATAGCGCATCGGCGTGTGGATATAGCTGATATGACAGGTTTCGGCTCGTGTGACCACCCCTTTTGCGACTGCGGCCGAGGAAGAAATTACCAGGTCGTAAGATGACAAGTCGAATTGTTCGAATCCATAGGCTAACAGGGGTAAATACCGGTTATACCAGCGGATTGCATAAGGCCAACGCTGAACTAGACTTGGGATGATATGCCGTGTCTGCAGAAGGGGTGAAAGGCGGCTGGGGTCTACGACACCTACATAAATCGGTGCCTCGGGAAACATGCGAGCCAGCTCTTCCAAAACACGTTCGGCTCCGCCCATGTTAATGAGCCAGTCATGCACCAATGCTACCCGCATGGATCCCCCTAAATCTTTTCCGAACGAATTTCAGTAACCACGGCCGCGACAATGCCCAACGCCAACAACAAGGGCACGATGACGCCGTGATCTATCATAAAGTCTACCCAGTCGTGGACAATGAATGCCACCATGGTGCCAAAACCACCCAATATCCAAGCGTAACGCTCTTGGGATACTTGTTGCGCCCGCATCCGCAGGACATCTAAGGCTGTCTTGATCCAGCTCCATTCGTACCAAAGGCCCGCGATAATACCACCTACCCCAAGATCAGCGCCCCATTCCAAATAGAGATTATGAGCCATCGGTGGAATTGCGCCTAAGCCTTTTGGCGGAAACTTCTTAATGTATAAATGAAAGTTACCTAACCCAACCCCCAACACCGGGTGGCTTTTGATCGCCTGAATGGCCGATTTCCATATCAGGAGCCGCTGATTGGTGTCGTAATGTCCCCTTGGGTTAAAAATTGCCGTAACCGAACTCGAAAGTCTTTCCACCGTGTTTTTTCTATAGCCCAAGGAGATTGCTGTGTGGCTCAAGTCAATTTTCCCTAACCCGATGACCAGTAAAAACATCAATACCGGAATGCCCACACCATAAGCCGCATAACGTCCCATAACTTGGCGGCCCTTGCCCAGCCACGCCACCAGACCCATAAAGAACACCGCGGCGGCATCGGCTACCCAGGAGCCGCGAGAATACGAGATGACGACCCCCAAGGCCGTTATAAACAGGGCGGCGGTAAGCCACTTTTTCGGAAGGCTGTCGGGGCCGAGCACAACCAGCGCCAAAAGCATCGGAAAGGTCATATCGTTGAAAGCGCCAAACACATTGGGCTGACCAAAAAATGCCGTGGCTCGCACATGGTGTAGATCCACAATATTTGCCGTAGGACCTAGTTGAAACATAAATTGGTACAGTCCATAAACAGCCACAAGCGAAACCACAACCGTCAACACAATGAGATAGAAGTGACGAACTTTCGGAGCATTAAACGCGGTATAGCGCACCAGCGCCACCACCACCACAAAAAACTCGACGTACTCTAAAATTTTTATACTGGTACCCACCCTACTCCAGGCCACTGCCAGTGACAGTACTGACAAACCTAACAACAATATCAAGGGTGCTCGGTACTGCTTCACAACAAACGTGCTCCAAATCGTGCGCAACCCGCGCCGCCATACTTGGGCTAACAGCCAAAACGCCATAATAATCGCCATCACGTCGGAAATATAGAACTTGTGATGATGCAGCAGGATTCCCAAAGGAAATGGGGCGAGCAAAATATACAAAGCCAATCCTACAGGCGGCGATATAATGACAATAGCGATATAGTCTGCAGCAAATAATATGGCACCCAATGCTGGTAAAAATATGCTCAGAATTCCCGCGGCCGCTGCACCTGCCAAAAACAGCCAGGTCCGGGGCGGAAATAGGTTCAGTTCTGCGGCTTTCATAGTATCCCCCCAAAGCACATTTTACGTCTGGCGACTATCGCCGACGGTTCGCAAATACACGTCGCGCGTTGACTGCGCTGCCTTTGTCCACGTCAGTTGATGCACCCGGGTGACCCCTGCCAACGCCCGCACTTGCCAAACGCCGAGGTTTTTCCACAACTCCTCCAACCCCGAGGCAATTGAGGAAACGTTGAGGGGGTCCACAATCAAAGCGTCGTTTCCGGCAACCTCCTCCAGTGCCCCACCGCGGGAACAGAGGACTGGTTTCCCCAGCCACAATGCTTCGGCTACCGGAAATCCGAACCCTTCATACAGACTGGGGTAAGTAACAGCCATACAATCACGATACAGCGCCTTTAAGCTCTTGTCTTCCACATACCCTAAAAACCGCACCCGTTCTCTTACTCCTAAACGAGAGGGGGCCTCCATTGCATTACGATAAAGCCAACCCGGCTTGCCCGCAATCAATAAATCCGGTCCATCCAAAATATTCGCAAATACTCGAGCGAAAGCTTCAATTAAGCGTTCGAAATTCTTTCTCGGTTCAATGGTGCCCACGGCAAGAAAATATGGTCGTTCATAAAGCGTAGGTCCCGCCTCTCGCTCCAGGGGAGTCACGCCATGGAGCACTACCGAGATTTTAGATTCCGGAACATGTAAGATATCTTGCAAATCGTGCGCCGTGGCAAGGCTGGGAACAATCACCCGGCTGGCATGCGCCACTGATCTCCGCATTAAAAATCTCTTGGTCAGACCGGAACCGCGAGGAAACAGCTCTGGCAGACGAAAGGCCGCCAAATCATGAACCGTAACAATAGCCCGCGGCAGAGCGCCGAGAATGGGCATCTGATAATCGCCAAAATGGATGATATCGTAAGTTTGAGTTTTTGCCCAGGAACCCAAGCGCCACTGCTCATACAGCAATCGTTGTTTGCTGCTCTTAAGATCTTCGATGGGCACCAAGTTAATGGCTCCCGGCAAGATTTGTCCCGGAGGAACCAGCGCCGTCACCCGATCATCGGGAAACAGCCCGGTATAAGCAGAAAATAACTTGTCGATGTACCGGCCGATTCCTGCCGATTGTGATTGGTATAATAAGGCATCGACCAGGATGTTCATGAATTACGCTCCCCAATTAGATGCCAAGGACCTTCGTGTGCCACCTCAAACATGCCGTTCCTGAATGCTGCATGCCTCATAGAAAATTTTCCGCGGTTTACCCCGGCTTTGATTACCCGGGACCCATAAATTCTTGCCAGCCATGCCCATTTGTGAACGCCACGCAAATTCAATGACGCAAACCGAATATCGTTGACAATGAGGTCAACATCCACCGTAATGCTGCGATCACGGGTGCCCCCCTCCGGAGATGACAAATGGGTTAGCCATGCCTCAGAAGAAAACCAAAGCTCAACCCCCTGTTTTTTTAGGCGCCAGGACACATCGGTATCTTCCCGAAATGCCGATCGCGTGTACCGCTCATCAAAACCGCCAATCGCCTCTAATGCCTTTTTGCGAAAAGACATATTGCACCCTCGCAGTGTCTCTGTTGGACCACTCCAATCACTGCCGAAACCCGGTTCCCTGGTCCCGAAGAAGCCTAAATGGCCAATCTTGCTTGACACCATCCGCGGGTTTTCTCCGGGAACCAAAATGCGGCCAGCGACCGCTGCAACATGGGGACGGTTTAGACTACTAACATGAGCCATGATGAAAGCCTCATTCTCAATCCGTACATCATCATCCACGAAAATGACATATTCACCGCGGCTCAGTGACACCCCCAAGTTGCGGGCTTTGGTCAATCCCGGGCTTTGGACGCGAATCCATTGAATGGCTCCTTGCAATTGCAACTGTTCCAACTGCCGAGTTGTGGTGCCAAGATGAGTTGCCGATTGGTCAATGACCAATAATTCAGCCCATCCTTGCTGAAATGGGGTTTGGCGCAACAAATCGCCTATGGTATCCATAAGCAGAGTTTCCCTGTTATAGGTTGCAATGATTACGGTGACCTTCGGACTATCCAACTGCCCACCTCAAACCAATCCTTGCGCTTTATGCCGCCGGCGAAACCGATATGCGGATGAAAACGCCCAGGGATCTCTGATTGCCTGTCCTACCGATTGTAGCACGACTCGCCACTGGTGCAATCGAAACCCTTGTACCAAGCCATCAAGAGCCACCCGGCCATAAAACCGGCGTTGATCTGCACGGGTAAACCCGAGTTTTAAGAACCACTCATCCACCACCCGGCGTTCACTCGCAATCATCTCACGCCGCTCATTGTGAGCTCCCCCGGAATGGACACGATAATCCAGCAACATGTCGGAAACGTAGGCGGCCCGATATCCCAAGGCTAGTATGGCTAGCCATACTAGCCAATCATCGGCTCCTCCTCGCAAATCGCCGCCCAAATCCAACGAATTCCAGGCTTGCATGCGCATTAACACCTGGCTTGGAGAGACCAACTGATTGGCCACTTTCAAATCTTCCAATTGCAAACTTGGAACCCTCGTGCCAAACAACGGCTGGTCTCCTCCTTGATCTGTCAGACGCGCATTGCTGGCCACAAACCCAAGCCCAGGATCTGTTGCCAATACCGATGTCATTCGCGTCAAAAACTCATCATGCCAGGCGTCATCCTGGTCTAAAAAGGCAAGATAGTCGACATCAGAAAGGTGCTGAGCGCCTTCACGGCGACAAGCCATCACCCCTTGATTTTCTGCGCGGCGAATATAGGTCACGGGGTAGCGCTGACAGATCTCCAATGCATCCTCGCCCTGTGGTGTGCCATCTTCAATGACCACTACTTGTGGTGTGCCATAGTCTTGGCGATAGACACTAGTCAACGTCTCTTCCAGGAAACGTCTACCATAATAGACAGGAATCACTACCCCAACTTTCCCATCCATATTAGGCAAACCACATCGAAGAGTCGCCAGGAACCTCTAACACCCGAGACATTTTCTCAAATGTTCTCTCCCAGGTATAATTCCGGGAATCCAAAAAAGCTTGGCGGCTCAATGCCCAGGTAGCGTCATCGTTCGAAAGCAATCGCAGCATGCTGTCCGCCAGCGTTAACGGATCGTCTTTGGAATAGATGTACCCATTGAGCCCGTCATGAAGAAATTCCGGGATGGCCATCCGTGCAGGGCCGATAGCAGGCAGACCACAGGAAAATGCCTCCAAAAAGGCAATCCCATACGGCTCCCATTGTGTTGGCATGACAAAGCCAGTGCTTTGTTTTAGAAGTGACACGACGTATTCCCCATCCACGTCGCCAACGGCCGTGACATTCATTTGTGGACGCGTCCATTCTGCGCCCGGTCCCACCAATTGGAGGCGAGCCGTTGGCATCATTCGGTGCACGTGGCTCCACGCCTCTAACAGCAAAGGGCCCCCTTTGCGCACGAAATCCCGGCCGACAAAAATCAGGGTCTTGGCATCCAGGTTTTTTTCCGTATAAGGATTTTGACGACAAGTTCGGCCTAAATTAGAGCCGGCCCCGACTACGTGAACTCTTGCTGAGTCGATGGCGCCGGTGGCCAAGATGGCATCTTTGGTCCATTGGCTCATGGCGAATACCTGTGAGACTTGGGCATAGTGTTCGTGCTGCACACGTACTTGGGCTTTGAGAATACCAAGCGGCACATGGTCGTACATGTATGTCTTTTTTCCCGCCAAACGG
Organism: Bacillota bacterium; assembly: GCA_023488565.1. Taxonomy (GTDB): domain Bacteria; phylum Bacillota; class Sulfobacillia; order Sulfobacillales; family Sulfobacillaceae; genus Sulfobacillus_C. The sequence continues at coordinate 14,546 of JAMDDZ010000022.1, read as the reverse complement.
TCGTTTAAGATGGTTTGGTAGTTCAAATCCTGATAGAAGAAGTGCGGAGCAGACGATAAGATCATATCGCCGAAAACAAATACCGGCCAGTCCTGGAGATGGGACGGGACTTTTAAATGACTGTAGGTCCAAGGATGAACAGAGGAAAATCCCCGTAAATGCCCATCTTGCCAACGGGCGCTTACGATCATGGCCGGGAGTTTTCTCCATCGGGGTACTACCATAGAGAATGGTTCCAACACATACCCGTGATTTTCAAAGGTGTCTCCGAGGTGGCGAATAGTACGATTGGTATATCTGCCATATGCCCATACAATGCGCTTCACGGGATCCTCCTACGACTTGACTTGTCGTTTTTTGTTGCGATTCCCACAGTATAACCCAGTCAGCCCGTCACTAGAGAAAGAATCCTTGTCTTGTTGCCCAAAATTCAGCCACTCTTAAGAACCGCAATCCAGAAATTGGGCAACTTCCCATACAAATAAAATGGAGTGAAAAGCAGGAAATCGGACATCGTTCGACTAATTATTCATGAGTATGACTTTCACCATCAGCAATCTGGCCCTCGGTTTCCATATTTAGGAGGTTTTCAATGATACGCAACAATTCCCGCCGTCGACTCTTCTCTCTATTGGCCATCAGTTCTGCGGCCCTAGTGGGGAGCATGATGACGGGTCTGCCGGCGATGGCCGCCGGCACTGGCCCTACCATCAGTGATTACACTGTGCAAACTAACAATAACGACGTCTTGGTAGCCATTAACGGACAAAATTTTGGCACGACTGACGCGGGGGCGACGGTCACCTTTGGCAATATTTCTGCTCCCATTGACTCTTGGTCCAATACCAGCATTCAAGTCACCTTGCCACAAAATGCCGGGCCGGGCCCACTCTTGGTGACCACTTCTCTGGGCTCAAGCAATACTATAAGTTTTGCCGGGGTACAGCGGGGATATTACACTCTGGCCGCTAACGGAACCGTAACCGTCACGGGAGACGTCCAATTTTACGGGGATCTGGCCACAATTAACGCCTCGACGGCATCGCCTGCCATCGAACTGGTACCTACCCCCGATTATCAAGGTTATTGGATCCTAACTCAAAATGGCCAAATTTATGCGTTTGGGAACGCCGCCGCATTCACCCCGCCGAATACTACGCTTACCGCGGTGGGCATGGCGGTGACCCCGTCGGGGCAGGGAGCCTTTCTGCTTAGCAACAACGGACAGGTATATCCGATAGGCAACGCGGCCAACTATGGCAACGCGCCTTCAGGGATTGTTGCCACATCCATTGCGTCGACACCCTCAGGTTTAGGCTATTGGATTTTAGGGGCCAACGGTACCGTGTATGCCTTCGGCGACGCCGTGAATTATGGCAACCAGCCGGAATCAGGCGATGCCCCGCCCACAATCTATCCCAACGGCAGTTTGCTGCGCATCACGGGCACCTCCGCTGTGTACTACTTGAATAACGGAACCTTGCATCATATCCCTGACGCCCCATTGTTTCTCACCATGGGATTTTCTTGGAGCCAGGTCCAGGTGGTTGCCAGTTTAGCCAACTACACATTAGGAGCCCCTATGGTCACTCCTTTCCCTTCAGGAACTCTGATTAAACCAGCGGGACAAAACGCTGTATATTTGGTCATGCAGGGCGTCCTGCGGCATGTGGGAAGCCCTGCAGTACTATACGCAATGGGCTATAATTTCAGCGAGGTTACGCAGGTGCCAAACATCAATGCCAACTGGCCGATGGGACCCGAACTGGCCTCCGCAGTCCCTTATGAACCCAATGGCACATTGCTTCGACAACAAAATAGTCCCACTGTCTATGTGGCGGTAAATGACCAGTTGTGTCCCATCCAGTCCGCCAGTGTGTTTTTAGGCATGGGATATCAATGGAGCCAAATTCAACTTGTCGCCAATTTACCCGGCTTGCCTTTTGGTCCCGAAGTAACCAGCCCCAACCGGGTCTATCCTACGGGAACCTTGGTACAGCTTAATGGCACGGCTCCGGTATACTTAGTTCAAAACAACGTGCTGCGGCATATTGACAGTCCTGCCATATTGTACGCGTTAGGGTACAATTTTTCTGAAGTCACTCATGTCACTACCTTAGGCAACCTCCCCATAGGCTCGGATGTCGGAAGCACCCAGTTGCCTTCTCAGCCCCCAATGTCCACGGCGGTCGCACTCTATCCTACCGCAGACGGCCAAGGCTATTGGATCCTTAGCTCTAATGGACAGGTCAACAACTTTGGCGATGCCGCGAACTTAGGCGGCCCTAACGCATCCCAAATGGGGAATCAAACTGCGGTGGGACTGGCCATGACACCTGATTTGCAAGGATACGACATTTTGACCAGCGATGGCCAAACTCTGGCCTTCGGCGATGCCACCTTGAATTCCGCCACCACCAATGCTACATCGTTAGTGATAAGTCCTGAGCCCGCTGGCAAACTGTTGTCGATGGGCTATGGATTTTTTACCGATCCGCCAGTTAATGGCGATCAAAATTCGGCTTATGAAGACTTGCTCCAAAACGGCTCGCAACTCTCGGTCATTCAACCGGCATGGTTTTATGTCAATCAAAACGCAGATGGCTCATGGTCAGTGGATATGTGGGCCAGCGCTTCCAATGTGAGCAGTGTCACCAACGCCGCCCATCAGCAAAATGTGCTAATTATGCCGTCGATTGGCAGTTACTACAACCCGGCAAACGGTCCTATTACTACCACCCAAGAAGTCCAATCTATGGTCAGCCAAATTGTTAACCTGGTCACTCAAAACAATTGGGATGGCATTACTATAGACTTCGAAAACTCAAGTGCTTACCATCAGTCAGGTATGACTGAATCCCAGGCTTCGCAGCAATATACCAATTTTGTCATGGCACTGGGACAAGCACTTCACGCTATCAACAAAAAGCTGATGGTGGCGGTCTATCCATCGCCCTATCCCAACACCATTTACAATTACTCCGCGATTGCGCCTTATGTGGACTGGATCAATATTATGACCTACCCCGAGCACAATTCCTCGACCTGGCCCGGTCCCACTGCAGGATATCCTTGGGTGCAAAATTTAATTAGCCAAGCGCTCGCCACTGGCGTCAATCCCCAGCAACTGATTATGGGTGTGGCTCCTTACGGTCATTATTGGGTAGTCAACAACCAGGGCATTAATGCCGGACTCCCCAATCCCCCGGGATATCAAACCAACCGTAGTGTCCAGGCCTTCATCCAAAGCAATAACATCACGCCGCTGTGGGATCCCGTTGAAAAGGAGATTACCTTTACCAGTGGCCCTTTGGATGTGGCCCCTACCGAATCGCTGTCCACCAATAACGTGGGAACCTATGATCCTCAGGTGCAAAACCTTCAGGACTTGTTAAATTATATTTTATTGCGCTATGCCGTGACCAATGGCGAAACGCCGCCCGCCATGCTGACTACCGACGGATTTTATGGTCCAGCCACAGCAAATGCGGTGGCAGCATTCCAGCAAGACTTTAATGTCGTCGGCGATCCGGCGGGAGTTTATGGTGCGGCTACCCAGGCAGCACTGCAACAAGTCATTCAAAATTGGCAGATCGGACAAGATATGTGGTGGGATGAAACATCGCGATCCTTTAAAGATCGGTTGGAATTGGCGATCCAAGAGGGTCTCGGGGGAGTAGCTTCTTGGCGTATGCCTTTTGAAACCCAAGGCTACTGGACGGCGTTAGCTACAGAGACAACGGTAACGCATTTCCCCACCGAAGCCAATACGCAGGGAAACGAGGTGCAACCCTAATGACATCCTTTAAGCTCTGGCACAAATTTGCAATGGCGGGCATCAGCGCCTTGATTTTGGCAGGTTGCGGAACCCAATCAGCGACGCCCAAATCACCGCCGTCAAAATCCTTGTCCCCGGCCGCCTCGAGCTCAGTAAGCCCCTCTTCGTCGCCCAGTCAAAGTCCGTCTCAATCACCCAGTCCATCAAGCACCAGTCCCAGTCCCAGTATCACACCATCAACCAGCTCAACACCGGCCACCAGTCAGACTGCACCAGTGCCACCCGGCGCCGGCCCCTACACTGATTTGAGTATTCACGTCGTCAATGTCACTCCAGAGGGCCAAGCAAGTTCTTCGGGAACTCCGCTCTCCCTTTATCTCGTCAAGCTTTCCGTGTACAATCCGCAGTCCACAAGTTCTTTGGTAGCGTTGGCACTCAACGATTTTGCCGTGGTAACTGTCGGTTCTACCGCCTATTCTTGGAACGATTATGCAACAACCGGCATCACGTCCACGACGTCGTTTTTTCCGTTTCCCATTCATGCTTCGGTTCCCGGTTCCGACACGGTCAATATTTTCCCGGACCAGACCCATACCGGGTATGTTACGGTTCAGGTTCCCACAGCGACTCATTACGACTTAATCTGGAACACGGGCGCCACCACTCCAGTGCCCGAAGCCACCTTTACCCCTTAGCCATCAGGATGATCGGGCAGCAGTGTCGCCAACACGCTGGCAGCCCGATCATCCCATAAATTTTGGGAGACATAACTGATGGCATTGCAGGACATCTGCTGCCTTTCCGGATCATGCTGCAGTAGAAACTCCAGCGCCTTAGCCAATGCAGCTACCGAATGCTCGGTCACTAATCCCGCGTGGGCCTTTTCCACTACACTTGCCGCCTCTGAACCTTTGGTCACCACTACCGGCAATCCCTGGGACAGATAATCCATCAACTTCACAGGCAATGCCAGCCGGTTATATCGCGTATCCAGGCGGGGAATGACGGCGACCTGCGCGTTTTGCAGCAACGATTCCAAAGAGTCTCCGAAGGCCTCCAGGACTTGGACTTCGCCTGCCGTTGCGATAT
>JAMDDZ010000022.1:5190-9669 GCA_023488565.1 Bacillota bacterium | reverse complement strand
CACCAGCCAAAGTTCGGCATCGGGGACAGTCGCTTTGACTAACTCAAACGCCGCCACAAGCATCTCAACCCCGTCATGGGGTCCCGCTGCTCCCACATAAATAATCCGGTGAGCAAAACGTGGCGGTTTCACCACCTTCCGTTCCCGGATCCCGCCCGGTGGCAGCAACACTTTACGGGAGCCCGGCACCACCTGAGCTAATCCAGCAGTGGGAACGAAAATTACGGTAGCCGACAGAGCATAACACCGCAAACTGATTTTGTACAATAAGCTGAGGACACGACCTTTGATTCCGTCTGGAGGATATAGGTCGGGAAACAATTGATACGCATCACGGACAAAAATTCCTAGAGGAATTGCACGCCGATGCGCTTGGTATAAAAACCAGCAATCGGTAAAGGTGGCAGTAGAACTGCCACTTTCCAGATAGATGGCATCAATCTGGTCCAGCAACCTGAGACTTTTCCGCAAGACAGCACCACGGACGGGTCGGGCGCCCGTGATGACCGTCACCCAGGCATAGTGCGCCAAAGCTTCAATCATGCGGTAGGTTCTCACTTTGGGCGCACGGTCCAGTTGGTCCAGCGGATAATGGCCTAGCACTAATATTCGTGGTTTCATTGCTCGGTCTCCCGCGGCCGTCGAACCATTGTCCACCAAAGGGAGAATTGAGGACAAAACAGCGACTGCCAGGACACTTTTTCTCCAGAGTGAACGTAGCGAAATCCCCACACCACGAGAGTCATAGCCACCAGATAAGACAGCGACTGGGAAGTCGCCATCCACAGCACCTGGTGGGTTCGGAGTGCCAGGAAACTACCTGCCGCTACCACGGCAAACCCGGCTAATGACGACCAGGTTCCCCACTCTGGGTGGCCTTTGCCGGCCAAGTCTCCTGTTAACACTTTAGACCAAGCGAACAAGGAAACCCCGGGCAACAAAATCCAAAGCAAGGGCACCGCTCCTTTAAAGGACACGCCCCAAATTCTTGGTAAAAGCCAGGGAGACGTTACCGCAGCTACACCCCCGAGTACCACCGTGCCCCATCCCATAGCATTAGCTATTAAGGCAGTTCGTGTTCCGTCACTTTCACTCCTGGCTACCCTAGGCAACAGCACACTGGACACAGCCGACGGTGCGTACCAAAGAAGTTCCGAGAAGGTCACCGCCAACCAATAAAGTCCGGTTTGCCGAGGCATCAACATCAACCCAGTAACATAAAGCCCCACTCGGTAATTGAGAAATTGGGCCACATTTCCGAGGTGGCCCTTAATGCCGAAACCTAGGGCTTGTTTCATTATACTCAAACGCCATCGTGGAATAGCTTGGCCTTTAAACGCGATTAAGGACACCAACAGACCCAAAAATGGCATCCATACATAAATAGTCGCAACATAAACCACGGTCAGTCCCCATCCTAGCGCAACAATAATGAGTGCCGCCAATTGCCCTAGTCGGGGCAGCATGCCTACCCAAAACACATAACGCATCCGATCTTGGGCCACCAGTATCGCCGCACCCCCGTTGGCCAGGATTTGCAGCGGAACATACACTAATAAACCCATTCGCAAATTCCAGGGAATACTGGTGAGAATGGGCCGCGGCCAAACCGAAGGAAACCACGTTAAAACCAAAAATGTCACCGCCGTCGCGCTGACCGCCAAAACCACCAGCCATCCCCAGACCTCTTTTACTGGCGCACCGCGGCCAATTAAAAAGCTGGGGCCAGCGCCTCCTCCAATAGCCAGCATTAAGGTCATTGCCACCGGAACCAAAATTGCCAGTTGACAGAGTCCCTGACCCTCAGGCCCCAGTTTTCGACTCACGATGATCCCGACTATTAAAGCCGCTGCCACACCTGAGACTTGGGTGGCGAACAGCCAAAAGAAAGACTTAACCACCGGACTCAATTCCTTTTAGCCAGCGGTCCGCGATAATATCCCAGGTATAATGTTGCAGCACATAGTTGTGTCCCGACTGTGCCATTTCAGTCCACTCATAATCACTAATCCGACTCAAAAAGTCCACCGCCATCGCCAAGCCGGCCGCGTCCTCCGGAGGTACCACCAGTCCCCCCCCTGCTTCTTCCACCAGACGGGCCATTTCTCCTTCACCAACGAATATAATGGGAACTTTTGCCGCCCAGGCGGGGAACACCTTGCTGGGGCGAGCCCCCGCGAACAGTTTGTGCCGCCGAAGCGGCACCACCACGCCTCGGGCCAGTGAAAAATATAAGGACATGCGCTCAAAGGGTTGCAGTTCCTCAAAACGCACGTTGGATAACCCGCGTCCTTCTGCCAAGGCCATCAGAGATGGCTTGACTGGACCTTCTCCCACAAGCAAAAACACGATCTCGGGACGATCACGCAACATCTCCGCTGCGTCTAAAATTACCTCCAACCCTTGGGCGTATCCCATCGTGCCAGGATACATAAATACATGCTTTTCCTGCACTCCCAAATGTTCAGCTAATTCACGAGATGGTTCCAATGGCCGGAACACCTCTGTATCTACTCCATTGGGAAAAAACAGAACGCGTCGAGGATCAATCATCTGGGTCTCTTCTACCGAGCGGCAAATACCCTCGGTCACCCCAGACACGTACCGCGCATGCCGATACAAAAAAAATTCAAGTTTTTGGGACCATCTAATGATATGACGGTTTTTGACCAACCCCAGCGCTACCGCCGATTCCGGCCATAGGTCCGATACCGACAAGATATAGGGAACTCGACGGATTTTCCCGTAAATGTAAGCGGTAATGCCTAGAAATAACGGGGGAGATTCGACAATTATGTAATCGGGTCGACGTGCTCGCCAAAGTCCCCAAAAGCTGGTGACGACAAAAGAGAAGTAGTTTAATAGGCGCCGCCATAGCCGTCCGGACGGCACAATCCAAATCCACGTCCGGATCACCGGAACCCCCTCGACTACTTCGCTAAAGAAAAGCCTCCCCCGATGGCGTCGAGTTCGCTGAGCTCCTAGATGGTGCGGAAACGCAGTAACCACCTCCACCTGGTGGCCATGGCGCATTAATTGATGCGCCATGGCTCGTAGGCGCAGTGATGCCGCTCCGGGTTCAGGAGGGTAATATTGAGTCAAAAAGAGAAATCGCATCGTCTTCATCAGAGTTATGATACCTGATTTAGCAGAATCCCGGATGAGAATTCGGCAAAAAACGCGTCAGACTGCCTTCTGATTTCTTTCCGGAGTCAACGCTGACAATACCGTGTCAAATTTTTATTGACATCCTCCCCACGGATCAATCCGGGGGATTCCCGATCCTCACGGCATCGGGTTCCTGCTTCATCGCACCATTGCTTCTTAGGACCATGGGCCGATCCGTCCACAAGAGGGTGCTTCCCCAGGCTCACCGGGCGTGTCTCGCCCTGTCGGAAATGTGACGACGAAGACTGGGTTGTCGTCTTCGATTGAGAATATTTTAGCAACATCATTGCGAGGAAATGAGAGTTGGCCCTATCAGGCCAACGGGCTGATATCCTCGGAGAGAGCGCAAGGACTTTCCCCAGGCGTGAACGTCGGGGCTTTACGCCCGATTCTGGTAAAACTTGATGAGATCATCCACCATAACTCGTGAAACTTCTCCTGGTACCCACGCCGCCATCGCTGCTGATAAAATTTTTTTGGCGCCAACAGTGGTTCTTGGCCCTTTTATCAGTATCTGAAATACTTTTTCTTGTCGTGGAAAATTCACTTCGTATAATAAAAATCAGAACCGTTTCGCTATTTCAAGCATTAAGAGATACGGATTTTGGCGGGGGGTCCGGAAATGGGGGAGTCATCGACCATCCAAAGTCTTTCGCGAGGGTTGCAACTATTGGATATTATTGCCCAACAACCCCCTGGTGTCACGGTAAAATGGCTTAGCGCTACCGCTAATCTCCCAATCAGTACCTGTTATCACCTCATCAAAACCCTGGTCGATGAAGGTTACGTAGAAAAAGACAAATCTACTCAATTCTATAAGTTGTCCTATAAGATCGCCTACTTGCATAACCAGTTGCGCTTGGGCGGTACCATTCCCGAGCCCATTAAAAGCATATCCCAAGAGGTCGTGAATCGGCTGCGGGAAACAACTTATGTCGCCAAATGGGAACACGACGAGGTAATCATTCAACATATTGCGGAAGGCAACCAGGCGGTTAAAGTGCGTACCCTTTATGTGGGATATCGGGAACATGCTTTCATGCACGCCCTGGGAAAAGCAATTCTAGCCAATGTACCCACGCAAGAGGTGCAACATTATGGTCGGCTGCATCCCCCGGAACCCCGTACTCCGCATTCCTTGGAAACGGTGGCGGACATCATGGCGGAACTGCGAATTACCCGAAGCCGAGGATATAGTCGCGATGAGGAAGAATGGGAACAAGGAGTCTGTTGCATCGGTGCTCCCATTTTTCAATATGACGGAAGAATCTGGGGCGCAGTAGCCATTTCGATGCCAAACAGTCGCTACGA
>JAMDDZ010000022.1:0-5180 GCA_023488565.1 Bacillota bacterium | reverse complement strand
CTAAACTTCAGCATCAGGCCCAGGCTATGTCAGCGTATTTGGGTTATCCAAAGGCTGCCGGCGAACGCCATCTAGGAAACCGGTAGTGGCAAACGCATTCTAAGCAACAGTAATTCGCCAAGGGTGATAAATACCGACCCTCTGGATTGATATTGCTAGGCGCACATTTCTAAATAGGCTTGACGATATTTTCGAGAAAGAAGGTTGAAGATATGGAGTCCTACGTCTCCATGTATCGCACTATGTGCCTTATTCGACACTATGAGGATCGCATGGCGGAAATTTATACCGAGGGGAAATCACCCCTCTTTAGCATTGCCGCCGGCCCCGTTCCCGGGGAAATGCACTTGGCCGCCGGTCAAGAACCGGTGGCAGTGGGCGTCATTGCCCACTTGCGTCCCGATGATGCCGTCACGGCTCCTCACCGACCTCATCATTTTGCGATTGCCAAGGGAGTCGATTTGCGGCGTATGACGGCGGAAATTTTTGGTCGCAGCACCGGGTTGTCCCACGGAAAAGGCGGCCACATGCACCTGTTCGATCCGTCGGTTCACTTTAGTTGCTCCGGAATAGTCGGGGCCGGATTTCCGCCCGCAGTGGGCGCAGCTTTAGCCTTCCAACGGCAAGGCCGCGGCGGAGTCGCCGTAGCCTTTGCCGGAGAAGGTGCTGCCAATCAAGGCACATTCCACGAAAGCTTAAACTTGGCCGCACTCTGGAAAGCCCCGGTCATCTTTGTCATCGAGGACAACCATTATGCGATTTCTGTGCCCAAAGCCCAATCGACGGCAATCGCCGATAACAGCGATCGCGCGCGCTCCTATGGCATTCCGGGGGTATCGTTGGCAGGAAACGATGTCCTCGCGATTTCCGAGGCCGCAGCAGAAGCCATTGCTCGCGCGCGGGAGGGGAACGGGCCCACACTCTTGGAAATTGAAACCACGCGATTTTATGGCCACTTCCAGGGGGATGCCGAAGCCTATCTCGGTGCCGATGAAAAGGCCCAGTGGCGCCAAAATGACCCTATCATCCGTTTTCGTGATTATTTGTTAGCACACCATCTGTTGTCCGCGGAAGACGATGCCGCCATTCAGGCAGAAGTGACCACCGTGGTCGAGGACGCCATCACCTATGCGCGCCAGTCACCGGAACCGCTGCCCGCCGATTCCTTGACCGACGTATTCGCAGAAGTTTAGGAGGAAACCTGAGATGCCTACAACAACCGCACGAAAATTAACCATGGCACGCGCCATTAGTGAAGCCATTGGACAAGAAATGGCGCGTGACCCCCGCGTATTAATATGGGGGGAAGACGTCGGGGTTTATGGGGGAATCTTCGGCGCCACCCAAGGTCTCTATCAACAGTTTGGCGGAGATCGGGTCATGGATACTCCGATTTCAGAAAGCGCGTTTATCGGTGCCGCCATCGGTGCCAGCGCTGAAGGATTACGTCCCGTGGTGGAATTGATGTTTGTGGACTTTTTCGGTGTGGCTATGGACCAAATCTACAATCACCTGGCGAAAAATCACTACATGTCCGGGGGAAGCGTGCGCCACCCTGTGGTCCTAATGACCGCGATCGGGGGTGGATACAGCGACGCCGCACAGCATAGCCAAACGTTATACAGCCTTTTTGCGCATGTTCCGGGATTAAAAGTGGTTGTGCCGTCCAACGCCTACGATGCCAAGGGCCTCATGGTCAGTGCCATCCGCGATGATAACCCCGTCATGTATTTCTTTCACAAAGGGTTGTTGGGTTTGGGATGGATGCCTTCCGATGACTGGGCCGAAGTCCACGTTCCCGAAGAAAGCTATCACATTCCTTTTGGACAAGCCCATGTGGTCGGTGATGGCAGAGATCTGAGCATCATCACCATCGGCGCCATGGTGCCCAAGGCCATGAAAGCGCGGGAATTGCTGCAGCACGAGGGAATTGCGGTCGAAGTGGTCGACTTGCGAACACTCGTGCCGCTGGACAGGAACACCCTAGTGGACACGGTCAAAAAGACCCACCGGGCTCTCATTGTTGACGAAGACTATCGCTCCTTTGGCATGTCCGGGGAAATCGCCGCGATTTTAGCGGAAGAGGCGCTTGATTATTTGGAAGCGCCAATCCGTCGATTGGCTTTGCCAGATATCCCGATTCCTTATAGCCGGGTATTGGAGCACGCAGCCATTCCCTCGGTCAACGCCATCATGCAGGCCGCGCACGCCATGGTGGAATGAATAAGCCGTAGTCTAACAACCAGGGGGGCAACCAGACCAATGGAAGACACAGATCTCATCATCAATTTCGGCGATCGCGCCGATGCAGAAGCGGTGTTAGTGCATTGGGTTTATGACAACGGCGCACCCGTGCGCCCGGGCGACATGGTGGCCGAGGTCATGGTGGACAAGGTGTCGTTGTCCATTGAAGCGCCCTGCGCGGGCTATCTGGTGCGCTTAATCGAGCCTAATGCCGTGATTCATTCAAAGGACGTCATCGGGCGCATTGTCCAGACCCCCGGCAGCCCTGCAGATCATCCGCACAACTCCGATCCGATCGTGCCCGACGGGGTGATTCCCGCCACGCCCGCCGTACGGCGTTATGCCAAAGAAAAAGGAGTGGACATAAAGACGATCGCCCAAACGCTGCCGAACCATCGTCTGACCATGGCCGATGTTGACGGGTGGATCGCCGGACACCACACCGTTAAGGAAATACCATACGCACCCTTTCGGCGATCCTTAATTCAACACTTGACGAATCCCGAGACGCTGCCCACGACGTTGCAACGCCGAATTGCTGCGGGACCTGCCGCTTTCCCCCCGCTGGCACGCATAGCCTGGGCCGTTACACAAGCCCTGCCCCGTCATCAAAAAATTCATGGCTGGGCGACGACTGAAGGATTCACTCCGGCCCAAAACGTTGTGCTCGGCATTGCTGCCCAAACCGCCACTGGCCTCTTGGTCCCGGTGTTGCCAGCACGCGATACATTAGATGATTGGGCGGAATCCTTAGGTACGCTGCGCCAAGCCTTAAGCACCAATGACCTCACGTCATTGGACTTTTCCCGTCCATCGTTCATACTTAGCAACCTGGGGCCTCTGGGAATCGAATATTTTACCCCCCGTTTGATGAACCCCACGGTCGCGATTTTAGGCATCGGTATCGGAAATGACACCACGTTCCCGGTATCTTTGACGTTTGACCATCGCGCCATCGATGGCGCCGAGGCCGCCGAATTTCTTATCACCGTCGACCAACTCTTGAGCAGCTTAGCCGAGTAGGCCCAAATCTACATGCTCCTCCGCCAAAACCACAGGTCCCCCGCAGATGTTTCTCGCTGGGGACCTGTAGAAGCGTCAGTACCTGTTGAGGAACTCGGTCTAACCTAGCAACATAGACCGGGGGCAATAATAAACTCTCCCGCCACCTTACCCTGTCGGGCTGTCACCGCAAAATACGCGAGGACTTAGGTGGGGGTTTCTGGTATCGCTCCCAAAAGTTCCTGGTTCTGCGACCGCTACACCGAGCCATTAGGCATCATACGTCTTATGCCGGATCTCCCCATGCGTCGCTTTGGATCGCTCCAGCCCTCAGATGCGCCGTAAAACTCCGCCGTTCAGGGCGGAGATATCAGGCGTTACCGTCCGGCAAATCTTTTGCTAAAATACCCTCTCGGACAACTGGATACGTTCGTGTGGTTGTCTCCCGCAATTCGTGGCGGATGTAAAATGTATCGCGTCGTCATGATAAGACGGTAAAACCTGCCAATCCTTGTGGTCACTCAAATAAAGTGGCATGCGAATCTCAATAACACGTATCGCCGTCGCGTTCCCCTCCAGGAATGGTTAAACCCCGGAAAATTGCTGCCGGGTTAAATCGGTGGCGAGTCAGGAGGGTCACTCCCATGGTTTCACGACCCGCAACCCAGCCATGGTGGTTCCCCCAGAATCGGTTTGCCACTGTTCTTGAAAAAAGCTCAGGATTTTTGCCTTGCCGTTGCCGCGAATAGACAAACCCGATATTGACCGCGTTGACGCGGATTTTACGCGGTGCCAGTCCCAATCAACTCCGTGGCCACCCGAAGAGCAACTTCAGGAGGGAGCCATACACCATACATTGGGGAACAAGGGTTCCCTTATGGTCTGGGTGTACCGGAGCTACAAGAGCTTTCATGTTATTCAAAACCAGGTTTAAGCCCTAAAATTTCCGACGTCAACCCTGAGAGTCCCCACAAACCCTCAAAGGATTGCCGGTAAATATGGCGAACAGTGTACAATGGTGGGATTAAAAGGTTTTAATGCTATGGATGTAATCTAAACACACTTGTTATTTTCTTTACGCTCGACAAATGATTGTAGGAAAGGATTGTCGTAGTAGATGGTGAAGTGGGCAGGCAGACATCGGTGGGTGGCAGCTGCCTTGTTGTATTGCGTAACGTCGCTCATTTATTGGGGGATACCTGTCCTGGGTCATATGACCACTCGTTATGTGGGAACCGGTACAGACCCGATTCAATTCATTGATGCCATGCTATGGTGGCCGTGGGCCATTAGTCACGGAGTTAATCCCATTGTGGATCATTGGCTGTGGAGTCCGACGGGCACTGACTTGCTCTGGATAACCTCGGTTCCAGCGATTAGCTTGGTGTTGTCTCCTATCACGCTGATCTTTGGGCCTGTCGTTGCCTACAATTTGGCAATGATGATCGGACCAGTGTTGAATGCGCTAAGTATGTACCTATTGCTTTCACAATGGGTGAATAAGTATTGGTGGAAGGTCTTTGGGGGATACCTCTTTGGTTTTTCCAGCTACGAAATCGGAGAAACCCTGGGCCATTTGCATTTAACCTGGACTTTTGTCATCCCCTTAATTGTGCTATGGGCTTTAAAGATTTATCGTACCGACGAGGCGTCACAAGTCCCGAAGAAATATCCTTTGGCAATTTTTTTATTATTGGTGTTTCAATTCTTTGTCTCGACTGAAGTTCTCACCAGCCTGGTGTTATTCGGAGGTCTCTTTCTTCTTCTAATCCTCTTAGCTGATCAGCATAACGCCCGCCTCTTACGATTAATTAAAAAAATCCTTATTTGCACAGTGTTGAAATTGATGATACGATTTTGGCATCCTAACAGCGGAGGTGTCAAAGCACATGTCCAAGAGCAGAAATTCTTGCATTAAATACGCGAAAAACGCT
>JAMDDZ010000138.1 GCA_023488565.1 Bacillota bacterium | reverse complement strand
TTCAGGATTATCCAAGGGTGACAAAGTGGCCTTTATTGGATCGAATTGCAGCGAACTGTTGATTACATTTTTAGGCACCGCAAAGGCCGGAATGGTGTTTGTTCCCATCAATCCGTTATTAAAAGGGGGCGAAATGTCTTTTGCCTTGAATCATGCTGAGGTGAAGTTTGCCGTGGTGGAGGATGCGTTTTGGTCCACCTTTAGCGATGTGCGCGAATCTCTGCCCCATCTACAGCACGTCGTGCCCATCTTAAGGGGTGGTGCGGACCTGAACTACAGAGACTTTGATCATTTCTTGGCGGGCGAATCAACCGAAGAAATCGAAGTGATCATTAATGACCGCGATCCCGTGCAGGTGCTATACACTGGAGGTACCACGTCCTTTCCAAAAGCCGCCGTACTGACTCATCTTAGCATCGTAATGAGCTGTCTCACCACAGCGTTAGACCTCAAGTTCGACCATAATGACATCATTTTAGCAGCGATGCCGCTGTTTCATGTGGCGCAGCTTGATGCGCTAGGAGTAGGACTGATTCTGGTAGGGGGAACCATTGTAACCGTACCAAAAATGGATCCGACGCTGTTTTTAGAAAGTATTGACCGTGAAAAAATCACCATTGCCGGATTACTTTCTCCCTTATTCTGGGGAGTGCTGTCACACCCCGATTTCGCGCAATACGACCTCTCATCGCTGAAATTGGTTTACTACTTCGGCGCCGTCATGCCGCCAGCACTGCTTGAAGCGGTAATAGAGAAAATTTGCCCGGATGTGTTCCTGGAATTTGGTCAGACCGAAATGTCACCCTGTGCCACGACATTCAAACCCGAAGATCAATTGCGCAAACAAGGGTCACTTGGAAACTCGGGAACTTTAGTGGAAATTGAAGTGATGGATAATGACGGAAATCTGGTGCCGCGGGGACAGTTGGGCGAATTTGTTTATCGCAGCCCTCACGTCATGCAAGGATATTACAACGATGCCCAGGCCACCGAGGCGGCCTTCCAGTACAACTGGTTTCATAGCGGGGATCTGGGATTTATGGATGACGAGGGCTACGTTTACTTTATCGACCGCAAGAAAGACATGATCAAAACGGGAGGCGAAAATGTGGCCTCCATTGAGGTGGAACAGATAATCTATCAGGATCCAAGAGTGCAAGAAGTGCATGTGATTGGGTTGCCTCACAAACGATGGGGCGAAGCGATAACCGCAGTCATAGTCGCCAAACCGGGAACAGCTATTACCGAGGAAGAGGTGATAAACCGTTGCAAACAGTACCTCGCGGGATTCAAAGTGCCCAAATCCGTCATTTTTGTCGATGATTTCCCCCGTTCCGCCATTGGGAAAACTTTGAAATATAGGCTGCGCCAGCAACTTCACGATTACTACGACAACAGTCTTGGATAAGGGGCTCCATTGATCCGAAAAGGGGAATGCGAACTTATGGACTTTGCCTTAAGCGACAGTCAAAGAACTCTAAGAAAAACAATCATGTCCTTTGCGCGGGAACAAATTGCGCCCGGCGCCTCAGAACGGGACGCCACCGGGGTGTGGGACCAGGAACTTTGGGATTCCATCGGGAAACTTGGCGTCTTAGGTATTCCTATTCCGGAAAAATATGGAGGATTAGGGGCGGATGCGGTCACTACGATGGTGGCTCTCGAAGCTCTGGGTGAAGGCGGCATGGACACGGGTTTGTGCGTGTCGATCGGCGCTCACATGGTTTTGGTCGAAGTTCCTCTTTGGCTGTTTGGGACGGATTCTCAAAAGCAACACTATCTCCCCCGGCTATGCAGCGGTTCTCAAATCGGCGCGTTCGCACTGACCGAGCCGGAAGCAGGATCGGATGCCGCCAGTCTTCGCACATCCATGCGCCAGGAAGCAGAGCATTTTGTTTTGAACGGCGCCAAAACCTTCATTACCAACGCACCCCGAGCAGACGTACTGATCGCGTTTGCCACCCGGGATCGCAAACTAGGCGCCGAAGGGATCTCGAGTTTTGTGGTGGAAAAAGGGACACCGGGGTTTCGCGTCGGTCGCACCCTGGCGAAAATGGGTAATCACTCCACACCAACGGGAGAAGTGTTTTTTGACGATTGCATAGTCGCCAAGACAGCGATGCTGGGAGGAGATGGCAGAGGCTTCACCGATGTGGCAGCAACGGCGATGGTGTGGGAAAGAGCTATTTTGTTCGCGGGGGTACTAGGCGTTCTGCAGGGGACCATGCAGATGGTATTGGAGTATGCCTCGCAGCGCCGCCAGTTTAACCGCCGTATTGCAGATTTTCAAATGGTTAAAAGCAAGTTGGCAGACATGTCGGTTCAGATTCACGCGGCACGGCTCCTATCCTACCACGCGGCCTGGTGCCTGGACCAGGGGGCGATGGCCAATTTTTATGCCTCCGTCAGCAAGCTGTTTACCACAGAGACCGCGATTGGGGTACTGCAGAATGCTATGGAAATTTATGGCGGCTATGGGTATATGAAGGACTATCCTATTGAACGGATCTACCGAGAGATGGCCATCACCCCAGTGGGTGGAGGAACGTCGTCAATTCACCGATTGATAATCGCCCATCAATTACTAGAGGACTTTCGTGCTGGAGCCGACTAATAAGCATTGGGCTTCGGTGTCTGCAGTGCATGACGCAGAGGAAGGAATAAACCGATGGATTTTAATTTGACCGCCGAACAACGCCTGTTGCAAGAGACTGTCCGCAAATTTGCCCAACACGACGTGGCCCCGTTGGCCGCCACGATTGACCGCGAGGCGGCATTTCCCACGGAGAATTTCAAGAAGATGGGCGCCATGGGTTTGCTCGGGATTACGGTACCATCTGCCTACGGTGGGGGCGGTGGTAGCTACCTCGATATGATGATTGTGGCTGAAGAACTTGGGGTGGCATGTCAGGCGACTGCGCTAGCCTTTGGAACTAATGCCACCTTGTTTAACGACAACGTGCTGCGCAATGGGTCGGAGGTTTTAAAGCATAAATATTTGCCCGGGGCCTGTGCCGGAGACCTGGTGGCGGGCCTCGCCATGACCGAGCCGGACACCGGGTCCGATGTGGTGTCAATGCAGACGAAGGCGACGCGGCAAGGGGACGGGTACGTGCTCGACGGCACCAAAATCTTCATCACAAATGCGCCGATTGGCGATGTCTTCATCGTCTACGCCAAAACGGAACCATCGCGCGGGGCGGAGGGGATCAGCGCGTTTGTCGTGGAGGCGACATTTCCCGGGTTTCGGCGCGGCCGGGCCTTCGAAAAAATGGGCTGGCGTGGCTCTCCCACTGGGGAGCTCGTGTTGGACCACTGCCGCATTCCCGAAGAGAACCTCTTGGGCGAGCTCAATCGGGGCGTGGCGGTGCTCATGAGCGGGTTAAACTCCGAGCGGCTGGTCATGGGCGCGCTGTCCGTGGGGCTGGCGCGCGGGGCGTATGAGTTTGCCCTCCAGTACGCGCAAGACCGGCGGCAGTTTGGCCAGCCGCTGGTGGCGTTTCAATTGATTCAAGACAAACTGGTCGCCATGGCCATGCATATCGAGATGGCGCGGCTGCTGGTCTACAAGGGCGCGGCGCTGATGGACCAGGGCATCCGGGGGCGCGAGGCCAATTTGTTGGCGTCCTACGCCAAACTGTTTGCGTCGGAAATGTGCATGACGGCGACGACGGAGGCGGTGCAAATTCTGGGAGGCTATGGGTTTACCAAGGATTTTTCCGTGGAGCGGATGATGCGTGATGCCAAGATTCATACCATCGGCGGAGGGACCTCGGAAATTCAAAAAATCATTATCATGCGGCAGCTGTTGGCGTCGCGTTGACACGTTCGATGGGCAATTTTCCCGCGGCGGCGTATTCATGCAAACCAGCTATACGGTCACAACCTGAAGGTATGGCTGATAGTCTACGGAAGAAGGGCTTGGTTCAGCCACGGAGATTCACCGCAAGGGATATAAACGAGGGGGTTGGTTGTTTAACGACCCTATCAGCATCAATGGGTGGCGTAATATTTAAGGTGCTTATCGCACATGGCAACGAAATTAGTGCGGAACAAGAAATTATACGGTTGGAATGGGCTCACGTTCTAGCTGCTGGATGGATTGCAGTGGTCTTAAATTTGGGGCACAAACGGCTTGTCGGGTAAAGAGGGCGATACGATGGGTAAAACAGGAGTACGGATAGGCGCGGCTCAAGGATTTTACGGAGACAGCGTGGATGCGCCCCTGGGCCTTGGGAGTAGTAACACCGTTGGCATACGATTCCATTCCATTGACTAACAGGAGGAGAAATCCCATGTTTGAGAAACCTTTTGAAGATTACACGGTGGGCGAGGTGTGGTCCTCGCGGGGCCGTACGATAACGGAAGCGGATCTGGTGATGTTTTCGGCATTTAGCGGAGACTGGTACCCGCTTCATACCGATAAGGAGTGGGCCCAAAAAGGACCCTTTGGCCAACGGATCGCGCACGGCATGCTGGTACTGGCGGCATCCACAGGACTCATTACAATGAATCCCGGCGTTGTGTTGGCCTTTTATGGCATCGATCGTGTCCGTTTTGTGGCTCCTACATACATTGGCGACACGATCTCGGCCGAACTTCAGGTCAGCGCCCTTTCTATCAAAAAACGTGGAGGAGTCGTTGACACTCAGTTGACGATTAAAAAACAGACAGGCGAACCAGTGGTGATGGCAACGCTGCGGATTTTGGTGGCAGATAAAGAAGAAATGCGACACTTGTCAACGTGACGGCGACATCACTTAGGGGAAATGGAGGGCGACGACAACATGAGCCAGCGTCTTGACGAAACACGGTCTTTAAAAAGCATTACAGAGGACCTGACAATGCAAAAAGCGAAAATTCGCGAGGAGATGGGCGGGGCCGTCCAAATTGCGCGGCAGCACGAATTGGGAAAATGGACGGCAAGGGAGCGCCTCGATAAGCTTTTCGATCCCGGTACGTTTGAGGAGATGGGGATCTTGGCGCATCATCAAGATGATGTCCCTGAAATGAAGGATCGGAAGACCCCGGCGGATGGCGTCATAACCGGAACCGGCCGCGTTGATGGAAGAATTGTGGCGGTGGCAGCCTATGACTTTACCGTGATGGCGGGATCTATGGGAACCGTTGGTGAGCGAAAGGTAGCTCGGGTGCGAAATTGGGCACTGCGCAACCGTGTCCCCATGATTTGGCTGATTGACTCCGCTGGAGGTCGGATCCAAGAAGCGGCGGGTTCGTGGTTCGCAGGGACTGGAGACATTTTTTTTGATGAGGTCAAGATGTCTGGGGTGGTTCCCTTAGTGTGCGCCGTGATGGGGCCTGGAGCTGCTGGAACCGCATACATTCCCGGATTGGCGGACTTTGTTCCAATGGTCAAAGGGACCAGCTTTTTGGCGCTGGGTGGTCCGCCTTTAGTCAAGGCCGCCATGGGAGAGGACGTGAATGAGCAGGATTTGGGCGGAAGCAAAATTCACTGCGAGGTATCAGGTGTAGGAGACTTGGAGTGCCGGGACGATGGCGAATGTCTAGACGCCATTCGGCACTATTTAAGTTTTTTCCCCCAGCACAGCGGAGAGACCCCGCCGCGGATGGCTGTTGCGGACCCGCCGGACCGCATTTGTGACAAATTGGAAACCATGGTGCCGGTAGCCTTAAACCAAGGATACGACATGCATAAGGTCATCAACGAAATCGTTGATGATGGGGAATTCTTTGAGATCAAACCTCGCTGGGCAAGAAACATCATAGTGGGTTTGGCTCGCATCGGGGGATATTCTGTGGGCATTGTGGCTAATCAGTCGATGTACTTGGGAGCCGCCATTGATGTGAACGCGTCGGACAAAGCGGCTCGTTTCATTATGTTATGCGATGCCTTTAACATTCCCCTCGTGTACTTGGTCGACACCCCAGCGTTTATGATTGGATCTGCAGTGGAAAAACAGGGCATTATTCGGCATGGTGCTAAATTCCTTTACGCGACAGCCCAAGCCACTGTGCCTAAATTTACGGTGGTGGTGCGCAAGGCGTTTGGCGCCGGGTACTACGTGATGAATGGCCGAGCTTTTGAACCAGATTTAGTTGTCACCTGGCCTACTGCGCAAATTAGTCTGATGGGAGCGGAGGGCGCCGTCAACATTATTTACGGCAAGGCCATTTTGCGGAGTGAGGATCCCGAGGCTATGCGGCAACAGTTGGTCGAACAATTCAGGCAGCGGATAGGTTCAGACATTGCTGCGAGTTCAGCACTGATTGATGATGTTATCCGACCAGGCGATACGCG
>JAMDDZ010000015.1 GCA_023488565.1 Bacillota bacterium | reverse complement strand
AGGCAAGGTGAGTCTTCAAGCCCTAATGCGATCTTTAGCATCTTTTCCTTTAGTCGGCGCCATGCGTCGGTGCGATCATGCCGCCAACGAATCTTCCTCCGCAAATATCTATGATGATTTGGTGTGGTCCAACTGTTATAACCCCCTTCTGTTTGCGCCGTTGTCCCGCGGAATTCTTCTGGACATCTCCCTATTGATAGCCGCCTGGATCACCATCGTCAGTCATGGCAGATCTCATTTCCCTTTCCTCCGGCAGTCCAAAGCCAGCATCAGATGGCGTTCCGCAGCTCTAGACACGATGAATTGGGTCACCATATTGTTGGCGGAGCTCATAGTCTCTCGTATCGCCAGATTGCCTTCCTGGCATTGGCTTTATCAGATTTTTGTCGACCCATTTCCCCCGTCCTCGCCCCAGCCGTTATTGAACGTTTTTATGCTTGCCACCAATGGTATCATCATGTTACTGCCACTTTTGCTGTATGCGGCACGCCTAAATCTTTCATGGCAGCGAATCGCTATGGACCGCCTTATTCAAGCGGGCTGGGCCACTCTGGTGTATTGGATCTTAATCTCATTCTTGCCGCAATTCCATCCGATTGTTTTTTACGTCGTTCATGACTTGCGCTAGCTCAGTTTCTAGTCTCGCCAAAATTTCATCCGCATAAGCCCGCGCCCCCTGGTGAATTTCCCTGGCTGCCTGACGGGCTTGATCCGTGAGTTCCTGGGCCCTCTCCCGGGCTCTGGCAACAACTTCCGATCCGTCAGCTTGACGGGAAATTTCTTTTTGGGCCTCTTGTTTGAGTGACTGTGCTTGGTCCATCGCTTCTTTCAAGATACGATCCCGTTCTGCCACTATCCACTGGGCTTGACGCACTTCTTCCGGCAACACATGTTGAACCTGGGCCACCAGAGTAGCCAATTCGTTGGCATCAATCAATATTCTTCCGGTCCACGGCAAGCGATGGGCATGCCCGATTAAATCGTCAATGCGCTCTAACAACATCGCTAACTCCGATGCTAGTGGTTGGTTAGTCATGATGGTCTCCCTCAGTTTGGGAAAATTTTTGAATTAACGCGGTGGCAACTGGCTCCGGAACCAATTCATGGACATCGGCACCATAACGAGCTAACTCCTTAACCAGAGTAGAACTTAAATACGCGTGATGTTCACTGGTCAACATGAAAATGGTTTCGACCCCAGGCGCCATCTTGCGATTCATCAGCGCAATTTGGAACTCATAATCGAAGTCGAGCACCGCACGCAGTCCCCGGATCACAATATCAAATCCCTGCGCTTGAGCATACCGCACCAGAAGATCACGGCTCTGCTCCACGGTGACCCCGGGGATATCACGGGTTGCCGCTCGCACTAACTCCACCCGTTCATCAGCAGAAAACAAGGGCGCTTTAGATGAGTTGACAAATACCGTGATACGCAGGGAATGAAACATCCGCGCGGCCCGTTCAATAACATCAAGATGGCCATTGTGAATCGGATCGAACGATCCAGGATACAGTGCATGACTATGGTTCACGGGCAAGATCCTCCTTCGACAAAATTTGCGGAGTCTCAAGGCGATACCAAGAAACGGCTGTATCGCCCCACTGTCTCCGACGCTGGGGCACCAATCCCGGAATGGCAACGGTTTCCTGGGAAGCAGGATGTTCAACAATCACTAGCCCACCGGGTTTGGTGATTTTGCTTAATGTCTGGATTACTTTGCAATCCAACCCAAATTTCCACGGCGGGTCGCAAAATATTAGCGAAAACCGTTGCCCCATTTTTATTGCGTGATCCATAAACTGTTCTGCAGAAATTGCATTAACCACAACCTCCATCTCGGGGCTCAACACGGCCAGGTTCTTTTTGATAGCCTGACGCGCATGATAGTCAGGTTCGATTAACCAGGCGCTCGCCGCCCCCCGGGATAGGGCTTCCAAAGCCAGTGCCCCGGATCCAGCATAGAGGTCTAAAACGGTGGCCGATTCTACTTCGACCCCTAGCATATTGAAGAGTGCCTCACGCACCCGCTCCCCGGTCGGACGGGTCGCCAGTCCTTTAGGAGCCACCAGACGGCGTCCTCCGGCTTGTCCTCCTACGATGCGAATTGCATGTCCCTCCTGCATCTAGACCAGGCCTAGATCCAATTGTCGCCAGTATACCATTGACGCAGAAGTTAGTGCATCCTAGCAAGGGCCGAAACCGTTACCGAACGGTATCCCAAGGTCTTCAAATCATGCAACAGGATGAACAACGCCCCCATTTCTTCCGCCACCCGGGGCCCAGATTCCGGCAACGGGATAATTTCTCCTGGAGCCAGGTGTTTTACCACGTTCGACACTAATTGACTAGGATCTTGATTTTCGACGGGGACAAATCCCGGAGTCCAGAGCACCAAATGCAAGCCACATTCAGCGGCCGCGTGCAACACCTTGGTCGAGTAAGCCCCATAAGGCGGACGCAGCCAGTGTGGGGTTCGGTGCGTCAATTGCTGAATGATGTGGTTGGTCCGCGTCAAGTCCGCGACGTCTTGGGTTAAACTATGTTGGGTCAAATTGATGTGGCCATAGGTATGATTACCCAATTCCATTCCGTCTTTAACGATTAACTGAGTGAGTTTGGGATATTTTGCTGCTTGTGAGCCTAATATAAAAAATGTCGCCTGGTCATGAAATGACATCAACAAAGACAAAATCTTTGTAGTCGTGCGGGGGCTCGGCCCATCATCAAAAGTCAAAGCTACTGCCCTTTGGTGGGTCGGTACCAAAACCATTACCCCAAACGGGGGCGCACCGACATCCGGACCTTGTACAAATACAGACCAAGGACTCCAGACAGCGACAATCGCCAAAACTAATGCCATTCGCCAATGGCGTAGGAGAGAATGCAACGAAATGACCCAAAATCCAGTCACCGGGTAGTACCCCACATGATAAGGGCCACCCCTCCAGCAATCCAAAAAATTTTTCCTAGCGGCACTTTAGTGGCCGCGAGTCCGGCGATTCCAAGCAGCATGGTGGTGGTAAGAATCATCGGGCCCACCAATCCCAAAAATCCATTAATCCGTACGGCCATCTCAATGCGATTAAACCGCCACATAAGAAACGCCCCGGTCAGTTCCATCATGGCTGATAGAAACCGAATCACGACCATCCCGCGTAAATAAATTTCATTGGGCATCGTTATCTCTCCCACTCGCGTTTAGTGAAAATACCGGCCTACCGATTCAATGATCTGCAGCATCAGATAGGTCACTCCGGCAGCCATCAACGGTCCTACGGGAATTCCTCCCCAGACCACAATACCTACGATAGAACCGACGATTAGGCTAATCATCAAGTAACTGTTGTCCGCCAATAGGTGTAAACCGCGACCATTCAAATGTGTAGCAACAGCGCCCCCGATTACCGCTAAAATTCCCGGTACCGTCAATAGCCCTTTGCCAATGTCTTTAAGACTCACCTTGCCTACTGCAAATGGCACCAGCATCGCCAAGGTTAAGAACAATAACCCGACTTCCACCCCACGACGCTCCAGGACTGGAAACAAAAATGTCAGACGGGTAAATCGAATTACCAACAAAATGGCCGCAGCGGCAGCCACTAAATTGGAGCGAGCCCAGATACCTAAAATTAACAGTGCTAACAATCCGAGAGTCGCGTTGTTCAGCATGGCCGCCTCCGCTGTCCACTTTCCGACGGCAATATCTATGAAACTCGGACAACAAAAAGACCGGCCTATTGCCGGCCGGCCCTTGCGGAAAGACTTAAGCGTTCCGGTAAAACCACCCGTCCGGTCCCCTAACCGGAACCGTGGACGATTGATTGATACGGGCGGCGTATGATACGTCGCGTTCCATTCCGGACGATAACAAATGTTGTGCGTGTCGGGACTGCAGAATACTTTGAGCAATACGCGCCTGGTTGACGGTAAATGCCGTCCATGCCAGCCGGGCAGCATCGGTCCAATCATGCTCTGACCACTCATTAATGACCGCCCCTGCTGTTAACACATCCTCCCAAGACACATGACCTACAGTTCCCGCACAAACCACAAGCGCTTCTGATTTTTGTTCTTGCTGCCATCTGGCCGCTGTCGCCGCGTTAAGCAAGCAAGCTAATCCGACCCGTTCGGCGCCATTGACCTTGGCCACAGCTTGAGTGCCATTGGTCGTCGTCAGTATTACGGCGCGTCCCTCGACCAATTCCGATGGGTAGTCAAAAGGCGAATTCCCCGCATCAAAGCCCGGTACCGGCCGGTTGTGACGTTCGCCTCCAAGAATCAGCGTAGAATCTTGTCGTTTATAATGAAATGCCTCGTCCAATGACGCACAGGTCAACACTTTGGTGGCACCGCGGTCTAAAATGGTGGTCAGCGTAGTGGTCGCCCTTAAGGTATCAATCACCAGCACAGAGCACCCATCCACATCGTCCGGAACATCCTCCCAACGAAAAACAACATCAATCGACCAAATCTCCCCCTTTCACTTTAAGCGGTGGTGGCCATTTGATGGGATCCAATGCCCCGCTGCTCACATAATACTGGCGCAAGGTATCTCCTCGCAATCCTACTCGCAAGGCCTCCAAGGCCAAAACATCCTGGGGCTCAATATTTCCTAGTGAGACATTTGGGCCAAATCGCAAAATTAATTCCTGCTGTTGGTGTTTCTTAGGTGCTTCCCACAAGACGCGGCTGGGATCAGGCAAATGACGAACCATTTCCTCCAGTTCATCTTCCAAAACTTCGCCTTGATCGTCGTAAATCACGACTCCCTGCCCGCTTTCCCGCCCTTCCACAATCACCACATCGGATCCGGCCATCAAATCATCCGCCACTTGTTCCCATAAGCGCAGATCAGGAATCGTATCACGCGGATCTTTTTTCCCCACTTCGCTGACCACTAACTCAAATCCGTACACCCGTGCCAATTGAATCGTATTATGGCGAGTTTCTGGATCCAAATTGATAGTGCCATCGGAAATTTCCACTCCGGTAAAACCCAACTCCCGAGCTCGGTCTAAAAACTCAATAAGTCGCCCTTGCAGCAATGCCAATTCTAAGAACGTTCCTCCAGGATAAATGTGCACCCCGTATGACTTTACCAATTCGATTTTCTGCCGCAAGAGCCGGGTGTGGTAGAAAGCCGAAGTGCCAAAGGTCAATTTGAGGTCGTCAACATAGTCTGACGCCAGTTCCATTAAATCGCGAGTATCCGTAAGTCCCAATCCCTTATCAATGACCATCGTCAATCCACGTTGCCGAGGCTTCGAGGTTCGATCAGCGACAGGAAAATCTAGGATATCTAACCAAGCCTTGTTGTCATCATGTGCCATCGTCGTGTGTTCCTCCTCAGGTTGGAGATTTCTTAGGCACGATATTCAGGCCAGATGATGGAGGTGACGGTTAATATTTTTAGCATTGCCGCGAGAATTTGGGACAGTTTAGAGAGTGTAGTTGTTCAATTCCATCATGGGAGGCACAATATATGGCAGAGCGGGGCGGGTCTTCGGGATCGGCGGTTGCATCGGACCGACATGGGCTCAAATTAGCAGTGTTGTGCTCAGTTCCCTTCATCATGGTTCTCGGCAACTCGATGCTGATTCCGGTGTTGCCAAAAATGATGAGTGTTATGCATTTAACCCTGTTTCAGGTGGGGCTCATTATTACGATATTTTCCATTCCCGCCGGCGTTATTATACCTTTTGCCGGTGCTCTTTCAGACCGTCTAGGACGTAAAGTCATTATGGTCCCGGCGTTGACTGTGTATGGTCTGGGGGGACTGGGAGCCGGCATCTCTGCCTGGTTTTTCCCCCATCCGTATTATTGGATTATGGGATCGCGCTTGTTGCAGGGCATTGGAGCGGGGGGCACCTATCAACTGGCAATGGCAGTAGCCGGAGATATGTATCAAGGCAAAAGTCGAGCGGGAGCGCTGGGTATTCTGGAGGCATCAAATGGCTTAGGCAAGGTGATCTCCCCCATCGCTGGGTCCGCGATGGCTCTTCTCATTTGGTTTGCGCCGTTCTTTGTTTATGGATTACTCTCTTTTCCGATTGCCGCTGCGGTATGGTGGGTCATTAAAGAACCGAAAGGCCAAAAAGCGCGGGGAGGTTTTAAGCAATATTGGCAAGGCCTGACCCATACCCTAAGCCAAAAAGCTGGTTCGATTGCCGCAACTTTTCTGGGGGGCGCCGTGGTACTGTTCATTTTGTTCGGCGTCTTAAGCTACTTGGCAGACATTCTAGAAAAGACCTTTAAGTATGGGGAATTTACCCGGGGCTTGTTAATCGCTATTCCGGTA
>JAMDDZ010000008.1 GCA_023488565.1 Bacillota bacterium | reverse complement strand
TCATAGTAAGAGGTATTCGACATCAATCACGGATTTCCTTTGCGAGAATATTCCGACTATTAGTCGCCTTATTGGAAAACCCCTAATTTACCAGATATTGACATGCGGAACATGGGTTGTAACCGTGATTGTGCTTGACCCAGCAATCTAGTTTCCAATGCGCTTGGGGTGATGCCTGACTTTTGGGCAATCGTGGCCAGACTGTCCCCAGCCTTTCTGTCAGCTTTTAATGTACTGACGCTGACATTTAGGTCTTGGGCTAAAGTGTGTGGGTTCATTGCAAATAGCGAACGCCCCGCCATTGATCTCCAATGCTTGCCATGCCGTGACCAGGAAGATCGGCTGGGAGGGGTCATGGTTACTAGATGGTCTATCATTTTGGGAAGTCGTGACGCCATCATACTGGCGCGTGAACTGCTGAGCGACCCCTTGGTCACCGCCTGTTCGGCCGCATTTTCGGCTTGTTTGAAAAGGGTGGCTTCTAAGGATGCGGTACTGATCCCCTGTTTATTGCCAATGGCGGCTAGGGAAAGGCCTGCCTTGCGATCTGCTCTCAGGGTAGCAGTAGATACGTGAAGGTCATTAGCTACCGATTGCATCAAATTCATAGACGAGTGAACTCCCATCATGGGGCCGGCCATAGGCATGGATGCCTGGTGACCAGCGTTCACGCCTCCGGTCAGCAATCCTCCTGCCGCTAAAATTGCGAACATTTTCCCGACCATGCGCAACTCGCTCCTTTGGCAATCAAGTTTTCGGTTCTATAGCATCAATTTGCATCGAGTATCGACGAATCCGGGCCCAAAGGTATTAAACTTATATAATGTTGCCAAACTGTTAAGGCGAAATAAAGATTGCCTTAACCAGCTCGCCGTCTGGTATCAGGAAATTTCCCTAAAAGCCTATAGTGTCTTTGCTTGGGACTACTTTGGCGAATAGACGATACCAATATATGGTGTTTGCGACGGCTTCCAGGATACTAACGCATGTCTATCATGGTCGCCGCCATCATACCGTCATAAGGCAAGGCAAGTGCATCGTGACGGATAGATATTAAGGTGCGGGATCCTTTGCGACATCCCAAAGCGGAGTTACCAATTTGAGTTCAGCGGCCCCCGCTGTAAGTTGCTGAATTCGGGTGAATAAGTCAGTTGATTGACTTTCAATGATGCGAAAAGATAGGGTCACTTCAGTGTCAAAAGTTGCGTGGAAATTTGTGGTTCGGTTATCCAACACGTTTTTGACCATGTTATAGGTGTGATAAGGCACCGTCATTTGAACATCCAAGGCAGGAACCAACAATCCCCATGTGGTATTGTCTATGGCTAATTGCCCAGCCTTTTGGTAGGCATGAACCAACCCGCCATGGCCCAGTTTGATTCCCCCGAAATAACGCACCACGGTAATTAGGGTATGGCAGAGGTTTCTATGGGTGAGCAAATTGAGCAATGGTAATCCTGCAGTGCCGTGGGGTTCTCCGTCGTCGGATGCTTTATCGGTGCCGTCGGGGAGCCTATAGGCCCAGGCGTAATGTGTAGCGCCTGGCCAATCGGCTTTGGTTCGGGCCAGGGAATCATTAAATTGTTCGATGTTTGATAGGTGCTGGGTCAGACCTATGAATCGCGATTTCTTGATATCATATGATACAGGATTCGATGTAAGCGGAACTTTGTACACGGTTCCTCCTTGCCGCTAAGTTGGTCGCGAGACAATCAGCGTCAACTGGCGTACAATAACGCTAGCCAAAGTATGTGGTGCTATTCATTATGGAAAGTCGTTGGGTTGGGGTCAACGACATTCGACAGAAGTGAGGTGGCGCATGGACCCGGCATCGGTGAATTCTCCAACTACTGCGGAATTGGCGGAGTGGGTTAATTGGCTACCCAATCACCATGATGCAACCCTTGCAATGCATCCTGAAGTGATGATTTTGGCAGCACGTTACGGAGACGGCCATTTACGTGCTGCCAAAGCCATTGCCTTACAATTGTTGCTATTAAACCCATCGATTAAGCTGGGAATTTTGGACTATTATCGGTTTGTTAATCCTAAGCTAGACCATACGATACGATGGGCTTATTTAAACAGTGTACGCTTTGCACCGTCCTTGTGGCGCTGGTTTTATACTGCGACACAACGGATTGATCCGTTATCATCGACGCAGCAATTTCTCAATCACATCGGATTGACCAGGTTTTACGACGCAATTAGCGCCACTCCGCCAAAAATTATCGTTTCCACTTATCCCACCGCTGCGGGGGTGGTTTCTACACTAAAGCAGGCTGGCAAGCTGGATGTCATTAATTATGTAGTTATGACGGATTATAGCGTGCATTCTCAGTGGATTCATCCAGCAGTTGATGGCTATTTTGTTGGCAGTGAAGATATGAAGGACGAATTGCTTGCGCGGGGAATCGCACCCGACAAAATTACCGTCTCCGGAATACCCGTAGATGAACGGTTTAAAGAGATGGTAGATGCGATGGCAGTTAGACAACGCTATGGAATTGATGATCATCCTGTTATTCTGTTCATGGGGGGCTCGTACATGCCCCTAGTTGAATTTGAAAAAATACTGCGCGTGATTGACGAGATTCCTAACCAACATACGACTCTGGTGATCGCCGGACGAGAAATGGCGCGGCAGCGCATCGCGCGCGGATATCGCGAGCATTCCAAAAACGCAATGGTGGTATTAAATTACGTCGATAACGTTCATGAGCTTATGGCGGTCGCGGACCTCTTGGTTAGTAAGGCAGGTGGTCTCACCACCACGGAATCACTGTGTCGAGGATTGCCGGTAGTCATCTACCGTCCAATTCCAGGACAAGAAGACGCGAACGCTGAGTTTCTGGTACGGCACGGAGCGGGACGGCGAGCCAAAACGGAGGAAGAAGTAGGGGAATTGATTACATATCTTTTACAACATCCATGGGAAATTCGGGCGATGGCACGGCAGTCGGGACAATTGGGACATCCTGAAGCCGCGACTGCAATCGCGTTAGCGATTGATGATTCTTTGGTGGGACGCCGGGCGCATGCGCCAGCCTAGGCCCAGGCTTTCTTCCGCACAAATTTTTTTGGTCGCTATTTTGGGATTAGCCGAATTTGCTCGCGGAGCTCTGATTGTATCGTTGTTACCTGCCTTTGTCACCGGGCCCTTGGCGGCTCCGATTACCATAGTAGGTTGGGCACTGTCCAGTCATTATTTTTTGGACACCGTATTTCGAGGGCCTTCGGGATGGTTGGTGGACCGAATTGGACCACCGCGGGTGTTGACTATTGGGGTGGCCATCGAAATTCTGGCATTGATTGGGGCCATGAATTCGCGGAGCCCAGCATGGATAATAATTTTCGTGGCACTGCTGGGCGTGGGCACAGCAACACATTGGCCGGCTGTGGTTACTGGAACCAATCGTTTGACCCCGCCGGAGAATCGGGCTTCGATTATGGGTTTGGTGTTTGCTGCCTGGTTGACGGGTTCAGGGCTGGGTCCGGTGCTGATAAATTTCATGTTGAGTGGCCGGGACCGCGTGGCATTTTTGGTATTAATCATGGCGGACATTGCTGCCTTTGCAATGACGATTTTGGTTTATGATCCACGTTTGTACCACATACACCGGTCTGACCACAAAGTGCAGCATTGGTTGAAAACGCTAAAACCGTTTCGTGCGGTATTGCCGGGAATGTTTGTGCAAAATATGACACTAGGAGTAATGTTGCCGATTTTGCAGCCGTTTGTGACTCATGTCTTGCATTTTGGCCATTGGCAATTTGCTGAACTTTTGGTGGGCAGCGGTGGGTTTACGGTAGTGTTGCTGGTACCCATGGGCCGAATTACCGACCGGTTTGGATTGAAAGTGCCACTCGTGACCGGGTTCTTCTTGGCTGGCTGTGCCCTGACTACGGTGGGGATTGTGAGACACTTTTGGCCACTTATTGTTGCCGGGGGATTTCTCGGGCTTTCTTATGCGATGATTTTGCCTTCTTGGAATGCATTTTTGGCTGGCTTGATTCCAAAGGAAATCGAGGGCTGGCTTTGGGGGATTTTTATGACCGTGGAAGGCATGGGAATGTCGGTTGGGCCCATTATTGGCGCTCGTTTGTTTGCCTATCGAATTTGGGCGCCGTTTATGGCATCTGCGTTAATTTTGCTGATCATGGGTGTGTTCTACACGGTTTATCCGTTAGGGAAACCCGCAAGGCATTAGGAGGGCTTATCGTGCCGAGACATAAAGTGGCTCCATCTTGGATGCGAGTCGCTAGCCATGACCCAAGCTTCACAACACGAGGTGATCGGGAGTGACCATCATCGTGATCTTGGGGATATTGGTCTTATTGTGGATAATCCTATATCTTGTCCCCGATCTTTTGTGGCACCATCTGCAATGGGGGAGTGTGCAAGGCGCTCGAGACAGCCACCAAATTGCGTTCACCTTTGATGATGGTCCGGGAGAAGATACTGGGGCAATTTTGGATGTGCTCGCAGCCCATGATGCCAAAGGCACGTTCTTTATCGTGATAGAAGCTGCTGAGCGGCATCCTGATTTAATTCGCCGTATGGTAGACGAGGGTCATACTCTTGGCCTGCACGGAATACGGCACCGTTCCATGTATTTCTATGGGCCTTGGACGAGTATCTACACCATTTGGCATGGAGCGCGCCTGCTTGAACATCTTTCGGGAAAGCCTCCCCAATTCTACCGTCCTCCTTGGGGCCATGTGAACCTATTTACCTGGTGGGCATGGAAGCGTGCAGGCCTGATACCGGTATTTTGGACGATTGCGCCGGACGATTGGAACCCCCGCCACGATGTACAGAAGATTACCCGTACCATTGTCCAATGCGCAGTGCCTGGGGCTATCGTGGTGCTTCACGATGGGGGAGGTGACCGCACACGTACAGTTCAAGCTTTGGACCAGGCTTTGCCCCGTCTGCGTCAGCTAAATTTAGACCCTGTAGCGCTTGAAACGCTGGCAACGGACCGATCCGAACTGCGCCGCATGTGGACCTGGTGGGAAGTGCGGTTTAGCAAGGGTTGGGACATTGACACCGTACCATCATCACTCGGAGGAGACCCGGTATTGCGACTGGGGCGCATTCGGTTTCGCGGACCTCGATTGGACCTACCGGATGGGACTACCTTAAGCGCCGGTGATCCTATGGCGGAGATACATTTTGGCAATCCCGCCTTGGCCCAGTTGAGCAAAAATGCGGCGGGCGGACTAAGAGCGTTTCATGCGGTTTTGCGCGGACTGACCGATGTGGCCGATGTTGTGGCCACCAATCCCAAATATCACGATGTGCAGGCGGTGGGCGGCATCACGCTGCTTGACGCATCAAGTGCCATCGAGAAATTGGGATTTATGCGAGTGACAATTCACGGGTGGCAAAAGTGGTCCATGTGGATTTATTTGGCTATCCTGATGTCGATATATCATGCTCAGGGATGGCGCACATTGAGGAGATTTCTAAAACTTCAACCTGTGCTATTGATCATGCCAAAAAAGCATCTTGATGAGCACTATTTACGCCGTCCCAAAGCCGTGGATGCGAAAGAGAGGGGATCGCTGCCAATCCGAGGTTGCTAGGCATTCGCGTAGACAGTGCAAACTCGAATTCGCCAAGCCCTGGGCATTAACGTCTGATAGCCTAAGCTTTTAATGTCTTATTCTGCGACGAAGTTTGTAGTCCTTTGTCTGGTACGTCCATAGACAAGTCTACTACGTGATATCTTTCATTATCTGAGAGTTTTAGGATCGCACTCAAGACAACTTTACACCAGATTGTGGAAACCGATTAGGGTAGACACCTTGGTGCAGCCTAATCCAAGGGGGCAGGGACAGCGCTGCCCTCGTACTTTTGACATAACACATCCTGTCTCAAACCCTACACTTAACAACACGAATAGCGTAAGGAAGATGCCCTCACGCCATAGGTCCGTATCGTTACAGACTCCGGCTTTGCCTTCTGCCGTTTGCTTGGATCCATCACAAAAATCCGTTTTGGCATTGCCTTATCAAATCCCTGAAACCCAACGGAATCCATCACAAATTCCGCATATTCGATAGTATATCTGTGTCGTCATAACAAGCTGGGGTTACCAGTCTGAGTTTAGCGCTTGCGCGACCTTTTCGCGAAATCCCGGTTGGTTTCGCAATCGGCTAATCAGTTGCAAGACAATTTTTTCCAAATAATTGTCCGTATCTGAGGCTCCGGGTTTCATCCAGGCAAAGATGGTCTCTGCCAATACATCGGAAATCACTGCTTCTCCGTGCGGTGAAGTCATAAATTTGTGTAGCCAGCGTTCCATGCGCGGCTCTATAATGGCTTCCAGTCGTTGGTCAAAAATTTTCTCTAATTGTCGTGGAAACATTGGGCCACCGTCCTTTCTTCCGTATATAGTGTCATGGAACAGGAGAGTTTCGTCTAGTCCTTATTGCAGCATACCTCCAAGGGTGGAAAATATGGTGCCCGAGGTTGATAATAAATTAAGTGCAGGAGGCGAAGTCGCGTGGAGTTTGATGGCCACAAAACATTGGAAATTTCCATGCACCAGTCCTATACCTATTTAACCGACCCAAGTGTGCTGGTTCGCACTATGCCTGGATTAAAGAGCTTGATAGAAACGGAGCCCGGGGTGTATCGGGCGGACATGGAGTGGGGTGTGGCGCCGTTAAAAGGAAAATATCACGGCTCCATTCGTATAGTTGATGCAAATCCTCCAAAATCTTATCGTATGATAATGGAAGGACAAGGACCTAAAGGGAATGTGGGGATAAATTTAGCCGTCGCTTTAACTGCGCTGAACTCGGAGAGCACCGATGTGCATTTTCAGGGGAAAGCGGACTCTGATGACGATAGTGGGGGACTTGGGCAACGAGTTATGTCTGGCGTAGCTCAAATGGTGGTTAATCAATTTTTTTCAGCATTAGTGAAAGAGGCTAAAAGTCGTTAAAGTAATAGAGGTGGGTCATGTCGTCAATACGTGAAGCGCAGCAAATTTGGGCGGCTATGCAGCGGGCTGAGCAACGAAATGCCCGTACCGCCCTATTGACTTTGGTTTCAGTTCGCGGGTCTGCTTACCGTCGTCCTGGGGCAAAAATGATGATGGCCAGTGATGGAGAAATGTATGGAACCCTCAGTGGTGGATGCTTGGAGGGGGATTTGTATCATTACGCGGAAGAAGCCATGGCATCAATGCAACCCGCAGTCAGGCATTATGATTTAACCGAAGACGCGATGTGGGGACTGGGCATTGGATGCAAAGGTACCATTATGGTATGGATTGAGCCCGTTGAAGTAACGTCACCGTTTTGGCAACAATATGGTGCCCTGGTTGAGCAAGACCAGCCCTTTGTAATGGAGGCAAAACTTCCCTCAGGATTTCGCCGGCTTCATGCGCAGACGG
This sequence comes from Bacillota bacterium, assembly GCA_023488565.1. Lineage (GTDB taxonomy): Bacteria > Bacillota > Sulfobacillia > Sulfobacillales > Sulfobacillaceae > Sulfobacillus_C. Next base: position 20,357 of record JAMDDZ010000008.1, on the reverse strand, counting down.
GCGGAGAAGGATTTTTAGAACTGCCCGAAGACGTGAGATCGTGGCGCAGTGTAACGCATTATCGCGAGGATGTCGTGTATGATGTACTGGTTCCCCCCGAGCGTCTGATAGTGGTAGGGGCTGGACACGATGCGGTGCCTTTGGTAGCGTTGGCCAACCAAGCAGGTTTTGAGGTCACGGTACTGGATCCCCGCCCGCATTTCAATACGGCCAAGAAGTTGCCCCAAGCAGCTAGACACTGGGTACAGCAAGCGGGGGATGTGGACCCCGCTATGGTGCAAAATGCCTATTGGATCATCATGAATCATCACGAATCGCGGGATCGTGCCGCATTAGAACTGGCGATGAAAAGCCGTCCGCAATATGTGGGTATGCTGGGACCGCATGCCCGAACTTTGGACCTTCTGGGAGCCAATCCAATTCCGGCATACTTGCGGTCGCCGGTGGGATTAAGCCTTGGGGCGGAAACCGTGGATGAAGTTGCCGTCAGTATTGTGGCTGAATTATTAGCGCACCGCAATGGTAAAAACGGAGGCCCGCTCAATGGACATCAACGAATCCATGATTGAGCCGGTGGCCGTGGTGTTAGCGGCTGGCTTATCGCAAAGAATGGGCACGCCAAAGCCAGCCCTGCCCTGGCGAGACACCACTCTTTTGGGACATGTCGTAAGAATGACGCGTGACGAGTTGGGATGGGCTACCGTGGTTGTTGTCGGAAACGCAGTACAAATACCTGAGGGGGTGATTTCGGTCGTGAACCGGATGCCTGAAACAGGTATCGCATCATCTTTGCATCTGGGTTTAGCAGCGGTTTTACAGCGCGGCAAAGGGGAGCCCGCTGCCGTTTTTTTGGCAGACCAACCTTTTGTTAGGGCCGAAGATGCTCAAAGAACTTGGCAAAAGTTCCTAGAGCATCCGGATGCTATCGCAGTGCGCCCGCGGTACAATGAATCTATTGGGCACCCAGTCCTGTTAAGGCTAGGGCGGATATGGAATGCTATTTCGCAGCTTACCGGGGATATTGGGTTGGGGAAATGGTTAACCCAACGGCAAGATGTGCTGATCTTTGATGTGTCCGTAGTAGACCGCCCCAGCCCCGCATGGGATCTGGATACCCCTGAGGAGTATACAAAAGCCATTAACCTGAATCGGCAAGGAGACAATGACGATGATCCCCAACCCATTTGAACAGGCACCAATTGTCTGGCGACCAACGCCGCAGTGGCTAGAAGAGGCTAATCTCACGGGTTTTATGCGAAAGCATGACATTACGTCCTTAAACTCATTGCGCCAACGGGCTGCTCAAGATCCCGCGTGGTTTTGGGATTCGGTGATGGAGGACTTGTCGTGGCCATTTACAGAACCTTACCATACAACGTTGGACCTATCAGACGGCATTGCCTGGCCGCGGTTCTTTGTCGGCGGTCAAACCAACCTCGCCCTGGCCGCTGTGGACCGACATGCAGTAGGATCGTTGGCAGATAAGGTGGCGGTAATTTCCCATCCAGAGTTGGGCGCGGTAAAAACGTGGACCTATCGACAACTATATGACCAAGCTAACCAGTTGGCAGCACAGTTACTAAAGATAGGGGTGGGATTAGGGGATATTGTAGGGGTCTACTTGCCGATGACGGGAGAAGCCGTGGTCGCCATGCTCGCGCTCGCTAAGGTGGGAGCTATATTTCTTCCGGTTTTTTCCGGATATGGTGCTGATGCTTTACGAATACGCTTGGAAGATGCGAACGCGAAAGTACTGATTTGTGCTGACGGGATGACACGTAGGGGCAAGTCACTGCCGATGAAGGCCATTGCGGATCAAGCGGCCAGTGAACTAAACGGGCAAATCGAACACATCATTGTGGTACAAAAAACGCATCAAGAAGTGCCCTGGACGTTGCCGCGCGATCTTTGGTGGCACGACTTGGTTGGCGGTGAATTGGTTCCGGACCAAACTCGGATCGTGGACTCGGAAACCCCATTAATGGTAATTTATACTTCCGGCACTACGGGCAAGCCCAAGGGGGCAGTGCATACCCACACGGGATTTCCCGTGAAGTGCACCCAAGATTTGCAACACAGTTTTGATTTCAAAGCCTCGGACATTCTTTTTTGGTTTACCGACATGGGCTGGATGATGGGGCCCTTCATGGTTTACGGAGGATTAATTACCGGCGCAACTATCGTACTTTACGACGGAACACCGGATTGGCCTGACCCCCAAGTGCTTTGGCGCCTTTTGGATGAGCATCGGGTGACGATCTTTGGAATTTCTCCTACGGTGATTCGTGCTCTTATGGTTTATGGTACCGAGCCGCTAGCGCCATACACCTTCGACTCTTTGAGAATTTTGGGATCGTCCGGTGAACCTTGGAACCCTGACCCCTGGGATTGGTTTTTTACCCATGTGGGACACCAGCGCTGCCCTATAGTCAATTACAGTGGGGGGACCGAGATTTCGGGGGGCATTTTAGCAGCCTCCGCCGTGGAGGCGCAAAAACCTTGCGCCTTTTCCGGCCCCATCCCAGGTATGGCTGCAGTGGTGCTGGACGACCAGGGAAACGCGGTCACTCAACAAGTGGGAGAGTTGGCAATAACCGTTCCTTGGCCAGGAATGACGCGGGGATTTCTTCATGATCGGGAAAGGTATTTGGATAGCTACTGGCGTCGCTTTCCTGGGGTATGGGTTCACGGCGATTTTGCTTATATTGATGCAGACGGGTTTTGGTACATCCTTGGGCGCAGCGATGATACCATGAAGTTAGCAGGAAAGCGCGTCGGGCCGGCGGAAATTGAATCGATTTTGGTAAGCCATCCGCAAGTTGCCGAGGCGGCCGCGATCGGAGTTCCTCATCCAGTTAAAGGAGAAGCGTTGGTTTGCTTTGTGGTTCTCCTCGATCCGAAACCCCCGGCAGAAGAGTTGATGCATTTGGTAGAATCGAGCATGGGCAAGGCTCTAAAACCGTCAAAAATTATTGTGGTGGAGGAACTGCCCAAGACCCGCAACGGTAAAGTGGTGCGCCGCGCGATCAAAGCACGCTATCTAGGTCAGCCACTTGGAGACATTAGTGCGATAGAAAATCTTGTAGCATTAGAGTCGATTCACAGCGAAACGTCTAAGGATAGATAAGGCTGATTGGAAAAAGAAAAGACTTTGGGTTCAAGGGAGTCCACTTAATGAAGGCACCTAACGGGTTAGTATATTATCGCCAAGGGAAAGGCGAAGAGACCATCTTGATGCATCCGAGTTTAGGGCTCGGCAGGTTTCTGTTTCATCGCGTATCGCCTTTTTTGACACCGATGTACTCGATAGTGACCTGGGATCCGCGGGGGATTGGCGATCGTCGAGAATTGGAACCGAATTTAAGCGGGTGGATTGACGACGTGTTGACTTTGCTGGAATTGACGCCTGGACCAATCCATTTGTTGGGGGTCTCGTTAGGCACTTGGGTTATGGGCCGAGTAGCTGTACTGGCCGCCGGCCGAGTTACCAGCCTTACATTAATTGGCAGTAGCTTGGGATTTGTCCATGGTGAGCAGGCGGTTCAGGAACGTCGACGGGAACTTGAACGGGAAAGCATGGGTGATTTCGGCAAGCGATATGCTGAGACCACGCTGATGCCAGGCACCCAACCGGAGATCAGAGAAAATTTGGCGCTGGAGCTGGCTGGTGTCGACAAAGACAGTTACCTTAAAGCTATGGAAGCTATTTATACGGTGAGCAATCAAGAAATATTCAGCCAAATTGACTGCCCAAGTTTGATTTTAGTGGGCCAAAAGGATGAGCGCACACCGCCTGACATGGCGGATGCGGTAGCTGAGGCAATTCATACGCCATACGTTCGCATTGTTCCTCGGGCTGGCCATTTAGCTGTTTTAGATCAACCCGGTCGCGTGGCTGATTATGTGGCGGCATTTTGTAAGGCGCGACGATTGCCCCCCGATTATTAGCTGGTCTTGTCACTGTGCAGGCGGTGTTTCGAGCCGGGATACGGTACAATAAGGGGGGACTCGTGACGGAAAGGGGAGGGTGTGATGAATTTTGATGATCGACGGCGATATCGTCGACTAAAAATTCTGACGACCGTTGGCCCCACCGTGTTTGTGGCGGTTGCTGAAACATTTCGTTTTTACTATTTGCGTTTGGTATTGCCTCCTGCCGGTGTTAGTTTAGTTGCGGTGGCGGTTACGCTGGTGGGTGCCGCAGCGTTTTCTACCTATGTGTTTTATGTAGTAGAGAAAATGGAGAATGAACGCCAAGAATATAAAGATGCCATGTTAGCATTGCAAGAACGTGAACGCTTGGCGCGAGAAATGCATGATGGTCTGGCGCAAAACTTGGCGGCGATTAATTTGAATGTACATCGCGCCAAGAAATTATTGGAAGCTGAAGACTTTTCGGAGCTGGATCAAGAATTAGGGCTTATTCAATCTGCAGTGAACTTGTCCTATACCGAGGTTAGACAGTCGCTTTACGATTTGAAGGCATCTCAGTCGTTGCAACAAGGATTTTGGAAGACGCTTCGTAACCAGGCCACGGACTTTGAACGCAGCACAGGAGTTCCGGTAGTGCTAGAACCATTGCCTGAGGAACAGGAACCGTGGACTGATGCGGCGGCTGTGCAAATTCTACGCATTGTTCAAGAATCCTTGGCCAATGTGCGAAAACATGCAACCGCGAGAAAGGTGACAATCCGAGCGACCCGTGAAGATAATCAGGTGAAAATTAGCATCATTGATGATGGAAAAGGCTTTGTACCGATTCCTGCCGGGGAAGCGGGCCACCATTTTGGTCTTAGCATTATGGAAGAACGCGCAGAGTCAGCAGGTGGACATGTTGTGGTCCATTCGCAGCCGGGTGTGGGGACCACAGTAACGATTATTTTAGCCCTAGATGGGCAACGAGGAGGAGACAACGTTGGAAAAGGCAAAACTCATGTTGGTGGATGATCATGCGCTATTTCGCTCCGGTTTGGCGGCCTTATTGTCAAGTCAAGACGAGATGGAAGTCGTCGCCCAAGCTGATAACGGTTTGGATGCAGTGAAGCTTGCCGAAGAAGTGATGCCTGACCTCATTTTGATGGATATTAATATGCCGGGCAGCGATGGTCTGGAGGCGACCCGCATTATTAAAGACCGGATGCCGTATGTCAAAATTGTAATGCTTACGGCAAGCGACGAGAACGATTTGCTTTTCGAGGCGGTGAAGGCGGGGGCCCAGGGTTATTTGCTTAAACACTTGGATCCAGAACAGTTTTTAGCAGAATTGTCGGCTCAACTTCGGGGTGAAGCCTCAATTTCAGGGGATGTGGCGATAAAAATTATCCGGGCTTTTTCCGCCCATGACGTGGAACGCAAGCAATCACAACTGACCGCCCGTGAATTGGAAGTCTTGAAACTTGTAGGAGAAGGATTTTCCAATCGTGATATTGCTTCGCGCCTGTACATTTCGGAAAACACGGTAAAAAACCATCTGAGAAATATTTTGCAAAAGCTACATTTTGAAAATCGAGTTCAGGCGGCGGCGTATGCCATCCGCCGAGGACTGGTGGAGCCCCATTAAATCCATGGCCGATCGCGAAATGAGTTTGACCGAACATTTAAGCGAACTGCGCAATCGCTTATTTGTTATGATTGGAACCGTTGCAGTGCTTTTCATGGGTGGGTTTTTCTTTGTTCGGCCGGTTCTCAATTGGATCATTCATAATACGCCGGTTCACCATGTAATTGTGACAGGTGTCACCGAAGCCTTCTTTGCCTTGGTTGAAATAGATTTTGTTCTGTCATTGATTGTTGCGTCTCCGGTAATTTTGTATGAGATTGCCGCGTTTGTATTGCCGGGATTAACTCGGTTGGAACGTCGAGTTTTGCTGGTGGTTGCGGGACCAGGGCTCGTTTTGTTTGTGCTAGGAACCTCGGCAGGGTACTTTTGGGTCGTGCCTTTGGTCTTAAAGGTCATGTTAAGCTTCACCGGTTCCACGGTAGAACCGCTGTGGCGGTTAGGCAGTTTACTCAGCTTTATCATTGATTTATCGGTTCCGTTTGGCATTTTAGCGGAATTTCCGCTGGTGGCAGGTGTCTTAGCCCGGCTTGGCATTTTAAATCCCGATATCTTTCGACGCTATCGCCGATATGCGGTATTTGTTGTATTTCTGATTTCTGCCATTATCGCGCCGCCGGAGGCATCAGCCATGTTGCTCATGGCAATACCGATTTATCTCATGTACGAATTATCTGCACTCGTGGCGCGAATGTTTTACAGAGCGCCGTACGTCGACCGGAACTATCCGGTCGTGCCCACCGAAGACGAGCCCTAGATGACGCTAGATCAAGTGCCTCGGGGAACTCGGGTAAAAATCACCGACATTGCCGATGTTGAACGGCGGTTAGAAGCCACGAGGCTAGGATTGGGTCCCGGGGCGTGGGTAAGAGTGACTCGCATCGTTCCTAAGGGTCCGATTATTGTTCACACTGATGCTGGGCAAATAGCTATAGGTCGGCAATTGGCGCGAAATATCACGGTTTCTTTTATTTCTCTGGAGCAATAGTTGCACTTGTCAAGGAAATGGCCAGTTGGTATACTGGCAAGGAGTATGTGGCGATAGAGGAGGACTCAGCAGTGACACTTAATCATCTGCTATTTGTTGTCATCTTAGTATTTGCAGCCTTATGGTTTGGCCTCCTGGTCGAGGAAAAAATGCGATATGTCGGATTGGGACAACCTCAAGACCGTAGTAGCCATGTCGGTGAGCGGTGGCGCGGGGTGCTGGTTTACGTGTTTGGTCAAAAACGTCTCTTTAAAGATCGCTATTCTGGACCCATGCACTTTTTTATCTTTTGGGGATTTATTATCTTATCGATTGGTACCCTCACCTTTTTAATTAAAGGGGTGTTTCCTGGATTTGTAAGTTTTGGCGGGTCGTGGGCGGTTGCCCTCAATACTCTGTCCGACATCATGGGAGTGCTGGTATTAATTGCCCTGGTCATGGCAGCGTATAAGCGGTATGTGTTGCGACCCAAGCGTCTGGTGCGCAATGTCGATGCTGCACTGGTTCTCGCATTGATTGCCATTGTCGTGTTGTCCGACATGGCGATTGAGAGTTTTACCATCGCGGTGCATGCGCATGCTCCTTATGCCCCTCTCGGAACCCCATTAGGTCACTGGTTGCGTACGTTTGGACCCCGGGTGGATCATACTGGGCTCTTGGTAGCCGATTGGGTGAAGTTAACCTCCTTGTTGGGATTTTTGGTTTATCTGCCGTATTCCAAGCATTTTCACCTGGCTATCTCTCCTTTTAACATTTATCATCGCAATCTGGATCCCTTAGGCCGTTTGCCCACATTGAACTTTGACGATGACACGGTTGAGAGCTACGGGGTGGGGCAGGTGACCGATATGACCTGGGCGGATCTGCTCGACGCGTATGCCTGTGTGCAGTGTGGCCGTTGCACTGCAGAGTGTCCAGCCAATGCCACGGACAAGACACTGTCGCCCAAAGAAATCATGGTAGACTTGCGTCATCAGTTAGAGCGCGTAGGACCAGTTTTGCTTAAGGACCCGAAGTTGCGCAGTGGCGCGGAGCAGGAACTGCTCGAAATTCCCATGGCGGGTGGAGTCACTTCTAGCGATGACCTGTGGTCTTGTACCACTTGTGGAGCCTGCGTCGAAGCATGCCCAGTGTTTAACGAGCATGTGGTCAAGATTGTTGGAATGCGACGGCATTTGGTCCTAACTCAAGGAGACATTCCGCAAGCCGCACAAAATCACTTTAAAAACGTCGAAAACACCGGAAATCCCTGGGGTCTGGGACTGGATGCGCGGCAACAATTTGCCGACGATTTGGGGATAAAAGACGTTTCTCGGGGAGATCATCCTGAGGTCTTGTATTGGATGGGATGCGCCGCGACTTATGATGATCGGGCGCGAAAAGTAGCGGAATCTACAGTCCGTTTGATGAAAGTGGCTGGAGTCGATGTGGGTGTGTTAGGGGCATTAGAAAAATGCACGGGCGACTCAGCGCGGCGCCTGGGCAATGAATACCTGTTTCAAAGCTTAGCCCAGGAAAATGTGGAGAACTTGAATCAGGCTGGGGTTAACACTATTGTGACGGCGTGTCCCCACTGTTTCAACACTCTGAAAAATGAATATGGCGACTTTGGCGGATCCTATAAGGTGGTGCACCACGCGGAATTTTTATCGCAGTTAGTCCAATCAGGGCAATTGAAACCGGATAAGGAAAATCCAGTGACTCTGACCTATCACGACTCCTGCTATTTAGGACGCTACAATGGGATTTTTGAAGCTCCCCGCGAAGTTTTGCAGGCGGTACCGGGCATTCACTTGGTCGAAATGGAAAAATCGCGGGAAAAAAGTTTCTGTTGTGGTGCCGGTGGTGGACGCATGTGGATGGAAGAGAAGGTCGGCCAACGCATTAATCAAAACCGTACCCAACAGGCACTCGCGACGGGAGCCACCACGGTCGCTACTGCTTGCCCGTTTTGTTTGACAATGATGAGGGATGGAGTGCAGTCGTTGGGAGCAGACGACCATATTGTGGTGAAAGATTTTGCGGAAATCCTCGCAGATTCTGTGCTGCCGATGGCCAGTGCTCAGCAATCTTAAGAAAAAAGCCGGAGGTCCCAAGAGAGCCTCCGGCTGTTTTAGCTTCAGGGGGATACTAGCGGCCAATGGCTCTCCACCATAAACTACGCAGATCGGTCAAAGAGCCTGGGCCCATAGCGGCTGCCATGAATAAGAAGGCACCAACCAGTCGCCAGCCCGATGACAGGATCATGGTACCGTTCATATGGAGCCATCCTAGGCACCATATTCCGAATTCGGGTGCCATAAAGGCTATGGCGCCCAACACCACATTATATGCGGCAATATAGTGGGACCGGTTGGATTTGGGGATTTGTGCCAAAAGTTGGGTGAACAACAATAGATTAATTCCGCTTAAAAATATGCCACTTTCCAAACTAATGATGGTGAGATACCACAGATTGGTGCTTAATACCGTCAACCAGGGCACGGTGGCAACACCGGCAGATGCAAATGCCAGCATACTCATGCCCCCCTTTTTGTCAGACAATCGTCCCCACCAGCGAAAGGTGACAATTTGTCCGAGCTGGGATGCCACCGTAAAGAGTCCCAGCCAGAGGCCGGTGGCGCCAGCATCTTTGATTTGATAGATATTAAATAACGGCCAAGACAACTGCCATCCGAAATTGAAAAACGCAGCAATCAATGTATATCGGACAAACTGACTATCATGAAGAATGGTGATCCAACGAATCGGAGCCCAAGGCAAGGCGGGATTAGATTTAGCCTGTGGTTCTCGGTGACGCGCCAAGTAGAACACCTCAACGGCACCAAATCCAGCGGCCACCATAAAAAACACCTGATAGGGCCAAATCCATCGAGGATTAAAGAGTTGCAGAATCCCCCCGGTAATTGCGGTGGCCACTAATCCGATAACTGTGACCACTAAATTGCGTTGGCTGAAAAAACTTGATCGTAGACTCTGCGGTATTAACTGGGCTATTAACGCTTGCCATCCCAAGTTTCCCAGACTTTGCGGGAAGCTACCCAATGCTACCGTATCTAGGGTCAGTGAGGACGCCCACCTGAGACCAACCCAGGGAATGAGCCCAAGGAGCAAATAGGAGACACGCGTGACGAGGATCATGGCAAAAGTCAGTGGCTTGAACCGTGACAGGCGGGGGATGATAAATACCCCGACGATGCTGGCCACCATGCTAACGACAGCGGGCAAAGAGTTCAACAACGCAATTTGTTGATTGGAAGCATGTAGAGCATCCAATAGATACAGAGGAACAAATGTCCCAATGATACCCATCGAAACCATCGAAAACCCACCATTTAAGATGGAGACTCGAATATTATGTCTAAGATTTCCCCGCGTTTGATGTTCGATGGACACCTGACAACTGGCCTTCTCTCAACCCAAATCCCTGCGTCGATGCAATTATAGGTTGTGGGACAACTTCATGCCACGGGGATAAATGGTAAAATGACCGTTTTGATAAAATTCTTCTTTACCTATTGTGGCGGTTCTGGCAATGAACCTCCACTGATGCGGTCTCAGGTACGGTTGCAACGTTAACTTATCCCGTCAGTAAGGATATTTTAGGTCTTGAATCATCTTCTCGGACATACCGTTTCTGGGGAGGGAGACAGGCATGGCGTCGCGCTCAATTGTCCTAGCAGGCAATCCGAATGTTGGCAAATCCCGTCTGTTTTCACGATTAACCGGTCACTATGCCGAAATATCGAACTTTCCCGGAACCACGGTCGAGGTACAAAGTGCGCCATTTATGGATGGGCAGTTGACGGACAGTCCTGGGGTGTATGGACTAGGACGATTTTCCCAAGACGAATCGGTTGCCTTGGATGCCATTTTAAAAGCTGATGTTGTCATCAACGTAGTAGATGCAACTCATTTGCCACGCGATCTGTTTTTGACCCTTCAACTCCTGGATTTAGGCAAACCGCTTTGTGTGGTACTCAACAGGATGGATGCGCTTGAGGATCTGGGTGCTGAAATCGATATTCAGGAGTTGTCTAGGCGTCTAAAAATACCGATAGTGCCAATTTCGGCCAAAACCGGGAAAAACATTGATGCCATTCGCAATGTGCTGCGCACGGCGATTTCCGTGCCGGAACCACGTTTTGACAGGGAATCGGTGCCCGGTATTGTTGATCGTGCGGACGCTTTGCTGTTTTTGGAAGAAGATCCTGAGGTCATGAAACAAGTCGGGATAACGCCTCCCGTCGGATCTCGTGAACGTGTTTATCTAGAGCGTCGCGCTACTGCAGATCGTTTGGGGCGTGCCGTGTGGAGGCCTCCCGCGCCCGATAGCCGTTGGCAGCAAAAGCTGGATGACATTATTCTCCATCCTCTTCTGGGATTCGTCGTCGTTGGGTTGTTGTTAATCCTGTTGTATTACGGGATGGGAGTAGTAGTGGCTGGAGTTGTGGTCAATGCCGGAGAATCCTTCCTGAAGTCGGAAGTGGTTCAGCCTCTAGGAGTCATCAGTGCACCATGGTTGGGTTCTTCCACTTTGGGCTATCGCCTGTTGTTTGGACAATATGGAATGATTCGTACCGGATTGGTCGCAGTTGTCGGGCTGCTACTGCCTCTGGTAACGGCGTTCAATTTGCTGCTGGGACTATTGGAAGGTACTGGATACTTGCCCCGTTTAGCAATATTGTTGGACCGGTTCTTTATAAATTTGGGGCTTAATGGCCGGGCCGTGATCCCGGTCGTACTGGGCTTTGGCTGTGTGACTATGGCTACCCTCAGCACACGTGTCTTGACTACATCACGAGAACGTTCGATTGCGACGACACTCTTGGCCTGGACTGTACCGTGTTCGGCACAAATGGGGGTTGTAGTGGGATTGATGAGTGGCTTGGGTCCTCTCTATGCCCTCTCCTATGCTGCTATCATTTTAGGATTGTTTGTGGCCGTTGGCACCATCATGGACAGGATGCTGCCGGGAGAGGCAACCCCCCTGTTTCTGGACCTGCCAGCTTGGTCCTGGCCATCTATTTCCGATATTTTGGTCAAGACCGAAGGACAGGTCCGGGAATTTTTGCGGGAAGCTACCCCGCTATTTTTACTAGGCACGGGATTGATTGAAGTAGCCCACCTGGTTGGATTGCTGCAGAGGGTCAATCGCGGATTGGCTCCGGTGTTTCAGAACTGGTTAGGATTGCCGCGTCAAGCGACGGCAGCGTTTGTGTTGGGGTTTATTCGACGTGATTTCGGAGTAGCGGAATTTTATCAATTTCATTTAACCCCCCATCAAATTCTGACGGGTTCGGTTACCCTGACATTGTTTGTGCCATGCATAGCGTCTACGCTGGTTATTTTGAAGGAGCGTGGAATGCTGGCCGGAACGGTTATTTGGGGTGGGTCGATAGCAATTGCGATCTTGAGCGGGATCGGCGTCGCACATTTGTGGCCCATTTGACGGGGCAGGCATAACATATAGGAAATATTGATTAACCTTGAGGAGTCGGCAGGATGGATTTGGAGCCTCGTTGTCCGCGATGCAATTTCGTGGTACGTATTCCTTTAGGGAAATGCCCACGCTGTCAGGAACCGTTGCCGCTGACGCTGTGGTATCATTGCCGCGATTGCCGTTGGGAGATGTCTTGTCGGCCCGACGCATTGTTCTGGCCTAAACGCTAGAGTATAATTTGGCCGAGGTGGTCATGGGTGCGGTGGCAATCGGGGCAGTTGGCAGTGGCGTTCGCGGCACTGGTTCTGGGGGTAATGATTGCTTTGCAATTCCGGTTGCAACGAGTGGTGCCGCCTCCAACAGCTACCGGCCAACTGCTGACCCTGTTGAAGAACTCTGACCAAAAGAAGGCCCAATTGGTTGCCGAAGTAGCGCATCTCAATATGTTGTTGGATCAAAAACTTACCCAAGTCGCTGCTGCCCGTCGTTTGTCGGCCCAATTGATTCAAGCCGAAATGCTGGCTGGCACCATACCCGTAAAAGGCCCCGGGATAACCGTGGTGTGGGGAAATGGACAGGCACCTAGCGGATATCAACTGACCGATATTGATTTGCTGTTAATGGTTAACGAGTTAAGAGCAGCAGGTGCTGAAGCTATTGCCATAAACGGACAGCGGATTACCGCCCAGACCGAAATTCGCTCCGCAGCCAACTACATATTAATTAATGGCAGTCAGCAGGGGGCGCCATTTACCATCCAGGCTATTGGTAACCCTGCCACACTAAGTGACGCTTTAACATTGCCAGGAGGATTGTTTGATCAATCCCAGCAAGAAGGCCGCTCCATGAGTATTTCGCAGATAAAGGTGGAGCATATTCCTGCAGGGCCTCCGGTGTTGGTGAATTACACTCATCCCGCAACACCGTAGGCCCTGCCGGTCTGAATATTGCTGGTATTCCATCTAGACGGGTAAATGGGCTATCAGGCCGTTGTTGTGTCATGATATAGGCAGGTTAGTGGTATTAGCTGGGTATAGCCAGGGAAAGACAAGTGTAGGGTCGACATGTCCGCTAAAACATGTTGGTTTGAACCTAAGGGCATAGATGACGATCTGTTCCTGGTGACGCTTTTGGACACGGGTAATCTAGACAGGGATCTTGACAAAAGAGAAGGAGGAGGGCTATGGCTTTCGCAGGGGAGACCATTACAAATCGGGATGGGAAAATTTCAGTGCCCGATCATCCCATTATTCCGTTTATTGAAGGGGATGGCATTGGCCCGGATATTTGGCGCGCCACACAAAGGGTAGTGGATGCGGCCGTTCAAAAGGCATATCAGGGTCAACGCGGCATTGTTTGGAAGGAAGTCTTGGCAGGGGAAAAGGCTTACCACGAAACGCAATCCTGGCTGCCTCAGGAGACCTTGGATGCATTCACGCAATATAAAGTGGGCATTAAAGGACCTTTGACGACTCCGGTAGGTGGGGGGATTCGCAGCCTTAATGTAACCATTCGCCAGGAGCTGGACCTTTATGCTTGTGTGCGGCCGGTACGATATATTTCTGGGGTGCCGTCCCCGATGCGGGAACCGCAAAAGGTCGACATGGTCATTTTTCGGGAAAACACAGAAGATGTCTACGCCGGTATTGAGTGGCCATCAGGGTCCGATGAGGCGGTAAAACTCATTGAGTTTATTAACCATAACACCAGTAAACATATCGATCTTTCCGCGGGAATCGGTATTAAACCAATGACCAAAGCTGGGAGTGAACGTTTAATCCGGCGTGCCATTCAATATGCCGTGGACAATCACCGGCGTTCGGTTACGTTGATGCATAAGGGCAACATCATGAAATTTACCGAGGGTGCGTTTCGCGACTGGGGATACGAATTAGCGGCCCGAGAGTTTCGCGACCAAGTAGTCTCGGAAAATGAAGTGTATCAGAACCACGGCGGGAAGACGCCCCCAGGTAAAATTTTGCTCAAGGATCGGATTGCCGACATCACTTTTCAACAGGTGCTGTTGCGTCCCGATGAGTACGATGTTATTGCAACGCCGAATTTGAATGGGGATTTCTTATCCGATGCCCTGGCGGCACAAGTTGGAGGAGTAGGCATGGCACCGGGCAACAACATGTCAGATGAGGTAGCCGTATTTGAAGCCACTCACGGTACCGCGCCTAAATATGCCAATTTGGACAAAGTCAATCCTTGTTCGTTAATCTTGTCGGCCATTATGATGCTGGAGCATCTGGGATGGCAAGAATCCGCCGATTTGGTACGACATTCACTAGAAGCCACCATTGGTGACAAGATTGTTACGTATGACTTAGCACGCTTGATGTCGGGAGCTACCGAAGTCAAGACTTCTCAATTTGCTACGGCGATGATTGACCGGATGTAGAACGAAAGGATGCGATCACGATGTTTACACGGCGTAAAATTACGGTGATTGGAGCTGGGGCTACGGGAGCAACCACGGCTCATCTGTTAGCGTTGAAAGAACTGGGCGACATTGTTCTGGTCGATGTGGCCGAAGGGATACCTCAGGGAAAGGCTCTGGACATGTGGGAATCCTGCCCCATCGAAGCGTTGTCCATAAAAGTTCTCGGAAGCAATGACTATGAACCCACCGCTAATTCGGATATTTTGGTGGTCACGGCGGGAATGCCTCGAAAACCTGGGATGAGTCGCGATGACTTGCTGAAGGTGAATGCCGATATTGTCTATCAAGTGGTGGAGAAGGCTTCAAAACTATCCCCAAACTCGGTTATCGTGGTGTTGACTAATCCTGCTGACGTGATGGCCTACGTGGCGCAAAAAGCTAGCGGATTTCCACACCATCGGGTGATCGGCCAAGCCGGCGTGCTGGATTCGGCGCGATTCCGGACGTTTTTAGCGGCGGCGCTTAATGTATCGCCCAGAGATGTGACCGCATTTGTTATGGGTGGGCACGGGGATGATATGGTACCGTTAGTGCGTTATTCGTACGTTGGGGGAATTCCGGTAGAAAAGCTATTACCTAAAGAAACTCTGGATGCCATCGTGCAGAGGACCCGCACCGGAGGCGGAGAAGTGTTGGGCTTAATGAAACAGTCCGCTTTTTATGCCCCGGGATCCTCTTTGGCGGAAATGGTCAAGGCAGTGTTGAATGACGAGCGGCGGGTCATCCCGGCCATTAGTTATTTGAACGGCGAGTACGGCGAACGTGATATTTATGTTGGCGTACCTTCAATCCTGGGCGGTCGCGGCGTGGAAAAGGTATTAGAGGTCGATTTTACGGGTGACGAAGCGGAACAATTCAAGAAATCGGTTGCCTCGGTTCGCAAGCCCTTATCCATGTTGCAATATTAGACGGACGAACTGAAGTCGTTTTTCAAGGGAGGGCAGAACCGATGCAGAGTCGCGACCGTGCCTTAAAGTACCACGAAGAGCATCGCGGCAAGATTCAGGTGGTTAGCAAAGTCTCTGTGCGTAATCTAGACGATTTGTCGCTAGCGTACACACCCGGGGTTGCTGAACCATGTCGGGAGATTGAAAATGACCCCGACTTGGTGAACCGTTATACTAATCGGGCCAATACGGTCGCGATTGTAACTGACGGCACGGCAGTTCTTGGCCTCGGAGACATTGGCCCTATGGCGAGCTTGCCGGTTATGGAAGGCAAGGCCATTCTATTCAAAATGTTTGGTGGGGTAGATGCGTTTCCGATCTGTTTGGATACCAAAGATCCCGACAAGATTGTAGAAACGGTCAGGCTTTTGCAACCCTCGTTTGGCGGAGTTAACTTAGAGGATGTGTCAGCTCCACGGGCTTTTGTAATCGAGGAAAATCTGCGTCGGGTTCTGTCAATTCCCGTGTTTAACGATGATCAGCATGGCACCGCGGTGGTGGTGGGTGCTGCGCTTACCAATGCACTGCGGGTCACCGGAAGAAAGATTTCCGAGGTGCGAATCGTGTTTAACGGTGCTGGGGCTGCGGGCATTGCTACAGCCCGGCATCTTTTGGCTATGGGGGCCCAAGACATTAGTTTGGTCGACCGTCAAGGGCTGATTTACAAGGGGCGTGGCGGAAGCTCTAACCCCTTCAAAGATTCCATTGCTCAGGTCACCAATTTGGAGCGTCGAGTCGGGGATCTGGGACAAGCACTCTTAGGGGCTGATGTTTTTATTGGCGTATCAGTCGCCGGCGCTTTGACCCTGGACATGATAAAAGGGATGAATCCACAAGCTATAGTGTTTGCTTTAGCTAATCCGGTCCCTGAAATTTGGCCGGTGCTGGCTCTCGAGGCCGGGGCTCAGGTAGTGGGTACGGGTCGCAGCGACTTCCCCAATCAAATTAATAACGTTCTGGGGTTTCCCGGAATTTTTCGCGGAGCCTTGGACGTAGGGGCCCGCGAAATTAATCTGCAAATGAGACTGGCTGCTTCCCAGGCATTGGCACACCTGATTTCCGAGTCGGAACTGAGAGATGATTACATTATCCCCCAACCCATGGATCGCCGTGTGGCACCGGAAGTTGCAGCGGCAGTTGCTGCAACTGCGTTGGAGACTGGAGTGGCCACACGGAATGTTTCGGCTGAGTGGGTTGCGGACCACTGTCGCCACTTGGTTAATGAGGTTTTGGGTATGGAGGAAAAATTTCTCGAAGAGGAGGATGGCGTTTGAAGCAGTATGAGTATTTAGCAAAACAAACGTTGGCGAGTTATGGGATTCCCATTCCACCGGGCAAGGTGGTGGATACCCCCGAGCAAGCCCGCAAGGCCGTCGAGGAAATTGGGCCCGTAGCGCTGAAGGCACAAGTGCTAGTAGGAGGGCGCGGTAAAGCAGGGGGAATTCGATTTGCCTCAACCCCAAGCGAAGCGGGCCAACTTACCCAACAAATGATTGGAATGGACCTCAAAGGATACACGGTGGAGCGCTTGTACGCAGAAGCCAAACTCGATATTGACCAAGAACTTTACATTTCCGTCACCACTGACCGCAATACTAAAGAGCCACTGGTGATGGCTTCCCGCGCCGGAGGCATGGAGATTGAGGATGTCTCCGACGACCAAATTGTTCGGCGTTATGTCGACCCTCGGGTGGGAGTGGAGCCCTACTTCGGTCGCGAAATGGCCTCGGCGCTCGGTTTGAACGGGACTATCTTCAAAGAATTTGCTGATTTAGTGGTCAAATTGTACCGGATTTATCAGCAAAAGGACGCGGAATTAGTAGAAATTAATCCGCTGACCGTGGTTCATGGCCATTTGGTGGCTGCAGACGCGCGCCTTAACATTGATGATAGCGCGTTGTTCCGTCATCCGGAGGTGGAACGCATTGAGGAAGGTTCCGAATTGGAGCGTAAGGTCCACGAAATAGGGCTGGCGTATGTCGAGTTAGACGGTGACATTGCCGTAATGGCCAATGGAGCCGGTATGGCCATGGCGACATTGGACGCCATCCAATATTTTGGCGGAAGACCAGCAAACTTTTTGGACGCGGGAGGCGGAGCTTCGGTAGAACCCACGGCGCAAGCCTTGGGAGTGCTGGTATCGATGCAGCCCAAAGTTATTTTCGTCAATATTTTCGGAGGAATTACCCGATGCGATGATGTGGCGCGAGCCATACTGCAAGTAAAGCAGACGGTCGGAATTCCCGTGCCGCTGGTGGTTCGCTTGGTTGGAACCAACGAGGCCGAAGGTGTCAAATTGTTGGCCGACGCAGGGATCGCTGCCTATTCAGAAATGGCGGAGGCTGCCGAACAAGCAGTGAAATTGGCGGGGGAGGGACGTTAACATGGCTATTTTGTTGACAAGCCAATCCCGTGTCATCGTACAGGGGATGACAGGTAATCAGGGACGTTTTCACACCGGACAAATGGTAGCTTATGGCACCCAAGTTGTCGGAGGCGTATCGCCGGGAAAAGGCGGACAAACCGTGGATGGTGTTCCGGTTTTTGATACCGTGCGCGAAGCGGTGGCGTCGACCCAAGCAGACGCGTCGATTGTATTTGTTCCTGCTCCTTTTGCCAAAGACGCAGCGTTTGAGGCTATGGAGAACGGGATCCGATTGCTGGTGATGATTCCAGAACATATTCCTGTTCAAGACGCCATTGCCATCGTCACTCGAGCTCGTGACCTTGGGGTGGTAGTGATTGGGCCGAACACTTTTGGGATAATTTCTCCCGGACAGCATACCAAAATGGGGATTATGCCCAATCACATATACAAGCCGGGACCGGTAGGGGTGGTCGCCCGGTCTGGTACCTTAAGCTATGAGATTGCTTTTAGCCTGACCAATGCAGGATTGGGTCAAACGACCGTGGTAGGAATGGGGGGCGACCCGGTGGTAGGCCAGACCTTTATGTCTGTGCTCGAAGAATTTAAGACGGACCCCGACACCCATGCCATTGTCATGGTGGGAGAAATTGGTGGCAGTGCGGAAGAGGAAGCAGCAGAGCACATTAAAGCATTAGGCAAACCAGTAGTCGCTTATTTGGCAGGACGAGCCGCTCCTCCGGGAAAGCGCATGGGGCACGCCGGCGCAATTATTGAAAGAGGACGGGGTACTCTGGAAAGCAAAGAAAAAGCGCTTATCGCCGCTGGTGCACAGGTCGTGACGATGCCCTGGCAAGTGGCAGAAGCGGTGTCTAAGGTGTTGCACTAGAGCAATTGGTTGACCCAAGGGCACACATTCACAGATCGGCACCGTCGGTTAATGGCGGTGCCGTCCCTATAAACGGTTCCGGTAGCTGGCGACTTTTTTTCGTATCAAGGCAACGATCTCTTCCCATTCTTGTGGTGGCAAAAGAGTCTGCGCTTCAAGCCACTCATCCCATGATAAGCCATAGGGACGCAATGTTTCTTGTAAATGGGTAGGGCCATAGCCAGCAAGTTGAAGCAAAAAGTCGGGGTCCGCCCTAAGGGCTTGAGCCAAGCTGACAATTTGTTCACGGTTGGGTGCGGGACGTTCCCCTCTTTCGATCCTTGACAAATAGGACGCGCTTATGCCGGTAATCCTGTGAATATCATGAAGTGTGAGGGAAAGGTAGCGTCGGCGATTTCTGATGTAATCTCCAAACACGCCGATCCCCCCCGACAAATCCGAATGCGCTCTCTTCGCCATGGTATCGAAGATATTGCCTGGAGGCAATAGAGGGGCTGACAACAATCGTCACTTTATGGGAGAATGCTCTGGTCTAATTCCCTCGGTCTTGTCCATAAATCGTAATTTGCCAAATTGGCAATGTATACGATATTATTTTGCCAAACTGGCAAAGAGGGAATGAATGCGATGCCCATATTGAGAGTCAATGTTCCTGGAGTACGACAGTTTATGAAGGACAAGGGATGGTCTGAACGTGAATTGGCTATGCATATGGACCTCGCCTATTCTTACGTGAATCGCATTTTGGGGGAAAAGCGACAGCCTGGGGCCAAATTTGTGGCTGGGGCCCTGAGCCTCGGAATGCGAATAGAGGATACATTTATTATCGAAGAAACACCAGCGAAGTCGCAATAGGGCAATATTACTACTTTTGGTGCAGTCAAACCCTTGCTAACAAGGGTTTGAATTTGTTTTAATGAGGTTAAGTGGCCAACTGTGCTGATAGAATTTATCTATTTGGCACACGCTAGAAATCGAGGTGAGGGCGGTGCAAATCCAAGTTGTTGGGTTGAATCACCAGACGGCCCCTCTAGATGTGCGTGAACGGGTTAGCCTGACACCAGACCAAGTTAGAAAAGCTTATGATCAATATGGCAAGGTGCCGGAATTGGCAGGCGTCACGATTGTCTCCACGTGCAATCGTACGGAGTTTTATGTGGCAGGATCCGTCACCTTAGGAGAAATTCTTGCCTGGTGGGAATTGCTCACCGGTGTCGATCGCGGAGATTTTGTCGACTACCTTTACTGGTATCAAGGCGAAGAGGCCTTCCGGCATTTATTTCGTGTAGCGGCTGGGCTTGATTCTATGGTGCTTGGCGAAACGCAAATTTTAGGTCAGGTGAAAGATGCGTATCGACTGGCGGATGCCTACAAAGCCGTCGGTCCTTTGCATCGTTTATTTCATTATGCATTAAGGGTAGGAAAACGGACCCATTCCGAAACCGGCATTTCTCACAATGCATTATCCATGGGCCACGCCGTGGTGGAACTGGCGAAAAAGGTCTTTGGGGATCTGGCGCCGCTCACTGCATTGGTGGTGGGTAGCGGCGAAATGGGTACCTTGGTGGGACGCCACTTGGCAGCTAATAGCGTAGCGCGGATTGTCGTGGCAAACCGTACCCGTGCTAATGCAGATCAATTGGCACGAGAACTGAAGGCCACCGCGGTTGATTTTGAGATGTTGGAAGAGATCATGCGGCAAGCCGACATCATTGTTACCGC
>JAMDDZ010000100.1 GCA_023488565.1 Bacillota bacterium | reverse complement strand
GCAGGATATTCACGTCCAGTACGTTGACCCCGCAAGCGGTAATGCACCGGGTCAAAAACCCAATAGTCTTGGGGCAAGTCCTCCAACCGCACGAGACCCTCAATTAAATTGGGCAATTCTACAAAGATGCCGAAATTAGTGACACCGGAAATGACTGCCTCATATTCCTGGCCAATTTTATTCGCCATGAATTCGGCTTCTTTAAGAGCCACTGAATCGCGTTCGGCTTCCATTGCCTCGCGTTCCCGGGCTGACGTATCTTCCCCAACCGAAGCCACCAATTGCTGCCACCGTTCCCGATCTGCTTCGGTGACCCGGTTCTCTAGATATCGCGTTAACACCCTGTGGACCCAAAGATCCGGATAGCGTCGAATGGGAGAGGTAAAATGCGTATATTCCTCAGCTGCCAGGCCGAAATGACCTGTGTTTTTGGGGCCATACCGAGCCTGCTTCATGGATCGCAACAAGGCACTGTTAATAACTCTTTCCTCAGGCAGTCCCTTCACTCGATTAATGAGACTTTGCAAAGATTTTGGGGTCACCTGTTCCGGCAGTCGATATCCAAGCACGCCTATCATTTCCCGAAACTGGGTCATCTTGTCCAAACTCGGTTCATCATGCACACGAAACAGCCCCGGCAATTCCGTGCGCAACAATTCATGGGCTACCGCTTCGTTGGCCAGCAACATCAACTCTTCGATAATGGATTCCGCAACTCCCCGGGAGCGAACTACCACATCCACAGGATGACCATGATCGTCCAGCACTACTTTTGCTTCGGGCAATTCAAAATCTACTGCTCCTCGTTCCACCCGTTTGCTGCGCAACAGATCCCGAACCACATCCAATTGTTCTAACCATGGTCTCAAACCTAAAACATCCAGCCCGCCCTCAAGTATTTCGTTAACTCCTTGGTAAGTCAGCCGATGACGCGATCGTATCACGGAGCGAAAAAACTTGGTTTTGAGGACTTCGCCCGAAGAGGAGAGATCAATTTCTACGCTCACCGTCAGCCGCAAAACCCCGGGATTGAGACTGGCAATACCGTTGGATAGCCGCTGCGGCAACATGGGGATAACACGGTCCACTAAGTATACACTGGTGCCGCGACGGCGGGCCTCCATATCCATTGCGCTGCCTTCTGCCACGTAGTGGCTCACATCCGCAATATGCACCCCAATCCGGTATCCGTCGCCCAGGGGCTCGAGTGAGATGGCGTCATCCAAATCTTTGGCATCGCTGCCATCAATCGTCACAATGAGTGTGTCGGTCAGATCCACCCGGTTTCCATACTCCGCCTCCGTCACGGATTGGGGCAGTTTTTCGGCTTCCGCCAATACGGCATCGGGAAATGTCGGGCTCAGCTGATATTCGGCGGCAATAGCCGACACATCGACTCCTGGGCTGTCCGCAGCTCCCAGCACTTCAACAACCTCACCCCGTACCGGGCGCTTGGGATCCAACGGCCAGTCGGTAATTTTTGCCCGGGCAATATCACCCGGGTGCCATTTTGCATGAGGATTTGAAGCCACTTCAACCACCGGCCGTCGTGGGTCCCGGGGCTTTAAGCTCCAACTTCCGCGATGCCTCTCCAATGTGCCTATCACTACTTCGGTAGCCCGTTTGACAATATTCATGACCCGACCGTCAAAACCTTGCGCTGACGGTCGAACCCACACTGTGACCACATCATCATGGCGTGCGCCGGCCAACCACCGCTCTGGCACGAACACATCGGTGCCTGGATAATCAGGGCTTACCACAAAGCCAAAGCCGCGAGGATTGACCCGAAGACTGCCTTGACGCGTAGCCACCGTTACCCCACCTTCCGGGGCGCGAACAATCCATCCCTCCTGCCGGTATTGGCGGTAAATTCGAAAAAATGCTTTGCCGGTGTGGCGATTCTTCGTGAGCCGCGCCACCAATTCATCTTCTGACACAGGTTCCCGATTATATAGCACCGCAAAGATTTTTTCGGAAAGGTTGTCGCTTTGAGGACGGTACGCCTTTCGCTTGGCCATTTTCCTTATACTCCTACCCTTTAGAAATCCTGTCCACAGTGCATGTCCATCATCTAAGAGCATGACGTGGACTTAGGCAATGAACCCACCCCGCCCCTTTAGATCCCGGTCGCGCAACATCCTACTTTATCCTGTCCACTCTACAGATATCTTACCAGAGGTCTGGGAATCTCTCCCCATAAACAGGAAACCCCTCGGCAGTCCAGCACTGTCCCAGAGGTTTCGTTTAAGCAGTTTCCGATCCAGAGAATCAACGGCTAACGCCAAAGCCGCGCCAGCAGCAGCGTATTAATGGCAAGCAAGATGGCGACCACTAACGAGATGCGCTCCAATAGCTCATCGACGCCCCGTTTTTTCCCGCCATAAGCTTGCTGTGAGCCTCCGCCAAAGGCACCAGAAATACCCGCACTATAGCCGGTTTGTAATAATATCGCGGCCATAACAGCAAAAGCCAATACCACTTCAACAACAAACAACGCTAGTATCACGGTCATCGTCCTAACTTATTATTCTTCTAATGTGCTAGTATACCGCAAATACCGGAAAAACACATCCCGAGAACTAACCCACCCACATCGTCCAATTTTACATATTTCGGGTGATTTTTTCCCGAATCCCGTGATCCGCATGTTCGAGGGCTTGTCTGAGCAGTGTCCCGTCCCGCTCTGCCAATTCTGATGGCAATTCTGCTGCCGCTTGCATGCGTACGGCGAGAAATTGGTGAAGAGTTTTATCCGGAAGCATAGCCGCCAACTTCAAATTGGTGGCACACAAATCAAGATATTGCTGATCAGAAGCCTTTTCCCCCATTTGCCTCAGCAAGTCGCCCAAGGCATTTTTCTGTTGTTCGACATTTAGGGGCAACAACTGTTGAAACATCTGCCCCATGGTGGCTTCCCGATCTTCTTCGGGCAACGCCGCGATAGTTAGCACGTCAATACTTTGTGACATGGTCTCATCTCCCTGCCTTCATGGTTTGCTAGATACGGTTAAATGTGCAATGCCTGGTTCCATTATAACTCTGCCCCCAATAAACCGCAGGCATCCCTAAACAGGAACCCCTGTGAGTCAAATCTGCTCTCCGGGCTCCAAACTTTCCAGACTGATGCCTTTGGTTTCTTTTCCCAATGCCATTACCGCTACCGCCACAATAATGAGTACCGCCATGAAGAGATAAAACACGGTCTGCAGTCCAAAATGACTGGCAAACAGCCAACCAACAACGGTGGGACCAATAATTCCCCCGATTCGCCCGATGCCCATCGCCCATCCACTGCCAGTTCCTCGTACTAACGTCGGATATTGTTCGGTGGTAAATGTGTAAGTGACACCCCAGGCTCCCAAATTGAAAAACGACAGGATGGAACCGAAAGCCAAGAACTGCCACGTCAAATGGGCATTGCCGAAGAGCGCCGCCGCAATTGCCGAAAGCAATATATATAGTCCTAACACCGGTTTTCTGCCCCAACGATCCACCAGCAATGCCGCAGAAAAATAACCGGGGATCTGGACTGCGGTCACAATCAAGGTATACTTCAAGGATTCCACCAAACTATAGCCATGCTGTACCAGAACCGAGGGAAACCAAAGGAAAATGCCGTAATACGCAAAATTCATGCCCACCCATAAAATCCAGAGCATAATCGTGCGCCTGGCTACTCCTTTGGCAAATAAGTCGCCCAGACGCCCGCGGCGCATAGGGACGGCAACACTAGTCGCAGCAACTTCGCCATGCCCCATTTGTCGCAAAACCCGCTGTGCTTCCGCTCCACGCCCAGTCTTGGCCAGATAACGAGGAGATTCGGGAATTCCCCGACGCAAGTACAAGACATAAAATGCCGGCAGCATCCCTACCAAAAATCCACTGCGCCATCCAAAGCGGGGAATAAACAAGTAAGACACTAGAGCTGCCACAAACCATCCTACAGCCCAAAAACTCTCCAGCAAGACAATGCCCCGTCCTCGTTGTTTTTGTGGCATAAATTCAGTAACCAGGGTTGTGGTGACCGGCAATTCTCCCCCAAGACCCACACCCACCACAAACCGCAACAAAATCAACATCCAAAGCGCAATCGACAATGCTGACAAGCCGGTCGCTACCGCGTAAATCAAAAGCGTTAACATAAAAAGTTGGCGGCGGCCGAAACGATCTGCCAACATTCCTGACAATGCCGCTCCGACGGCCATGCCTACCAAACTTATACTCCCCACGACGCCAATTTCCACGCTATCCAAATGCCAAGCACCAATGAGCGCAGCCAAAATAAACGAAATGATCCCGACGTCCATAGAATCGAATAATGTCCCGAGTCCGCCCACGGTAATCAATCGGTAATGAAACCGGGTCAGTCGACCCTGGTCCAGTTCCCCGTCTACTGTCATAGTGGCCCCTCCCTCTAGTGATACCCCCATGATATGGAGGGGCAAGAGAGGATGTGCCACAGGTTTTTAAAACCCTAGTATGATGATATAGTATAAGGTGATTTCTTATTTGGGAGGGACTTAGGATGGCAGTGTTGCAAATGAATATGACAGACTTTGTTGTCCATTGGCAACAAGGCGGGTTTATATTGGATGTTCGCGAGCCGGAAGAACACCTATGCGGCGTTGTTCCAGGAGCTTTTCTTTTGCCGTTGGGGAGGGTGGTCACCCATGCCCATACCCTCCCGAAATCTAAGCGCGTTGCCGTGATTTGCCGCAGCGGCCACCGTAGCGATCAGGCCGCAGCCTATTTATGTCAATTGGGATTTGACGCGGTCAATGTTCAGGGAGGCATGTTGGCGTGGAATGGCCCCCTGTCTTTCCCCGAATTACCCCGCGATATGTCGGGGACTTAACCAGCCCATCAGTTGAGCGACGCTATTGGCCAACAAATCCACCCCACGCTCCTGAAACAAAGAGTATGCAAGAGGGCCAGGCGAGCCGCCCAACATCCCGCAAAAGAGGCAGGGCGGATCATCCAGCGATCGGTCCGTTTCGTATCGTGCGGCCGTCTGCCAGTCATCCAAGTTGTCGCCCACATAAATCAACAGCCGAGGCGATAACACGCGGACAATTTCCACCAGTCCCCCAGGATCCGGCTTTTGCCATCCCCGATCTTCGGTCACCTGAGCCTCGGCAGCAATCACGCCTTCCAAACCGGTCATTTTTAGTGCAATGGCAGCCTCGCCTGCATTACGGCCCGTATACAGACCATATCGAAATGGTGCTTTCTCCAGCAAATCACGGGTCACCAAGGCCCGTTCTCGAAGCATCAGCCCAGAATCCTTAACGGTCTCGTTAGGTATGCCAAACACTTCGTGACTTCGCTCTCCGGCGTAGAATTCCTGAGCCAGTCGAGTGATTCGACGCCGATCCCATATGGCTTTGATCCGTTCGAACTCGCTGGACTCGACAAGGTTCTCCAGCGCACGTTCCAGTCCTCCCAATCCGCCGCCATATTGACCCGCTGCCCGAGCAACGGTGGCGGCATCAGGAGGGGATCCCACCAATCTGGCAATGTCCCGGGTATCTAACAACTGCGCCTTGGCCATAAACATCAGCACAATGCCCTGAGCTAACGCCCAATCGCTGTTAAACCCCCCAGCGGCCTTGAAATATGTCGTATCCTCAGGTGTCACCGCAAGTCCTTCGCCGTAAAATCCGGTTTCTTGCAAATAGGCGGTGACGGCTCGGCAGATGACCACGGGATAGCTTTGATGGACATCAATCAAGACCCCATCCATGTCAAACACAATGACATCGGCGACTTCCGCCTGCATGGCCGCCCGTGAGGTGGCAAACACTCCGTCAGACACCTGCCGCAATTCCAGATTCACCGCCGAAACGCCCCCCACCCGGCATATTGGAGCTGTGCATCATCCGCTTCTATAATCAGAAGCCGGTTATATTTTGCTACCCGCTCACTGCGAGCAGGAGCTCCGGTTTTAATTTGTCCCGTATTCATCGCCACACTCAGATCGGCAATCGCGGTATCTTCGGTTTCTCCCGACCGATGGGAAACAATGGTGTGCCAGCCGTGAGCCTGCGACATTGCAATCGCCTCCAAGGTTTCACTGACCGTGCCAATTTGGTTCAGTTTAATCAGCACCGCATTCGCCGAATTTTGCTCCATGCCTTGCCGGATTCTCTCAGGATTGGTCACAAACAAATCGTCCCCTATTAGCTGGGTTTGGGAGCCCAATCTTTCCTGCAAACGGGACCAGCCTTCCCAGTCGTCTTCGGCCAACCCGTCCTCAATCGAAATCACCGGGTAGTTGTGCAAAACCTCTTGATAGAAATCAATCAAGTCATCTGACGTCTGCGGTTTGCCTTGCAGTCGGTATCCCTCGGGAGTGCGAATTTCATTAGCGGCGACATCGATGGCCAGAGCC
>JAMDDZ010000030.1 GCA_023488565.1 Bacillota bacterium | reverse complement strand
AACGGTTCTTTGGGCACTCGCCGTTGCATGCGAACCGCACATCGCATTCGAGACAGTACCGGGGCAGTGTATCACGTTTCGCTTCCCCGAAACGTTGTTGTTGCGACGAAGCAACCATCTCCGTCAAAGGAATCTCCATAATGTTGCCCAGGCGATGCTGGGGGTCTACGAAGTGGTCGCAGGAGTAGACATCCCCATTGTGCTCCAACGCCACAGCGCGCCCACACGTTTCCGCGAAGATGCACATGGCCGCAGGGAGATGCAGCCATGCCGCCAATGCCGTGTCAAACATCTGCACAAAGACCTCACCGACATCGTTACGCACCCACTCGTCGAACACGGCCACCAGGAAGCGCCCCCATTGGTCCCCCGTGACAGAACGCTCGCTGACGCGAGCTCCCCCATCAAGCTGCTCGACGATCGGGATGAACTGCACAAACCGTGCACCACACTCGTCCCGAAAAAATCGATACACCTCGAGGGGCCGGTCGGCATTGGCGGAGTGCACCGTGCACAGCACATTAAAGCGCACTGCATGATGCTGAAGATACTGCATTCCGCGCATCACTTTATGCCACGAAGCGTTGCCTTGCTTGTCAACTCGGTAAACATCATGCAACGGCGCAGGGCCATCGATACTAACCCCGACCAGAAAATCCCGATCTTTCAAGAATTGCGCCCACTCGTCGGTCAGCAAGGTGGCATTCGTTTGCAAAGTGTGCGTCAGATGCTGATCAGGGCGACGGTATCGCTCTGCCAAATCGACCACATGCCGAAAAAATTCAAGCCCCATCAAGGTGGGTTCTCCACCTTGCCAGGCGATGGTCACCTCGCCAGGCGGCTGCGCTTCAATCACCTGGCGAAGGTACGTCTCCAACACGTCCTCGCGTATTCGGAAGTGGTCGCCTGGGTAAAGTTCCTTTTTGGCCAAATAATAACAATAGCGGCAATCGAGATTGCAGATGGCGCCTATGGGCTTGGTCATCACGTGAAAGGGCTTGAATACCGCACTTTGCGGCTTGGTATCACCGATAGCCCAGGAGAGCCAAAACGCCCATGCTTTAAAGATGTCCTGGGCGGTCTTACTGTGTGCCTAAAGCGATGTCTGCCATCTTTTCCACGGATACATT
Source organism: Bacillota bacterium (assembly GCA_023488565.1). Taxonomy (GTDB): domain Bacteria; phylum Bacillota; class Sulfobacillia; order Sulfobacillales; family Sulfobacillaceae; genus Sulfobacillus_C. The sequence goes on along the minus strand of JAMDDZ010000030.1, from coordinate 5,288 downwards.
TTCTAGGAAATCGATGGACACATCAATCAGACTACGCGATGAAAACGGAAACGCGTCGGGGTAGTGCTGCGAGACTTGGCTCACTCTGTCCCTACCGACATCCAACCCCCAGAACGACAGATGCCCGGAGGTATGAGGAATCCGTACTTGCGCGATCACCTCTTGGTCACTGAACAGGTGTACCGTGGCCGAGCCGTCCGGCTGCCGCAATAGTGTGAAGCCCACCTCGCAGAGACCGTCCGGAAGTTTTGTCAATCCAACACAACGTTGCCGTGATTCGAGCATATGATGCTCGAACATCAGTCGGCCATCCTGCACATAGAGCGTATAGCCCCCTTGGGAACTGCCACTCGCTAATATCACGCCATTGTCATCTCCGGCTCTTTGCAGATGAGCGCGAACACGCATCGAACGATCGGTGCCAGTAACACCTGTGGCGAAAGGAACATGACCTTGATTCGCGTAGAACGTAATGGTTCGTTGGTTAAGCAACCCAAGTGGAGCACGAAACGCCAGAAGTTCTGTGAGAGGCCGATCATCCAACGGGAGAACCCCGTATGTTTGGGCTTCCCGCCACCAGATTTCTTTCAGTTGAGCAAGACGTTGTGGGTACTCTGCCGCTAAATCCTCATATTCGGAGAAATCTTTCGTCGTGTCATAAAGCCGCCATGTGTCGCGCTCATAGGGATGGCCTGGCACATGTTCGGTCACGGCGCGCCAGCCTTGGTGCCACAATGCGCGATGACCGAGCATTTCGAAGTACTGGGTGTCACGTTGCGGCGGCACCTCCGAGGAACCGAGCATTTCGAAGTACTGGGTGTCACGTTGCGGCGGCACCTCCGAGGAATGGAATGTCAAGGCAATGCTACGGCCATGGAAGCGGTTCTCTGTGGCCTTCACCGCGCCGGCCGTCTCAGCAATCGTGGGAGCCAGGTCGACCACGTGGACGAATTGCGAACGGATCGATCCCGATTCTTTAATCGTAGCCGGCCAACTTACGATCATTGGAGAGCGCACCCCTCCAAGGTCTACGAACTGCTTGTAGCGACGAAAAGGCGTGTTACTGGCCATCGCCCACCCTTCGGGATAGTGACTCGGTCCATCGGGTCCTCCCACCTTGTGTAGTTGCGCCAGCTCGCTTTGAATGTCCTGGCGCACTCCGCCATAGAGGCTATTTACGTTGACCGACCCGAGCGCCCCCCCTTCCCGGCTGGCCCCATTATCCGCAAACACCATGATCAGGGTATCATCCAGGACATTTAGGTGATCCAATTCCGCAATCACCCGACCTAGCTGTTCGTCCGCGTGTTCGAGGAAACCGGCATACGTGGCTTGCAAATGCACCGCCAGATCTCTTTCGTCGGGACTTAGTTCGTCCCAGGGCTTTACTTCAGGATTTCGTGGCGTCAGACGCGTATTTTTAGGCACGATCCCCAATTGACGCTGACGCTCCAACCGATCCTCACGAATCTTATCCCATCCAACGGCAAATGTGTCGAGGTATTTGTCGATGTAGTGATGAGGTACTTGAAATGGCGCATGTTGGGCGCCGAAGGCTAGTTGCAGATAAAACGGTTCGGATTTTCGGTAGGAGACATGGTCGGTCACATATTGAATCGCATGGTTAGCAAGATCTTCGCTTAAATGATAGCCCTTTTCACTCGGCGGCATGACCTGATGATTATCCTGGTACAGTTCGGGACAATACTGATCGGTGCAACCATCAAGGAATCCATAGAATTTATGAAATCCGCGGCTCAGTGGCCAATTTTTAAATGGGCCCGACGGTGTTATCTCATGCCTCGGAGTCAGGTGCCATTTCCCAACCAAAAAACACGTATACCCTTGGTCCGACAGCAACGATGGCAAGGTCGCAACTTCGGAGTCTACGCGTCCTCGAGAATTGGGAAATCCCGTATCCGCATCACTGAGAAAACGCATCCCGACGCTATGATGGTTGCGTCCTGTCAACAGACACGCCCGCGTTGGCGAACAGAGAGGAGTGACGTGGAAATTCGTATACCTCAGACCGCGAGACGCTAATTGATCGATGGTAGGTGTCGCGATTTCCGAACCAAAACACCCAAAGTCTGACCACCCGGTGTCGTCCATGATGACAACGCACACATTCGGCCGATGCAGCAACTCAATTTGACCCCGAAATTCGTTATTAGACATGTTTGCTTATCCTCCTGAACCATCAAAAATTACTTCAGAATTCCTATGACGAACCTCCCTAATTTTAAGAAGGAAGACTAATAGCCCCTGAATAGAGCATTGACCCATCCAACGCCCTGGTAGTTAAAATGATGTCGGTTCAGCCGTCTCGAGCACTGAGGGGCATGCGACCACCGTGAACCATTACTTCATGCGACGTCTCGTAAAAACGTGCCATGCCTACCCATGTAGCATGAAATAGGATTAACCATAATCGAGCGTGTCTTGTATCAATATTCAACCTTAATCTCAACGCGGCCGCGCCTGGTTTCGGAAGTAACCGTAGTACCTGAAGCTATCTCTTCGCCGGCTACACCTGGGGCTGCACGAGTGCCGCACCTTGTCTTTCTCGAAAAAAAAGATAATACAGAAACCAAAAATTTGTTGGCGATGCAACTCATGGTGATAATCATTTTAATCCAGTTTTCAATAAATAATGGTTATCACAGGCAAAATTACTAAATTATATCCTAACTATCTTGGAAATTCACCGCATAAGTCGGTTTTATATTATTATAATGAGAAATTACTGCATGTGATAGCTATTGTCAACCCTTGTAAGGAAATCCCACAGGTCTTCGGCAAAGTTAAATTGCACCTAGGCAGGACATGGGGAAAGTTGGCGAATTTATTCAGCCTGGTGCGGATGCGCCGATGTTTCTGTTGGCGCTCATTCATTTTGGCACGGGTTTGGCTCGGTTGTCATAGTAGTCCTTGGCATCGACGAACGCCGTGGTCATCGGTCCGGGAACTCCCGCACGCGCTGACCTCTAGGGCATCGCCTGGGTATCATGCGCGGGGCGCGGACCTTTAGCGTGAGGCCTATAGGGCCCCAATAGTACTCAATACTCTCTGGTCTTCTCGCAAATTCATGTCAAGGTTATTAGCGGAACTAGGGACAAAACAAGTTAGCCATAATAGTTTCAACCCCTATTTCGCGCCCTGACTAAATGTTCCTTGCGATAAAGTCTTGTTCTTCGATGACTGGCGTGGGAGCTATTCATTACCCATATCCTTGAGCGCAATAGAGCGCCCTGTAATCTGTTGATTCTCATACGAATTTATGCATTCCCATGGAAAATATTTTTATATCCTTGCGGCCTTTCTCAAAGAAGTTGTCGGATATGTCAACACTTTTGTTTTGGGGATAAATATCAACCCCTGCCCAGAATCAAGCCTTGCAGGAATAACCAGTTTATCCCTGCCACCCACTACCAATTCTATCGGTGCGGCGCCCCATTCCCTGAACGGCTCCTGCTGAATTACACGGGCTCGTACGCCCCAGATGTCGATCCGAACTTCAGCGAAGGTCCCGCAAGGGGACCGGGGGTTGGACCTATCTTTGCGTCAGGCTCGAGGTCTAGGAAAACTGCGGTCTCCCCTGGGAATCCCTTAGCGGTGACCCGTCATCATGAATCGGGACCACGTGGCTTCGGCGGTGCGCCGATTTGCCGCGATGTGAATCTTGGGTCGCCAGTCAGTGTACATCGGCATTTACGATTCCTCAAAAAAACCGTCGACATTCCCCCGGTGGCAATTCCCAGTTAAATACTGGCTGGAGCGGGAGCATACGGCCATGCTCGGCTGTGATTTTAAGGCCAAAAGCGAACCGCCACGGCCTTTTTCGGTTATCAGCATGCCCGTAGAGGCTCCCAATCCACTTTTCTGTGGTGAGGAGATCCAAATGCTGAAAGTGAGGAAATGTCCACGCTTTTTTGAGGAATTCCTGGTGATTAAAAATAGACCCAGAACCAATCCCGCCCGATGCCGTCCTGCTTCCACAACGGTTCGGTCGCGATGTGACGCTCTGTCCCGCCTGTTCAACGGGCCATTTGCAATCAGTGCGAGCCTCTCCAATGGAGACCGTCACTGCATAACGGGTTCCGAAAGCCCCTGAAGTGAGGTGGGGGCCGATCTGCCCCAATGACAGGCGTTGAAGATCCGCGTCGTTGGGTGACATTCCCTTGCGGTGGGTTCCCCAGTTTGCCGTCAGATCCAGACGATCCATTGCCCATAGTCCCCGCGGTTCAGTCCAATAGAGTTATCTGAAGTCTCGGGCGGTGCCACGTCCGAAACATTTTACGCTCTCAGATAACTCTCTCATATTGTGAAAAGCTTTGCATAACAAGGAAAACTGTGAGCACTGGCACCGGACGATCCGCTAAGCCATCGAGGAGCGGGTCCAAACGGCCACGCATGAAGAGGCCCAACGCATAATCGACGAGTAGTCGTTGGCAGGAATTCGCAGGCATCACGTCGAATACTAACGTATCATATCAGAAGATAAACAAGCACTACATGCAAGCATTAGGAAACGGGTAACAAAATGAGATTTAACATCCTTCCCTAGGAGTGTTACCGCTTGACTATCACATATCAAGTTAATGTGCCTGTGGATCCCCATGCAGTGGTCACACTGTTTCGCGACTCGGGAATTCATCGACCCTATGATGATCTCCAGCGGGTGACCCAGATGGTCGAACACGCTAATTTGACGGTGACTGCATGGAACGGTCATCAATTAATCGGGATCGCCCGTGGGTTGACTGATTGGTGTTATTGCTGCTACCTATCGGATCTGGCCGTGGATCCGAAGTACCAGCGATCCGGCATTGGGACGGCCTTGCTGGACCGAGTCAGAGAAGAAATTGGTGATGCCGTGACGCTAATATTGGTCTCCGCGCCAGACGCCGTTCCGTTTTATGAGCGGATCGGGTTGCCGCGTACGGATCAGGCGTTCGTATTGCGCCGCAAGCGATAACTACAAGACATCCGCGGACCACATTAGATCGGAGCACAGAGTGTAGGCCCGCGACATGGCACAGGAAAAACCGATACCAGTGGGGAATCCATGCGAAACCCACGACCTCATTACAGAAAGGCATCCTATGTCAATAATATTTCGAATTGTGGGATACAAAACTCGGTGCGAGCATGAGAGCCTGGGATTTTAACGATCCGCGACAACTTGTCGCGGATCCGATGGAGGGTGTGGCATGCATAACCATCTCCTAAAATATCTCCCGGGTTGTTCGCGTGATCTAGGATTTCTGTCGCAGATTCAGCTCTTG
>JAMDDZ010000077.1 GCA_023488565.1 Bacillota bacterium | reverse complement strand
CCCCGATGCCAACGCCTCGGCAGTCTTTTCAGCGGAAATCCGTCGAGTTCCAATAATCGGGGCTACCCGACACCAGACGAGCCAGACCGCTACCAGACCGAAAGAGATATTAGTAACCAGGCCCACACCTACCCCCCCTTTCATTTTTCCCGGGCATTTCACAAGAAGTCACCGACCCCCAATTAGCCGTGGGGTCCATATTTTCCAATCCTAGATTTCAGTTTATCGATTTGGCAGTCAGTTGGCTACAGTCCGGGTTCCGAAGAGGGCCAGGTTAATCGTTTGCGAACCGCAATAAATTCATTTCCTAACGCATCCAATCGCGCTTCTATCTCGGAGCGGTCATCTTCCCAGAAGAAAATATCTAGAAGTCGGCTTTCCAGGCTTCCCCGTTTTTCCAAGTGGCGTAATATGACGTCAAGTTCGCCCACCACCTGGCGGAACAAGTCAATTTTTTCGTGGAGCAGTCGCAGAATATCTTCTTCCACAGTCTCCACAGTCAGCAGGTTATAAATTTCTACCGGGTGCTGCTGCCCAATACGATGCACTCGCCCAATGCGTTGTTCGATACGCATGGGATTCCATGGCAAGTCAAAGTTTATCAATTGATGACAAAATTGCAGGTTTATGCCTTGTCCCCCCGCTTCCGTTGATACTAAAACCGAAGGTTGAGAGCGGAACCACTCAATCAATGCGTCTCGTTCTTTGCCCCTTAATCCCCCATGAAATGCCCTGGATGGAAATCCCATGGTGTTTAAGTAATTGACCAACATATCTTGAGTGGCGCGATATTCGGTAAAGATCAATACTTGCCCTGGCAAATGAGGCAGCATCTGAGCAACCGCTTTGGCTTTAGCAGTAACCTCTATCGACTGCGCCAGTGCAACCAAATCATGTCGAATTGAACCCATCCACTCCGCGTTTTTTAACGTCGGGACCAAAGAGTGAGGCGAGGAACAAATTTCTCGTTGCATCATAATTAGCGGCAGCACCGTGTCCTGACCTACGCGATGACGATACTCATGGCGCAGCACCCGGGTTAATTCATCATAAAGCAGTCTTTCTTTTTGACTTAATGCAATCGGCCATAGTGTGACCTCTCGAGATACAAAATCGATGCCGACGGTGTGTCTTTGGTTGCGGACCATGACTTGTGACAATAGCTGCCTTAAAGCTTCAGCATTTTTCGGAGTGCGCTTGTCTAAAATAAATTGCCGATAAAATCTTAGATACGGCCCGAACAATCCAGGTTTAACCAAATTGACCAAGGTATAGAGTTCGGTCAGTTGATTTTCCATGGGGGTAGCCGTCAGCAACACCATATATCGTGCCTTTAGCCCAGCCACCAACTCGTAATTTAGTGTGCGACTGTTTTTCAAGTGATGGGCCTCATCCACTATTACCATGTCCCAAGTCACAAATTGCAACTGGTGTGACAAGGGCCCACGCTTGGCGCTATCAATCGACAACACCCACAGCCATCCCTGGTCGTGAGGGCTGCGCATCGCACTCCATCCAAATTTCTCTTCCAACTCGGAAATCCATTGACTAATGAGACCGGCTGGCACTAAAATCAGGACTTGCTCGATCAGTCCTCGGGCTTTTAGTTCGGCGATAATTAATCCGGCTTCAATGGTTTTCCCCAATCCCACCTCATCCGCTAAAATGGCACGCCCATCCAGTTGATTGACGACCTTTAAGACACTGTCAATTTGGTAGTCATGAACATCCAACCCCCGCCCCACATGTGACTTCAGTTCCGACCATGCTTGCAGGCGAACAATTGGAAGGCTTTCCGTTTCATCCACATCCTGTATCACAAGCTCACCTCAGATTTGGTAGCAAGTTATAACGCTCCACCACATCCCCCAATCGGCAACGGGGAGTCTTGACAACAAACAAATCGCCTTCTTGAGCCACTCGGGATGCCACTCGAGCCGGGGTCCAATAATTGGGCTTAAATCCCAATTCGTCAAGGCGTATCGGGGCGGACACAGTAGCAGCCTGAGTGGCTCGCATACTATAGACCCCGATCATGGTGCGCATACTCCCGTTTTGCAAATAATCGAGATAAATCCGATTTCCCCGTTGGCCCTTTACTCGTTCTACGGTCAAGGATTCTGGAAATGTGTTTGCCAGTAGTGTGGCCAAACTCTTCATCCAATACACGACGGATCGGTGGTCTTGTGGTTCAATGGGAATATAAAAATGCACGCCTTTGCCACCTGAAGTCTTTAATATAAATGGGATTTTCAGTTTGTCGAACAACGCTGCTACTGCATGGGCTGCATGACATACTACAGACCATAGACACTCCTGAGGAGGGTCCAAATCCAACACAGCCCAGTCGTGTTGCTGAGGACGGTCCATGAATCCCAACGGCACATGGAATTCTAATGTACCCAGCGCTACCCAGTGCAATAACTCATGCGGATGGTTAATCCCAATCGGTTGATTGGCGAAATGCTTTTGATAGAACATGGGTCCGGCAATGTCTTCGGTCCAGCGTTTGAGAGTGATGGCTCGCCCCATCATATGGGGAATCATCACATCTGCTATAGTGTCGTAATATGACATAACCTCAATCCGGGTCAGGCCCAAATTAGGATAGACGATCCGATGGGGGTGCTTGACCGTGATCCCCTTGAACACCAACTGATCGCCATCGCCGAATACGCGCATGGCGTAATCGTCCCTCCTTTGTTCTTTCTCGGTACTCTACTTCCACTCGCAGTGGGCGTGTGCTTCCGTGTGATAATTCTGGATTCCAATCAAAAGGTGCCATGACCTTCGCCACCAAGGGTCCGTCCGGTTCCTCGCCGAGTCCCCATTGCCAATTTCCTGTGGGCAATTTGGCAATTCCGGATACGAAAAACCACTCGCGACGCATAGACAAAAACTTTTGCCAATACTCAACCCGCTTACCCGGCCAATAACGACTACTGCGAAGTTTAGCCATGACACCTTCCAATTGTGCCGCTCTCGCGGCCTGAAACAGGTCTATCCCATTACCGGTGACGCCTTGGGAGACTATTAATGCGGAACGCTCTTTAACCTTCAAATTTTCCAAATATTCTCGGCGGCGACGAAACGGCTCGTGCAAGTGCCATTGCCCGTCACTGAATAGGCAATCAAAGGCTATGGCCAGATGGGGCATCGACGATCGGCTTTGCAACGCCGCAAACGAAGGGGCGCCATTATCCCAGGCCACTACCTCGGCGTCGACCACCGTTCCTCGAGGGAGGCTTTCCCCTAGTGGGGCCAGGTCGGGAAACCATTTCAGAAGATTTTCCCCCCGTCGAGAAAAAATCTTGAGTTCGCTAACATTGCTTATTATTGCGCGATATCCGTCCCATTTCACTTCAAACCACCAATCCTCGGAATCGAAAGGCGCCTTGGCGGTCACCCCTAGCATAGGCGGGATGAACTCTGCGGGATCCCGGTTCATGACACGCCTTGGCCCCTACCAGTCTTGCGAGCCACCGATTCCCTAAGCTGTGCCATGAGATCCATGACTTCATCGGAGGCCTGGATGGGAAGCGTTGGCGTGCGGGCACTAGGCATTAATCGTTCGATTTCTTCCAACAATCGCCGCCGTTCTTGGTTGGGATATTGCTCAGGAATGAAAGGACCCGCCATTTGTTGAATAAGACGCACAGCCATCTCACGTTCGGCATCGGAAATCGTGATACTGGGTCCAGTAATTTCGGTCCCTTCCGATCGCAAAGACTCCGGATAGTGCATGCCGTGAAGCATCAATATCGCGTGATTGAAAGGGCGAACCACCGCCAGTTGAGACTTGCTACGAAGCATCATCTGAGCTAACGCGACTTGTCCCACCGAATCCATGGCCTCGACAAGCAGCCGGTAGGGCTTATGACCTCCGGCTTGCGGCTTGACCCAGTATGATTGTTGGTAAAATGCCGGATCCACTTCTTGCAGCGGGTGAAAATTCAAAATGGTAATCGTATGATCCAGGTCCGTCGGCGATTCGGATTCGGTCGTTAAGGGCACGTATCTCCCATCCGGCAAGGGGAACGCTTTTGTCATGTCCTCTGAGCTTAAGGTAACCTGGCACACGGGGCACATTTTTTGATAACGCACTCGAGTGCCGCACGCGGTATGCACCCAGTGCTTTTCGATCCGTTCCTCATCAAAGGCCTTGTATAATTGAATCGGAATCGACACCAGTCCAAAACCCAAGACACCCTTATACATGCTCCGCATCCGACCACCCCCTTCCCACTTATATTCAGGGTGTGCCAAACGAAGAAACTTATTTCGGGAAATATTGGGCAAGGCGGTCGTCTAAGAGACCGCCTCGTCGGCTACGACAACGAATGCGGATCGACGATGGTCGCAGTATCCGCATGAGATTCCTGGCGATGGCCTACCCATCCTTGTATCTGGTCTATAATTTGTGACGCATTGTTCACTATCGAGTCCACTAAATCCCCGCGTTCCACCGACAAAAGACGAATATTATCGCCATGAGCGACCAAAAAGCCTACCGGGTGCACCGTAACGCCTGCCCCGCTGCCTCCGCCAAAAGGATGTCCCGGAGAATCGGACACTCGACTCCAATATTCCCCGCCTCCTGCGGCAAACCCAAACGATACCCGAGAAATGGGAATAATGGTGCCTCCATCTGGGGTCTGAACAGCTTCCCCAACCACCGTATTTACGTCAATCATCCCCTTAATGGATTCCATCGCTGTTTTCATCAACGACTCAATCGGATGACTGCCGGTGTGTGCCATTGTTGCATCCGCATCCATAGTTAACCCTCCTTGTATAACTGGTTATTAACCGAAACTCTTTTAATGGCCAAACTTTCAAAGAGTGAAGCCAAGATGGCGCGCGGCTCAACGCTAAATTCCCCCTTCAGATGTCCGGCAAACGCTGCGTGATCCCATACTGGTTCCACATCCATTACCGGCGGCGTGACAGCTTGCGGGTGTATACGATGTGTTAGCCACCAACCGATGCCACCGGCCACCATGCCGCAAACTAATCCTGTATCCGACGCGTCACTCAACCCTACTTCAGCATCGACGGAAAACTTTGTCACTTGGCATCGACGCCACAGGACTTCTACAAATCGCCGATACCATCTGAGAACATGCCACCCCTTACGGATACGTTTAGGGTCAAAAGACATCCCTGGTTGGGACTGTGCCGCAGGGGAACGCGGAATTTGCCAGGAATCCCCCATAGCAAAACCAAGCCAATGGACAGCAAATCCCATCTCCCAGGTGATGCCTCCGCCATGGATCCACACTTGGACGGTTAGCGGCTGCCTCAAAAGGATGAGAATGGCCCCCATGATAGCGATCACCAGCGTGATGCAAAGTGCCACGGCAACCATGGATGATATTCCCCTTCCGGATGTTCCACCTTAGGATGGGTGTTTTGCCATTATTTTATACTGGGGAAGTTAGGCGAATTATCCAGCGAAGGCAATTGGGACAAGTCTGTCAAGCCAAATTCTCGCAGAAAAGAGTGTGTGGTCCCATATAAAATAGGACGCCCAGGGGTGTCTTTGCGGCCGATTTCCTCAATGAGTCCACGCATTACCAAGGTTTCGATAGCCCGCTCCGAGCCCACTTGACGTACGGCTTCAATTTCCAACCGAGTGACTGGCTGTTTGTAAGCTACGATTGACAGCACTTCCCAGGCGGCATGGGACATCGGTTCCGTGGTTTTAATGGTGATTCGGTCCCGCACCCAGGCATCCAGTTCCGCAACAGTCGCCAATGCCATGGCATCGCCCGCCACCTGAACCCAAAGCGCCGAATGGTGGCTTTCCAGCACTTGGTCCAATTCCTGCCCAATCGCAAGGACTTGATCCACATCAACCTCAAGCCATGCGGCAATTTGACTCAAAGGCACCGGATCGCCATGAAGAAACAAGATCGCCTCCAATTTTCTGCTCAGATTATGCGTCATGACGGCTGTTCCTCACAATCCACACCGGTTGAAACGGGGCAATTTGGCTCACATCAATTTCATCTTGGTGCCACAACTGAATTACTGCAGAAAAGGTTAGAACTGTCTCCAGGGCCGCATTGGAATTCATGAGCGCGGTAAGCGCCACCGGCGCCGACACTCTTTGAAGGTGGGCGCGAATCCGCCGCAGGCGATCCCCTATTGGATCTGGCTCTGGATGAATTATCTGAACCGGGCGGTTCGCTGGCGGTTTTACCTTGGGCCACGACCAAGCCAATTTCCATACGGTGGCATCCTTAACCTCGGTAACCCGATTGGGGGCAATGGTGGGAGGCCGCCAGTGGGTTTGCTCTGCCACTTGAAATCGGTCTTGCAGTGCCGTCACTGCCCAGCTAAGCCAAAACGCGGAGTCTTCTGCCTGGGATTGGTCAGTGACCTCCTCATCTTGGTTAGCGGGCCGGGGCAACAACATATCTGATTTTCGCCGCACAACCCATGCGGTGACTGGCACTTCATCGGTAACATCCAACAGGTCATGCGCTTCTTTCCACCGCGCCTGATAATGGCGTACCAGACCCAGCACTTCAAGCGACAACACCAGTTCAGGATGCCGCCGCACTTGATCTGCCAAATCATTAATCGTTTGCGCGATGTCTGCCATTGGTTACCGATACTCGTCTGCTGTCATAACATATGGGTTGTCGGCACGAGTCAAATCTTGATAAGATTCACGAGCAACCCATAAATAGTCCTGGCCTTGATGCACTAATACCACTGCGGGTCTGGGAACCCGATTATAATTGGAGGCCATCGAATAATTATAGGCACCGGTGTCAAACACCACCAGAAGATCCTCTACCGCCACCACTGGCAGAGCAATGTCCTTCATCAGCACGTCACCGGTTTCGCAGTAGCGCCCGGCTACAGTGACCGTTTCCATATCCGCCTGGTCCACTTTACCGTCAATGACGGCCCTGTATTCCGCCTGATACAAGGCGGGGCGGATATTGTCTCCCATGCCTCCGTCCACCGCAACGTAACGTTTGCCTCCAGGCACCTCTTTTTTAACCAATACCCGGTATAAAGTAACCCCCGCTTCCGCAATAATGGAACGGCCTGGTTCCATAAAGGTCCGAGGAGCGATCAACCCTTGAGGCGTTAACCCGTGCAGCAATTCATTAATTGCGCTGACCACAGTGGTCAACCGCGGTGGATGATCCCCTGGTTGGTAACGAACCCCGAAGCCGCCCCCGATATTCAGCACTTCTGGCCACCAGCCACGGCGTTGATTCCAGCCGAGGCTATATCGCAACAAACTTTCGGCGTTAAGGATGAAGGGATCTTCCTCGAGAATTTGGGACCCAATATGCGCATGAAATCCTTTTAACATCACATGCTTAAGGTCTAAAGCACGTTCCACCGCTCGATCGGCCAGACCATCACCCAACCCAAATCCAAACTTGGAATCAAATTGTCCGGTGCGGATAAACTCATGGGTATGCGCTTCAATTCCCGGAGTTATCCGCAACAATACCGGTGCCAGGCACCCCAAACGAGCCGCTTCTTCCTCAATGCGCTCTAGTTCATCCATCGAGTCACAGACAATATGACCGACTTTGGCGTTTAAGGCATACGCAATTTCTTCGCGGGTTTTGACATTGCCATGGAACATGATTCGATCCGGATTAAATCCCGCTTGCAATGCCGTGTATAACTCCCCTCCGGATACCACGTCCAATCCTATGTGTTGTTGTTCCAATAATCCTGCCATGGCTTGGCAGAGAAAAGCTTTGCCGGCATAAAAGGCTTGTCCGGCTGGGTTTAACTCATTTAACGCATCTTGATAATCTCGAATGCGGTGCACAATCGTTTCATAATCTAATACGTAAAGCGGGGTGCCATATTTTTTGGCCAAATGAGCCAGTGTGACGCCGCCAATTGATATCTGTTGATGCTGATCGACCGCAAATGTGTCTGGTTTCATAAACTGGTGCCTCCCTATGCCATTCTAGCCTAGCATGGAGGAGAATTGGCGGTCAACAATGAACTCACACCTTAGGCCGACGATGAGTCCGGTCGCGCGGCAAGGTAAGTGCCGGTCGCATTACTTTGCGATTCAATGGCTTACGGATGAGTTCGCTGCCTAACGCATCAGCATTAAAGGGATAGATCGGCCAAAGGTAACGGATACCAAAAGAATTAGTATTTGCCGCGATTAGCACGGGGATTGCCACTCCAAGGCCAAACCCCCACCATATTTCTCCAAACCAAACTCCTAGCCCAGTAAAGATTAAAAGAAATGCCCGCAATAACCGAATTGCCATCCCAAAGTCAATATCGGGAGAAGTAAATGTGCCCACGGCCGCAATTGCCACATAGACCATCACTTCGGCATCAATCATTTTGGCCTTTATCGCGACATCACCCAACAAAATGGCACCAAAAAACCCCATGGATTGGGTGAGCGGATCGGGACTAAAGGTAAGTGCCAAGCGTAACAAATCTACTCCAATTTCTGCCCCCACTAATTGCCAGAAAATCGGTACTTCTTTGATTGTCGGGGTTTCCAAGATCGCCCAATGACCGGGGAACACCACGTGGGCCATCAAAAATGCATACCATAAGGGCGGACCGAGCCACGAAAACATAAGCCCGCTAAAGCGAACCCATTTTAGATACGAGCCTATCAATACGTCTTCATGATATTCCTCCACCGATTGCAAAAACGAAAAAAGTGTGACCGGCAGAATCATAGCATTGGGTGACGTATCAATCATGACCAGCACATGCCCCTCAGTCAAATGCTCCGCTGCCACGTCTGGGCGTTCGGTAAACCGACTGTTAGGCCACGGATTCCACCAAGGCTTGTGTAAAATCCATTCCTGAAGCGCCTTTTCTGACATCGTCAGCGCATCAACGTCAATATCTCGGATCCGTTGACGAACCTGCCGGATGAAAAAGTCATTGGCAATGTCCTTAATGTAAATTAATGCCACATCGGATTTGGACCGTCTCCCCACTTCCAACATCTCAATGCGCAAATTCGGATCGCGCAGCCGACGCCGAATCAAAATCGTATTAAATACTAGGGTTTCGACAAAGCCATCTCGTGGTCCCCGTAAGACCCTTTCCAACGAAGGTTCAGATGGTTGCCTTTCCGGATATTTACGCACATCCATGACAATAACATGGCTTAAACCATCTACTATCAGTGCTGCGGGACCGGACAAGATTTGTTGTGAAACGGTTTTCAGCTTGGTTTCTGGTGTAATTTCAATAAATGGCACATGGCGGTTGAGCAGCTTTTGCAGCGTGGGAAACTCTAGGGCATCCTCAGGAGTTCCCAGCAATTTTTCCATGATCAAAGTGAGCACGGTTTGGTCCACGAAGGAATCAATATAGACTAAAGCGGCATTTCTGGCACCAATTTTAAACTCCCGAACAATGACATCAAATGTTTCTTTGTACCCGAGAAAGTCCTTTAGCCAACGCAGGTTGGCCTGCAGATCGAGAGACACCATCTGGGATTCGACTTTGGCTTGGCCCTCCTGCTTAAATTTAACTTCCATGGTATCCACTCCGTCGCAAAATTTCCTGCAATGCTTTTTTAGTGGCAGGAACTCCCTGCGACATGCTGTCATGACCCTCCATTTTGCCTGGATCCCCAAGACCAATTACTGGTAACCCGTCATGACCTTGCAGTACATCCACCGTATCCCCATGCAATGTGTTTCCAGACGTGGCACGTCCTTGTTTGTCCACGACTCCATCAGTAATCTCGCCGGTTTGAGTCACCGAGGCATCTACGGCTACTCCTTCCACGTGCCGGGTATTGGCCGCAACCGCCACCACTCCCAGCACATTCAATTTCGGCGATTTTAAAAGCACCTCGAGATCTCGTTCCCCAACACCTTGGTCGGCCTGACCTCGGTCATCGACCATCACTACGACCGGTTCTTTCGGGGCTTCTAACACCGCTTGCACCAGAGCCTTCCCCGATAAAGGGGTAGGATTGCCTTGCGAAGCTTTCAACGCAAACAACTCCAGCTCTTGACATGCGGCGTCAATGGCGCGATATGCGGTCTCGTCGCCATCGGTCACTACGATTACATCGTGTGCCATGTGTCCTTCCTCCTTAATCCCTATCTTAGGCTTTTGGCTTGAAGAGCAATGAAGCCAGAAGGCCAAATAAGACGGCGGCTTTGATCCCTCCTGCGGCTGCAGTCAAACCGCCTGTCAAAAGACCTAATACGCCTTTTTCTTTTACAGCTTCCCCGATACCGGATACCAGAGTATAGCCAAATCCGGGCAATGGTACGGTGGCACCAGCACCGGCAAAAGATACCAGCTTGCCATAAAGCCCGACGCCACCAAATACAGCTCCTAGCACGACAAACAATACCAGGACGTGGGCCGGGGTCACGGGAAACAGGTCCAACGTCAACTGGGCAAGCACACACATGAGGCCGCCCACCAGGAATGCCCAAAAAAACATCATGATAACTTGGCCTCCGGTCTGCCTAAACTCACAGCATGCGCGATACAGGGAATGGATTCCCCTTGTTGATAGGTTGTCGGCGAAAACAAAGCCCCCGTGGCCACCAATAGCAGTCGCCGCCATTCCCCCGACAACAACCGGTGGTGTAAATATCCTGCAAATACACTGGCGGAACACCCGGGTCCCGATGCCCCATTGTGCACATCTTGTTCTTTCAGGTAGTACAAGCTTTTGCCACAATCATTGAGCCTATCGTCAAAATGCAAACCTTCTTTGTTGCCTAGGGCTTGGAGCAAATTCACCCCCAAAACCCCCAAGTCGCCGGTAAAAATCGCATCGTAATCATTAATGCCCTCACCAGTTGCCACCAAATGCTGTTTGATAGTATCAAACGCAGCAGGCGCCATGGCACTGCCCATGTCGTTGGGATCTTTTGACCCCCAATCCACTACCCGGCCGAAAGTTACCCCGTCGATCACGACGTGACCAACTTCCGCTGGCCCCACAACCACCGCCCCTGCGGCAGTGGCGGTCCAGGCGGCGGTGGGAGTTCTTTGATAGCCGAGTTCCACGGGAAACCGAAATTGGCGTTCGGCTGCCATATGATGGCTTACCGCACCTACGGCCACTGTCGTGGGTTCATGGTCGGCCACTAACAATCCGCCTAAGCCCAAGGCTTCGGTGAAGACAGCACAGGCGGAAAACAAACCTAACAGCGGACGTTGATGCCTCCGTGCCACGAAATTCGTAGACACAATTTGGTCTAGCAGGTCTCCTCCCAAAACCAGATCAATTTCCGGCCACCGACAACCTGCCTTCTCAACCGCCAAGTTCATGGTGTCTTCCAACAACATACGTTCCGCGCGTTCAACACTTTTCTGTTGATGAGTTTCCGACTCCCATACTTCATCAAAGTACGTTCGAAGCGGCCCTTCCCCTTCCTTAGGACCCACGATCGCAGCGGTCGACTTAATGCCTACCCGACTCATCTGATAGGTGCCAGGGCCAATTTTCCGGGCCGCCATTCTACGCGACCCCCGTTATCAGAAACCGAATCAATCCCACGACGAAAGCCGCACTTAACCCATAAACCAACACCGGACCAGCAACGGTAAATAATTTGGCGCCCACGCCCAGGATAAGGCCCTCACTGCGAAATTCCATTGCTGGTGCCACCATCGCATTGGCAAACCCGGTAATCGGCAAAGTCCCTCCCATGCCACCTCTTTTGACCAATTGGTCGTACCAACCCAATCCGGTAAACAATGCCCCTAATCCGATTAACACAACGGTTGTCGGACTGGTAGCGTCTTTGGCACTCATGCCATACTGCATAAAGCCCCACTGTATTCCTTGACCAACTACCGAAATCGCTCCCCCAACCACAAATGCATAGATCAGGTTTTTAAGGACGGGTTTGCCGGGTCGTTTCTTTTTGACTAGCTCTTGGTAGTTGCGCGCCGCTGAGCTGGTTTCTTGATTTGCCATGGAATGGACTCCCCCTATTGGCGGTTGGGATCCACCGCAAAAGCGATTTTGACGTCAACCTTATATTCGGTCACCTTGCCGCCATCCACCGCCGCTGTCCAATTCGTGACTTCCACCCCGGTTATGTGGTCAATGGTACGGTGGGCCTCTTGCACTGCCCCTTGTACCGCATCCTGCCAACTAGTCGAAGATTGCCCTACCAGTTCTATTACCTTTGCCACCGTTGCCATAAAGAAAAGACCCCCTTATCTTGTCATCAAGATTCAGGGGTAGTATGACCAAGAAAGATTCGTTTCATTTGCCCGGATTCAATGATTATCGTGCGACATCGGCGCGTCTGCTAGTGAAATTTTTAGACGGTCCAACGCCTTACGCTCCAAACGCGAAATCTGTACCTGAGACACATTTAAACGTTTTGCCACATCCATTTGGGTGCGGCCCTCGACAAATCGGGCTTTCAGAATATATCGCTCACGCTCGTCTAATTGCTCAAATGCCTGGGTTAACGCCATTTGTTCCAACCACTCGGCTTCGCCCGATGTGTCATGAATCGTGTCGGCTAGGTGAGTTTCCGACCCATTGGCCGTCTCGATGGGCTGATTCAAAGAGGCAAGCGGACGTACCGCATCCATCGCTTCGCTGATTTCCGCCACATCGACCCCAATTTCTTGAGAAATCTCCAAAGCCGTGGGATCCCGACCCAATTTTTGTGCCATCTGAGAACGTTTTTGCTCTACTTTCATTCCCAATTCGCGCAATGAACGCGCAATCCGCATCGGTTGGTCATCTCTCAAGTGCCGGCGAATTTCTCCCATAATGAGAGGGACTGCATAAGTGGAAAATTTTAACCCGCGATCCACGTCAAAGCGGTCAATGGCTTTTAACAAGCCAATGGCGCCAACTTGAAACAAATCTTCCAGATCTTGTCCGCGGCCAGTAAATCGGTGAACAATGTGCCAGATTAAGTTCCAGTGCCGTTCTACCAACTCCTCTCGAGCCAGCTTATTCCCCGCCTGGGCTTGACGGTAGAGGTCTAGTTCTTCGGCACTTGAAGTCGGGTACCCTGGCTCATCATTGGGCATCGCGCGACAGTTCCCCGGATATGGTCACCAGACGGCGCATCTCCACCCGGGTGCCCTGTCCCGGAATAGATTCCACCGTTAATCCATGCATAAAGGATTCCATAAATACAAATCCCAGTCCCATGCGCTCGGGATCCCGGGAATAGGCTGGTTGTCGGGCCAATTCCACGTCCTCAATACCCACGCCCCAATCCTCCACTGTTACCGTGAGACCGGAATTGTCTAAAAGGCAATCAACCTGGACCCAGCCGTCAGTTTTTCCTAAATATCCATGAATGATGGCATTGGACACGGCTTCGGATACCGCAACTTTTATCTCATCAACGTCCTGTAGCGAAAACCGGGTTTGACTAGCCAATGAAGCCACCGCAACACGCGCTAGACCCACATTTTCGGCCAAGGACAAAAACCTTAAGGTCATACGATTGGTCAATGTATACTCCTCCCCCATCCTCCGCTTCACCTAACTTGCGATGTGGTCTATTGCTCGGCCTCTTTACGCACTGGGCTATCCACTACGGCGATAATGGAAAAAATTCCGGCTAACTCCAATACGGTGCGCAATGCCGGTTTTACCCCGGCTAATGACATTGTACGATGCCGCTCTGTCAGTTTACGGTAGCGGCCTAAGATCACGCCAATCCCCGAGCTATCAACAAAATCCACTTCCGCCAAATCCAGCAGCAAATTCTTATCTGGATACCTGTCAATCAATTGGTCTAGGGCATCGCGCAGTGGTTGAGCCGTTTTCAAATCCAGGTCGCCATTAACAGCCACTACGATGCGCGGTCCTAAAACAGTATGTAGGATGGTCATGTAAGCCTCCTCCATCGGGGGACAAGCCCGCTATGGATCCATGATACACATCTTGAAGCGCGAAAAAAGGCGGGTTTTGACCGCCTCACTCGCTGTCTTGATCAGTTTCTTTGTCGACACTGTCTCCCCGTCGCCTCTTTTTTTCCCGCAAGGTATCGAACAGCACCTCGCCGGTTTCATCAACAATCGATTCGACCTCCTCCACGTGGCCAATAGGTTGATCAAACCCACTATAGGTTTGGTTATAATCTACTGCGGGTGGAGTGTCGGAAGGAGTGTCGGAATTACCCCACTCTGCCACGCTTTGCCAAACATCTTCTCCGTCAGGCTCGACCACGTCGTACCCGACATCACGTCCCAAGGGTAGGGGAACCACCTCTGCCTCCGAGGGCGGAGGTTGATAAGGCTGATCCATGAGGTTTTGGCACGTCAAGCAAAACTGAACCTCAGGTGCCGCTTGAAGACGGGCGGAGTCGATAGGTTGGCCGCAACGCTCACAAATTCCATAGGTTCCCTGATCTAGTTTTGCTAACGCATTCGACACCAAGTCCAGTCGGCTGTGCAGACCAGTAACAATCCCGAGGTCCAATTCCCGTTCGAAAGTGTCGGTCCCCAAATCCGCTGGATGATTGTCATAGGCGCTTAGGGCTTCGACGGAATCGGTTTCTCCCACCTCCAACTGCGCTTCCAAGTATTCAGTTAAATCCTGCAGTCTTTGCTTCACCAATTCCACGCCTCGTTTATCCACACCCCGCCTCCTAGCCTATGATGTGCCAAAAATAATTCAAGACTACTTCCCCTAACCGTTGACGCCTAATTGCCTGAGTCGACCAAACCGGAATCCGGACCGGACGCTGGTGAGGAACATTGACAATCACTTGGCCGACAGTCTGATGATACCGGACCGGAGCTACCAGATGCCGAGCCATCTCGACTCTCGAGGTGACCCGGTCTGTTTCCCCGGTAGATATGGTTAATGCCAATGGCCGCGACAAGGCCACACCAACCTCAAGCTTTGCCCCGCGGAACACTGGCAACACATGGGGCAATCCCGCAGGTTTGTCAATATATAACGTCCGATAGTTTTGAAATCCCCAGCTTAACAATCCGGACGCATCTTGAAATCGCGATTTAGAAGAGGGCGCTCCTAAAATTACCGCAATCAGTCGCGTGTGCTCACGATGAGCACTAGCTACCATGCAAAATCCCGCGCTATGGGTATACCCTGTCTTCAATCCGTCAGCCCCGACGAACGTTCTCAACAAGCGATTCTGATTAATCAGCCACAGATGGCCGCCCTTGCCGTTGCGAATGGAGCGGTCTTGCCACTGAGAAGTATAGTGCAGCAATAGCGGATATTTCACCGCGGCTGCACCCAAAAGCGCCAAATCGTGCGCGGTGGTGTAATGATCTGCGGCCGGCAAGCCATGTGGATTGGTAAAGTGAGTGTGGTGCATCCCGAGCTCTTTAGCTGTTTGATTCATCATAGCGACAAACTGGGTTTCCGAACCTCCGATATATGTGCCCAAGGCATAGGCCGCGTCATTAGCAGAACCCACGGCAATCGCCCGCAGCATTTGTTCCACGCTTAGTTTTTCGCCTGGCCGCAACCAAATTTGCGAACCGCCAATGTGGTAAGCTTCAAGGTCCGCTGGCACCATCGCATGGAGCGACAATTTATGATGCGTTATGGCACGTATCGCTATATACAGTGTCATGAGTTTGGTAACACTTGCCATCGGCAATTCCTGCTCTGCGTGGCTGGCAAACAATATTTGGCCAGTGGTAGCGTCGACCAACTCGGCAGCCCGTGCCACCACCACGGGCGGGGCAGGTTCTGCCCAAACCGTACCACCGGCCAACATAAGAAAAGCTGTGAGTACCATTCCGAATACCGATTTTCTGGTCCTAGCCATTGTCAAATCACCCCCTCGGGACTACTTGTGATAGTATCCACGACAGGGCAATCCTTCATGCATTGAGTCTTACTCGATAATCGCGAGAATCGGTTCGTCAGCAATATTGGAGGCGGGGCCCAAGGTTACCGCTTCCTTCACCAGTCGCAGCGCTTCATCGGCCGCTTGAGCATCGCGTGCATAAATCTCCGCGACCACGGTCCCAGCGGGATAGTTTTGGCCAACCTTGACCATGCACCGAATACCAACTTGGTGATCTACAGGCTGATCTTTAACATGCCTTCCAGCACCCAGGGAAAGCGCCGCCAAACCGATTCCTTTCGTATTGATGGACGCCACAGTTTCCTGCGCCCCCAATTCCCACGTAATCCGAATCGGAGCTAACGGCAAATCCCCATCCAACACTCTAGCGTCTGCCCCTTGGGCGGTCACCCAGGAGACAAATTTTTTCCATGCCCGACCATCGTCTAAGGCACTTGAAACCTCCTGAAGTGCCTGTTCTACCGCAACGTTTTGAGCCATAGACACCATATGGCTAGCCAAGGTCTTAACTTCCTGCACCAAATCCTCTGGTCCGTGACCTCTTAATGTGTCCATAGCTTCATTGACCTCAATCGCGTTTCCTACGGCATATCCCAGTGGTTGATTCATGTCGGTTAAAATTGCCTTCACCCGTACTTTGTGAGCCTGCCCAATGCGTACCATGAGGCGTGCCAGTTCCATCGCCCGTTGCTTGGTTTCCATAAATGCACCGCTACCCACTTTGACATCCAAAACAATATTGGGCGACTTGGCTGCGAGTTTCTTGCTCATCACGGAAGCGGCAATCAAAGGTATACTATCGACCGTTGCGGTGACATCACGCAAGGCATAAAGCCGGGCATCGGCCGGAGCCAGATCATGACTTTGCGCGATAACAGCAACCCCGACTTCAGCCACCTGCCGTTCCAATTGCTCCGCGGTCAACTGGACCTGAAAACCCGGCAAGCTTTCCAATTTATCTAGTGTGCCCCCGGTATGGCCCAATCCCCTCCCCGACATTTTCACCATAGGAACACCTAGTGCCGCCACCAGCGGCGCCAAAATCAAACTGGTTTTGTCACCCACTCCTCCCGTGGAGTGCTTGTCTACCAACCCGATGTGGCGAGGCGGTGGGCTGCCGATAGTGGCCATTGCTTCCGTCATGGTAAAAATTTCCTCATCCGTTAGGCCGTTGAGGTAGGCGGCCATCAACCAGGCAGAAACCTGATAGTCCGGTACCTCCTCTTGCACCACCGCTTCAATCCAACGCCACATGTCTTCCCGAGATAATGCTTTCCTATCCCGGGTCTTCTCGATAATGTCAATCATCGCCGTCCTCCCTCGACAAGTTCTTGCGCCGCTTGACCATCGCCAATCTGAGGTGCATCAAACAATACCGCCAGGGTCGCCGCGATATCTGCCAAGGTTTGTCGAGGTCGCCCAACAAATGGCTTCAGGTCTCTTCCCCAGGCTAGCCATGGCAGTGTTTCCCTGGTGTGGTCAGTGCCCCGGTAGGTGGGATCACAACCATGGTCCGCGGTAATCCACAGTTGATCTCCAGACCTCAACTTTTCCCACAACCGGGGAAGAAATTGGTCCAAATCCCTTAGGGCCTGTGCATAACCGGCGGGGTTGCGACGATGACCATAATGGGAATCAAATTCGACCAAATTGGTAAAGACAAACTGCGGTTGTTGACTGTCTTGTTCCAACACTTGAAGTGTCTTTTCCAGTCCGTCAATATTGCTAGACGTATGCAGATGCTTGACAAAACCTTGCCCCGAAAAAATATCGCCAATTTTGCCTATGGCCACTGTTTGCACACCTCGCTGCAATAAGACGTCGACTTCAGTCGCTGACCAGGGGCTCACCGCGTAGTCGTGGCGATTTGCCGTGCGCTGGAAATGCCCTGGTTCGCCGATGAAGGGACGAGCAATGATACGGCCCACCAAATTCGGCCCCTGCATGATGTCCCGCGCTTTCCGGCACCAGTCATATAATTCGGACAGAGGCACCACTTTTTCATGTGCTGCAATCTGCAGCACACTATCGGCAGAGGTATAAAGTATGGGACGTCCGGTGGCCAGATGTTGCACCCCCAGACGCTCAATAATTTCGGTTCCCGACGCCGCCTCATTACCCAGCGGTTCACGTCCCCATGCGACGGTCAATTGCTTCACCACATCGTTGGGGAAACCCTCGGGATATGTTCTAAACGGTGTTGTCACGGTTAATCCCATCATCTCCCAGTGGCCTGCCAAGGTATCCTTTCCGTTGGCATGGGGGTGTACCGGATATGCCACCCCTTGCAGGGACACAGGTAAAGTGCCATGCACGTCGATCACACCAGTCAACCCCATAGCTGCCAAGTTGGGGAGATCAATTCCACCTACCGCGGTGGCCGCATGACCAATCGTATTGGCCCCTTCGTCGCCAAAAGCCTCACTATCCGGGGCGGGACCAATGCCTCCCGAATCAATCACCAATAACGCTATTCGCATAAAACGGTTACCTCTTTTCCTATCAAATCACGCCCGTGGGTGTGTCGCATCATAGGCCGACCGCAGTCGACCCGAACTGATGTGGGTGTAAATTTGTGTGGTAGAGATATCCTGGTGGCCCAACATCTCTTGCACTGCACGCAAATCAGCGCCGTTGTCCAACAGATGGGTAGCAAACGAATGCCGAATCATGTGCGGAGTAATAGGTTTGACAATATCGGCCGCCGCCGCATATTTTTTTAACAGCTTCCAAAATCCCTGACGCGTTAGCGCTTGTCCACGATGATTGAGAAACAGGTAAGTCGTTTTGCTTCGCTTAAGGAGTTTAGGTCGCGATTGTTCCACATAGGTAGCCAACCAGTGTACCGCTATTTCACCCAACGGAACATATCGCTCTTTATCGCCTTTTCCCAAGCACCTTAGTCGCGGAGGATCCACCCACCAGTCGTTGATCCCCAAATGGCACAACTCGCTCACTCGAATTCCTGTGGCATATAAGACTTCCAGCATCGCGCGATCGCGCACCCCGGTTACTTCCCGCACGTCGGGAGATTCCACCAACCGAGTCACCTCGGCAATCGACAAAACATCGGGCAATTTTCTCTCTAATCGAGGAGACAGCAACAAGTCGGTCGGATCATCATCCTTATATTCTTCCCGCAGTTGCCAGCGGTAAAATGCTTTTAGTGCCGCCAAACGCCGGGCAATAGTCGCCGTGGAGCGGTGAACCGCCCTCAAATGATCTAAATACTGCATGATAAGTTCACGTTCTGTCAAGGGCCCTAGGTTCTGCGAAAACCGCATAAAATCTTCAAGATCGCGGCCATAAGAATCCACCGTGTTATGGGCTAAATGCCGTTCGTACCGAAGATGGTAAAGAAATTCCGCCACCACGTCATTCACGAGCCACCACTTCCGATTAAATCAGGATGAAGACATTCTTCGACGTGATAGCGGCAAATCCCTGCCCCATCGTCAGCCTGCGGAAAAATCTTCCGGAGGCTGACCGAGGCAGAGACCGGTGTCAATCTATGCTAATAGTGAATCTACTGCAACATATGCCAAATTATGCGCTTCGGCGACTGCTTGGAACGTCACCTGACCCTTATAAATATTCAGTCCTTTGGCTAGGCTGGCATCGCGTCGCATAGCATCTTCGGCACCATAACGGGCTATCGCCCGTGCATACGGCAGTGTGACATTGGTCAATGCCAGGGTCGAGGTACGGGCCACGGCCCCGGGCATATTAGCCACGGCATAATGCACCACCCCATATTTCTCATACGTTGGGTGCGAATGGGTAGTGACCCGGTCAATGGTCTCAATGGAACCTCCCTGGTCAATCGCCACGTCGACGATGACAGAGCCTGGTTCCATAGACTTCACCATTTCCTCGCTGACCAAATGCGGGGCCCGTGCTCCCGGTATTAATACCGCGCCAACCACAAAGTCAGCATGTCGCACTACGTCCGCAATGTTGGATTCATGGGACATTAACGTTCGCAGTTGTCCGTGAAACTGGTCGTCAAGCTGTCTTAAGCGATCGGCGCTAATGTCCACGATGGTGACTTCGGCTCCTAACCCGAGAGCAATCCGTGCCGCATTGGTCCCCACAATACCACCACCAATCACTACAACACGGCCCGGCAATACACCTGGCACCCCACCCAGCAAAATGCCACGTCCCCCGTAGGGCTTCTCAAGAAATTGGGCCCCGATTTGACTGGCCATACGTCCTGCTACTTCACTCATGGGCGTTAGCAACGGTAAACTTTTGTCCTCTTTTTGTACCGTTTCATAGGCGATGGCGGTTATGTTCGATTTCAACAAAGCGCGGGTCAATTCCGGTTCTGGAGCTAAGTGTAAATAGGTAAACAACACCATGTCTGAGCGAAAATAGCTGTATTCTTCCGGCAGCGGTTCCTTCACCTTGACGACCATTTGGGCTTGTCCCCAAACTTCCCCAGCTTCTGGAAGAAGGGTAGCTCCGGCTTGCCGATACTGCTCGTCGGAAAAGCCACTCCCGATCCCGGCTCCAGACTCAACGACCACCGTGTGGCCATCTTTGGTCAAAGACAGGACTCCTGCCGGGGTTAGCGCAACACGGTTCTCATCAACCTTGATTTCTTTGGGCAATCCAATACGCATTGCTAAGACGATCCTTTCTAAAAAAGACTGAAAACACAGGGTACGGTTAATTCTAGCATAACCACATTGGATTGCATCACGAGACTTTGTGTTGACGCGACCGTTTCACCGGAAGGTATGCGATAGCAAAAATTGCGGTCGCCGCCAGGGAAATGCCCAGCGCAATCACTTCGTGGGGTGCCAAAGGTGCCGTCGCAATAACTCCCACGGTCATCACTACCCCGATCCATGACAAAATTGGATACCAGGGCACTTTGAATTTTAGGTCCACATTCCGTTTCTCTAATCGCGGCCTAAAATAGATGTGGGTCACAATTATCAGGATCCAAATCATTAATGCTTGAAACCCGGTCGCCGTAACCAGGTAGAGATAGGCGGTTTTCGGCAAGAAATAGGCTAACCCGCTCACGATCACTAAAAGTACGCCGGTAACCGCATTGGCCGTTCGTGGAATCCCATGGGACTCCTTGGATAAAATGTGCGGTGCGTCATGAATGCGCCCCAAGGTGGCCAATACCCGGTCAGTGGCAAAAAGTCCCGCATTTAATGTACTCAATACCGCAATCACAATCACAAAATTCAAGATGTCAATCAGCCAGCTGCTGTGGAGCACCCGCAGGGCACCCGTAAATGGACTCTGAGCCGTAGGCACCGTGCTCCATCGAAGCAATCCCGTGATCGCCAGAGCCGCGCCCACATAAAGCACATAAATTCCAATCACCGTGTTGCGAATGGTTTTGCTAATCGTTTGTTCCGGCCGTTTCACATTAGGCGCGGCCAGTCCAAGCACCCCGGTTCCCGACATGGAAAACAGCACTAATACCATGGCCGCGAAAATCCCCAGAATACCACGAGGGAAGAAAGATGGCGCGCTTATCCATAACCGCGGCCCCACTATTGGGCGAACCGGGATTACGTGAAACATCACCAGTGCGGCTACCACAATGAACGCTGCTGTGGCAATCACCTTGGCCATGGACATGACGGATTCCACCGAACTGAATCCTTTCACCGTCAAAAAATTTATTCCCACAATGATGATGGAGTAGCCTACACTGAAGACAAAGACGGGGACACCGGGAAACCACAATCGAGTAAAAATGGCTCCTGCAGTAGCTTCCGCAGCCAAATTCAACACACTGGAAAACCAAAATATCCAGCCCCCGATGAACGCTGATCCCGGGCCCAGGGTGTGTCTGGCAAAGGCGAGAAATGAGCCCCGTTCCGGATCTGCGGCAGACATCTCGGCCAGTGCCGAGATCTCAATAGACATGATGGTGACGCCAATCAAAAACGAAATGGCAATCGCTGGACCGGCTAACCGTATTGCCGATCCACTCGCCAAAAACAGTCCTGATCCCATAATCCCGCCAATGGTCATAAGCGTCAAGCCAGCCGTGCCAATGCCGTGGGGAACTTTTCCTCGTGGGCCACTCCCGTATTGATGGCTCACCACTTTGGTTTCCGTCAATTTTAAATTTTTCCGGGACAATGTCTTGAATTTCATAGCGATAGTATTCCGAGCAATCTTACCAATTATGCACCCGAATCAGACAATTTCCCCGTGCTTGGGAGCATAGCCAACATCTTAGTGACGTTAATGATTAACTCCAAGCACACACTAGACGTACTCAGCCAAGATTGTTTAAAGGAGGTCCCGCCATCATGATAAATTCAGGAGACATCGTAGTCATCGCCGTTACCGGCATTTTGTTCATCGGGTCCATTTTTATCATTGCCCCAACGTTTTTTCGCGATTATCATGACGATTAAGGGACTCGGCGTTTTGGAACTAACGGTACCAAGGTAGGAACTGAAGGATTGGCCGCCTTTCCTAGATACTTTAAGTGCCAGCTGTTTTCAATAGTTTTTAACAGGCAATAATGATTGCAGTCGATACTGATAGTACGATGGCGAGTTTGGGGGGCAATAACGATTAAGGGCACCAGACCGCCTCCTATCGTTACACCCAGAAAATTGGGCGCCCCCGGTGCCGCGGCTAAATACTGAGGTAGTGAGACTAGTCCCGCGGGTGCATTAGCTTCATCCCAGGTAATGAACATGACGGAATTTCCGTGCCACATTCGGCTGTGAGTAATCTCCGGCACTAGTTGTTCTAAAAATTTGTTGCCTAATCGCTCTAACTGTACGCTGTTGGCAACTGGACAACGAGAACCCGAAGTATTTGGTTCCCCGTGCATATCATGGCATAGGTTGGGGGTAATCCACACAAAATCGGCGAGATGCCCTTGAGCCAACTGTCTTTGGAACGCATGCAAATTAACAATGTGGGTTCGCAGCAATGACCGCGGGATACTGGTAAAAAAGGCAAACGGATTGTGTTTTTTGGCGTAAAGCGCTGTGGCCGGCGCGGAACTGGACTGCGCTTTGTCTGAAGGCTCGGGATACCAATTGCCCTCAAATGTTGGGGATGGGATGCTCTGCATCACCCCCTCCCAAGTCAGATGATGATCCTGCAATTGAGAGATAATGGTCGGACCACTAAACTTCCGGCCAGGATTGTCCGTCCAAATGCCTTGGGTAGACCCCGAAATTGTCGCGAGATAATTGGGAAGACTGGGATGAGTCACTCCCCGATACTGGGGATCAAATCCATAAGCCGCTATGAGATGAGAAATATAGGGAGTATTAGGATTATTGAGCAATTCCGACGTTCCATGATTTTCCATCATAATAATCACCACATGGCGAAATGGTGCGACAGGTTTTACTGGGGTGATCTCCGATGTTATACCGCCCCCCAGCCTCAGCCAAGCCCAAATGATACCAAAAAGCAGTGCCAGTCCAAGAAAAACTTTACTGAGTTTGATACTCATAAACTTTTTCTGCCCCGCTTCCCGGAAAGATTTGACAAACTGGATGCCCAGTCACATTGTAATGGAGATTGACCCACTTCTCCAATCAAGGGAGTGATCCTATGAACGTCACGCTGCTATTGTTCGGCGGCATCTTCGGTTTTTTAGCTGTTGGTTTAGGTGCCTTTGGAGCCCATGGCCTGAAGGCCAAGCTAAACGTCGAGCAGCTGGCCACCTTTCAAACAGGCGTACAATACCAAATGTATCATGCATTGGGACTGGGCCTGGTGTCAGTATCCAGTGCCATCCTCTCGCAATCCACTGCCCTAACCTGGGCCGGGTGGAGTTTTGTCGTCGGCATTATTCTGTTCTCCGGCAGTCTCTACACTCTGGCTCTAACCGGCTCTAAGCGCTGGGGATTGGTGACCCCGTTGGGTGGCTTATTTTTCTTACTCGGTTGGGGCTTTTTCATCTTGGCCGCCTGGCGGTCCCTCATTCCTGCTTAGTGCTTGCTCAAGCATTCGTCCGGATTTTTCCCAACTAAGGTTCTGGCACCATCGTCGCCCTTCCTCGGCCAGTTTCCATCGTAAGGGCGGATCAACAATTAAACGCTTCACGTTTTCAGCCATCACCTCTGGGTCGTGTGGGGGCGACAACAGGGCGGTACGCAAGTGACGGGCATACTCCCTATGGCCGCCAATGTCAGTCACCGCGAGTGCTGCCCCGCACATAGCCGCTTCCATGGGTGGCAGGCCCCAACCCTCGGTCCAACTAGGTCCTATGAAAATGGCAACCTGGTTGTAGATTTGCCGGAGAGCCTGGCGGGTGGGATTGACCACATAACGTACCGACTCCGGCAGTGAATGCGGCCGGTCTTCAGTTCCAAATAACGTCACCTGCAGTTCAGGAACAGCACCGCGAACAATATCCAGAGCCTTAAGTCCATCTTGGCTGCCTTTCCAGGCAGCGCGATGATACATCATGCCCACATGGTTTCCGTTTCTTGCCATTATAGGCACATCGACATTAAACTCGTCGGGATCAGACCCGTTGGGAATGTAAATTGCGCTCTCCCCCATTGCGTGCGCATAGTCCCAAAGCCATTTGGCAATCACGATTTTTGTCAATGGCAAAGTCCATGTAGCAATCACCCGGTCAGCATTGCCACCGCTCCAGGTTTCTAGATGTTGAATCAAATAGAACTTCCTGCCCTTAGTAGAAGGATAGGCGGCAACCCATTCCGACGTTTGCCATGCAGTGGCGATTACCGCATCGCCATCGGGAATTTGTGCCGGGTCCAGCGACGGACGCCACAGCACATTTATCCGCGGATCAAGGGTTAGCCAACGAGGAAGGTATGAATGCCCTCCTAAAGCGCCTTGGCGCAAATAACTACTGTAAGCCCGAATCCTGTCAAGCCCTTTAGCCCCGAATCGTGTCAATGGTGACTGCACCACCACGACATGGTGCCCCAATTTAACCAACTCATTGGCATATTGATATACCACCTTATACCCGCCAATGGGTACCTGAGTGAAATTGGGAAGAACGAATGTCACCCGCACCAACAAACCTCCTTCATGATCAAAGCCCTGTCAGCACGATATCTTCGCGTAGATCCCACAGGCTTTGCTGTGGTTACCGATTTGCACCACGTAATGCGCAACCGGTACCCCCGGCTGTTTTTGAATGGTAAAAGATGAAAGTGTAAATGATGGCGGCAGTTCCACACGAAACACTAAAGTGCCCCTAGCCGCAGGTGCCGAGGCCGACGCTTTAATCGGTTCGGTCACGTGAGTTCCCACCACCGCTTTATTGACAATAGTGTTCTCATAAGGCTCTATAGCTCCATTTTGCCCATTAATGCCGAGAAGCTTGGTTCCCGGTGGAAGATACACACGCACCCAATCGGAATACGGTGCGACCAGCCAATTGTTATCAGGGCCGCTGGATTATCCCAAATAATGCTAAATAGTCTCCAGACGATGAGTGATGGTAACGTGAACATATTCTTTGGCAAAAGTAGTACTTCTTGTAACAGGAGCCGTCAACCATGCAATGAAACTTCCGAGTAACACGGTGATTCTGGACCCATGTCAGGATAATCTCCGGGTTCTTCGCTTCTTGATCCGTGAATGCCTTCACCCTCCGGTCTCCCAGGAAATCCTTGTGGATGCACTGTTGGGACTCAATATTACGGGTCCCGTCCTATCATCGTTCTCCACGTATCAAACCAGTGCTCAGCTTAAGTATCCTCACATTCATGCATTCTTGGAAGAGGCGCTGGTACGAGCGGTCGAAGAGGCGCTTTATAGACTATCGGGGATAGTCGTGCCGTGCTCTCGCTGGAATGACCGAGTGTTTGCTCCAATGGTTCATGTGTTGAATGAGAAAATCCTCATCTGTGGTAACGTTAAAGAGGCACTAACCAAAGCTGTACGAGAAGGGGCACTCTAATGTATTGGCAGCTACTGCATCGTGATCGCATTCTCCGCAATTACTGGAGTGGTGCCTTAGTGTCCCGACTCGGTAGCAACATGACGATGATTGCGTTGGCATGGATTGTCCTGGCTAGAACGCATTCTTCCTTGCAAAGCGGCATGGTCTATGCTTTCGCTAGTCTCCCAGTTCTGCTCGGAGGTCCTGTGGTGGGAACATTAGTTGATCGCTGGTCCCGCAGGCGAATGATGTTAACGGCGGACATCGTCCGCGCCGTCCTGATTATATTGATTCCCGTCGGATGGGGGTTGAACTTCAATGCTCTGTGGTGGGTTTATGGCATCATCTTTGTCAATACGCTTTGGAGCCTAGTGTTTGGCACCAGCGAGCGGGCAATAATGCCGCACCTCGCGGGGACGAACCTGCCCGTGGTGAATTCCCTGTTAGCCATGACGCGCCACGCCGCAGATTTGATGGGGCCTGTGCTCGGGGGTGTTCTTGTCACTGGATTAGGTCATCCGTCATGGGTGCTCGTGCTGGATGCGGGCACGTTTGTATGGTCTTTTATCATGGTCCGCACCTTACCGAGAGATCTGGTTCCTCAGCAGAGGGATACATCGACGCTGTCTCGGGTTCCGATCGGCCTTCAGATGAAAGAGGGAGTGCAGTATCTGCTCCGCCATCGGAGTGTGTGGGCATTAGGGCTGACCATGGCCTTGGCCAATGTCATGGCCGGGCCCTTGGAAAATCTGTTTCTGGTCGCCACGCACACGCAATTTCGGATGAAAGCCGACGGGTTTGGTTTACTGGTTACCGCCTTAGGCGGGGGGTTACTCTTCGGAGCATGGCTCACTCCCCGGTTGTTGTCTAGGTGGTCGACGTTTTCTGTTATATACTCTGGCATTTTGCTGTTTGCGGTTGTTCTGATGTGTTTCGGTCAAACGCACACAGGATGGCTAGGGGTTGTGGCCGCTATGTTCATTGGTATAACGATGTCACCGGTGAATATTGGAATCACAACTTGGTTGCAACAGAGAGTGCCCTCAGAGTATCGCGGAAGAGTTTTCGGTCTTTTGGGGTCCCTCAACCAATTCTTGTCCCCCATTGCGATGGTAGCGGTCGGGTGGGACCTCCAACGGCAGGCGGTAATGGTCGTTTCCAGCATGTTGGCGGGGATCGGGTTCCTCGTCAGTATGTTTGGACTCCTTTTTGTACGTTCCCATATGTTCCAAGACAAGGGAACAAGCTCGGGATTCCGCACCTGATTCCCTATGTGACTTCACGTGATCTTTGGAAATAATGACCCACGTAGATTGGGTGATCCTGCGCCACAACGTGCAGCGGGCGCTGAACCGAGGCGAGTCGTACTAAGCTGCGGCGTGCCGTTGCGTATACGTATTCAGGTCGGCTTCGTGTCAAAATGGATCTCGAACAACAAATCCGGAGCGAGTGCTCACGGCTGCTCGCCAATTGCGTCATCTGTTACATTCTGTCCGAGTTGCTGAACCGGGGGAAATCCCAGGGAAATCAGAAGCAAACGCATCACATCAAACTCCGTGAGTTTGGAAGCTTAATTTTTATGGGACATGCAATTTTTGTGAACTCTCGGAGGGCAATAATCTTACGACGATGGTCGATGGGGTGGAAGCGCTGAATCGTGACCCTCCATAGAGCGTGGCGGGATATAAGGCACTGGCCGTCTCCTCATATTGTTGGCCACATGTTACGGCAAGCCGAGACATTTCTGACCCACGAGCCCGTCATTGACTGGACCTTCATCCAGGATGCGCCTTATTCCCTGCCGGATGCTTATGAGTTCCATGGGTCAGACCCGTATTGAATGGACTCAGTCCGAAAACGGCACCAAAGGATATGTGTGGAATCCCGTGACCGGCTGTTCGGAGGTCAGTCCGGGCTGTGAACATTGTTACACGGAAACCCTTTCGCACCGCTTTGGCTGGACCACGGAATCTTGGACGGCTCCTCATGCGGCCCATAATGTGCAGTGCCATCCGGATCGCCTTTATCGGCACGATGATGAAAGCTGTGCTGGAGCGAGCATTTGGCGCTGAAGGAAAAGCACTGGAAAAGATTCTGGGCACGGTAGTAACAGGGCTAAATCAAAAACTTTTGTTGTTGCATTTCGACGATGCCAAAGCGGAACACGGTTTTGCGTTGGGTTTGCGACAAACCGGATTTTTTGCGCCAGGTACTCCATCTGGTAATTGGCAATTTGTGCCGTAATTATGACAGTGCCGACCCCTGTAGCAACAGGTGCCGGCCCCACGTCTGCCAATAACCGATCCACACACCATGTCGTCACCAAAAAAGTTCCGGAACCGGGTGGTGCTTGAGGTATCGAGTCTTAAAACTGATAGATTTTGGCAACCGTTGGCGGCATATTGGGTGACCAATTGGCATCGCGAAGGTGCCAGGTTGGCGTATACACATATTTTGCTATGGGAGCAGGTGCGGGAGGACGATAATGAATACGGTTTAACAGAGCGTAGGTATTTTGCGCAGACATTGCGGCACTTTTGCCTCTGTTCAGCTCCAAATACC
>JAMDDZ010000084.1:26808-28644 GCA_023488565.1 Bacillota bacterium | reverse complement strand
GGATTAGAATGGGAAGACGGGCAGCCGAGCGAAATGCCTTTTGCCGACATTGCCTTAGACCCGGGGATCCCGTTTGTACGTGCCTATTTTCCTGAAGATGAACTCTGGTTGTCTAGGCGGTACGCCATTGGTAATCGCTTCGGTGAGCTCGCCGTGATTTCCTGTGTTAACTCACAAGATTGGGAATCTAGCTGGAAACAATACTATGTGCCGATTTATGTGGCAAACCGGGTGATTATGCCTGCTTGGTATCCTCAATCCCCGTTGCCTGAGGATCAGACAATTTGGCTGGATCCGGGAATGGCCTTTGGGACCGGAACCCACGTAACCACGCAAATGTGTTTAGAACGCATCACGAGTGTTTCCTTGTTTGGACAGAAGGTGATGGACCTCGGATCTGGTTCAGGAGTTTTGGCGATCGCAGCAGCGAAATCTGGGGCCAAGAGCGTTATGGCGGTAGAGCCTGATTCCGTAGCTGTTGCCGCATTAATGGGAAACCTGGAAAGAAATCATACGATGTCGCAGATTGAGGTGGTTGAGGGAACTCTCAGCGATGTGCCGGTGCAGTCTTTCGATGTTATCGTGATGAACCTGATTACTGAGATCATCACCGAGGAATGGACTCGGGTGGTTCAGTACACAAACCCGAATTCGAATTAACTACCGAATAGTCTTATCGGGAATTGTCGAAGAACGGATTGAGGAAGTATTGTCGGTGTTGGAAGATACTCGATCCACGGTGGTCTGGAAGGGCCAACGGGACGAGTGGGTCGCTCTTGAGGTGACCCCGTGATTCGCCTCATCTGCGATCCAGACCAGGTGGAAAATTCGGTAGTTAATTTGACTGCCGACCAAATCCATTATTTGTCTCGTGTGATGCGGAGACGTTCGGGAGATGCGGTGGAAATCCAGATCCCCTCTCTAGGGAGATATCTAGGAGAACTCTTTTCTCCATCCCAGGTGCGAATGGGACGAAAATTGCCCGAGATTGCCCCGCTGTCAGCGCACGTGATCTTATATCAGGCGCTTCTTAAGCAGGGACACTTTGCTGAGGTAGTAGAGCGAGCCACCGAAGCAGGAGTGTCGGAGTTCGTGCCCTTAGTTACCGAGCGCGCACTGGTGCGCAGTGTATCGCCACAAAACCTTGAGCGGTGGAAGACTATTGCCCGAGAGGCGTCAGAACAAAGTCAACGCAGTCAAGTTCCGTTGATTCACCACGACGTCCGGGCCGACTCTCTAGTCTTGCCGGCTACTGTTTCGGGATTGCTATTAGATCCCGATGGCATACCGCTCACCTCACATCTCTATGGATTAAAATTTGATTCAATGCCGCGTATTGCTTTAGCAGTGGGTCCCGAAGGCGGATTCAGTGACCGTGATCGGCAGCAATTAGTCCATGCGGGACTGACTCCGGTGTCGCTGGGGCCGCAAATTTTTCGTGCGGTTAATGCGGGGGCTTTCGCCACCGTGGTGATATTAACCTTACTGCAACGTGCTTAACGCCTCGCTTCCACATTTGGACAACAATGCTAGAGTGATGAACCCCATGGCTGGCCATCCTAGAGACATGAAAGGAGGCCGCTTTGGGGATGGGGAAATTAATTGAATTGAAGTTTTGCGATATCTGTCATAAACCAGTGGTTAAACGCCAAGCGGCCTCATTGACCTCGGGTTTTTTAGAAAGTACCTTGTGCAAGGAATGCGTCACAAAGTATGGCCACTTGTATCGACCCTGGTAATGGAGGTTGTAACTGCTTCACTAATTGCTCGTAAAGCATCATACGTAATGGTATACTATCTGCGGGTGAGCAGAGTATGGATGATCAATTTGTGAGT
>JAMDDZ010000084.1:9400-26798 GCA_023488565.1 Bacillota bacterium | reverse complement strand
GCCTCCCCCGAGCAGACGAATCCTGTAAGGACTGCGGGTCCCGTGAGGGGCCGAGAAAAGCCTCAATTACAGTATTGTAGGTTTTTCTAACCAGGTAGCCTGTATCCGACGTTTGACACAGTTTCCCGAAGCCCCGTATAATAGAGGGAAGGTTACCCCGACCCGTTCGGGTGGAGGGGAGGGAGACAATGTCAGAAGTCAAGGTCGGCAAGAATGAGAGCTTGGAAAGCGCACTCCGGCGCTTCAAGCGTCAAATTCAAAAGGCTGGGGTGCTCGCGGAGGCCCGACGCCATGAGCACTATGAAAAACCCAGTGTGCGACGCAAGAAAAAATCTGAGGCCGCAAGGAAAAAACGCGTTAAGTAAGGAGGTCCCTGGTGTCTCTCCGGGAACAACTCAACGAAGACCTCAAGACAGCAATGCGGGCTAAAGATCAAGCCCGCCTTGTTGTTATCAGGGGAATTAAGGCAGGCATATTGGCGGCCGAAACTCGCAGCGAACGGATTACCCTAGACGATGACGGCATATTGCAAGTCATTGCAAAGGAGTTAAAAGAACGCCGTGATGCGTTGCCGGATTTCGAACGCAGCGGAAGGCAAGACTTGGTCGACAAGCTGAACCACGAAATGGAATTGTTGTCGCAATATTTGCCGACACCATTGACCAGCGATGAGTTGCGGAGGTTAGTAAACGAAGCAGTTCAGTCGGTTGGGGCGTCAGGGCCTAAAGACATGGGGAAAGTGATGGCATGGCTAACACCCAAAACCCGAGGCCGCGCTGATGGGCGGGAGGTATCTGCGTTGGTTAAGGAACAATTGGCGTCATTGGCATAGCATGCGGAAATATCGGTCCTCTCGTGTCCTGGTGGGTACGAGAGGCCTTGCGTTGCTGACTTGCAGCCTGCTCCTATTGCTAGCTGGATGCGGTGTCCATAACATCCCTTCGGCAGATCTTTTGGCGCTGTATACTACCCCGGCGACGGCTGGAACGGAATGGTTGTGGGCAAGCCAGTTCTCGTCCGATGGCCATCCTTTGGGAACTTCCCAGCGACTGGGCGTCTTGGGGCCAGTGGCTCAAACGGAATTAGCCACGCGGGGACCAAATTTCGTGACCTTTATTACATTGGGCACCAAAATTATCTCTTTGAGCCGAACTCAACGCGTTCGTGTCGTGGCACCAATGCCGCCTGGGTATTATGCTTTGTCGGTTCGATGGTGGCCTTCGGGTCTTTTGGCGGTAGTAGAGTCGGACAAGGCGTCTCATGTTCAAATCTGGCGCTGGAAACACGGTGACTGGCAGGTGCTGCGAAAATCCCTGCCAGAGGGGATCGTCACGCTTATTGACGGACCCTCAGCTCAGCCTATGGCCCTCATTGTCGATCCGCATCGGGTATATACGGTGCCGGTATTTTCTAGAAGCCTCCAGTACCCCGTGTTAAATGGCGGGTCGCCGCAAGGAACAGCAGGCTTCGCTGGACTCAGGGAAGTGGTGCCCTATGCAACAGGCGCTCGAGGATTTGGTCAATGGACAGCAACGCCACAAACTCCCAGAGGTAGTCGGCAGCGTTTTGTATCAGTGCAACAGGCGGTGTTAGAGATGGCCCCGGGATCATCTCTGTGGGGTCTGACGGTTCACGGGATGGTGCCATACCATGGAACAAAACCCCAATGGGCGCACATTCGGTATTGGCCGGCTCCGATGCAAACCACCATGGTGGTTGAGGGACGCGGCACACCTTGGCTATTGATATTGGACGGAGCTTCTCAAGGGATATGGTTTAATGTTCGTTCAGGGAATTACGGCCCTCAATTTGCCATCACCATGCCCTATCCTGATGTGGTCCGCGAAGTCGCCATCATTGCTCGATAGCATAGCCAACATGGGAAAATCCCCATTGCGATAAGGCCCATGCAGCCCAAAGCGAACGGTACTGATCACGGGATACTGACAGCACCAGTTGTTTGGTGGTTAAAGATGGCAGACCTTCGGGCCAAGCAGACAGCGGGGATGAAATGGTTGGCCATGGCAACGGGAAATGACGGCATTCATCGGTTTCTCTAACATCCACAATTGTGATTTCCGGATGGGTTTTAAGGTAGGGTGCTACCTGAGCCCATGTTAAGCGGATGACATGTTCCGTGCGAAGGCCAGCGTTCTGAAAACCCTCGGATGACGTGACCCAGGCTCCTACAACGACAACATGGGCGCGATTAAACTCTTCAGCTGCTTCATAGGCGATAGTGGGAGTGTCAGCAATCAGCAAGGCGCGGTGTCTTGGGAGGGCCTTTTGGGCAGTCAACAGTGAGAGTTGGTAACGGCCTCCGGGCAGTGAAATAGAGCCGACAATGTGACCGTGGCAGTAGGACACTAAACTGCGAACATCAATGATGGCTACGCCTTGTGTAATAAATGCCTTAGCTTCGCGGGCTGATACAATGTCTAATTCACTCATAAGATCTCCTTATCGAAAGCGACTCGAGAATGGAATGCGGTGAACATCAATCGGTGGCGGGTCTGACACTTTGAATTGGGGCAACCCGGGCAGAGGCTTAGGATGGCGGCTGAAGTCATCGAGCCATACCGGGCGCCCCAGTACTTGTCCTAATTGTATCAGTCGCCACAACTGGTTGTCGTCAATACCGTCGAGCTGTAAGGCAGGGAATTTTTGCGCAAAGTGGGCTGCAGCATCCCAGCCAAACGACTGAACATCAATGCCGATGGTAATTTGGGGAAACGACTGCAAAACAGTATCCAAAGCCTGGGATAGCACAAACAAAGGATGCCGTGGCGTATCACGAGTTAATGTGATGCGTCGTATCGTACTGAGGCGGTAGATGGTGTCCAGACGCGCCAGCGAGGCATCTTCAATTCCGGTGGGGCATGAAACCACGACATCTGTAATCTCTAATCTGTGCTTAACGGGCGGTTGATCCCGGTCTGCGTTGACATGGTACACATAACCGGACTGGGGTTGGGTTAACGCCAATGACGGGATCTGTATACCGAGCGGCTGGGGACTGACAATATGTCCGCGGCCTTGATGGGCGGATAAAAACATCTTGACCAAAGGATCATAGAAAGGTTGCGACTGCTCCGGCAAAAATAAGGTGGGGATCCAATAAAGCGGCTGGGTCACGGCTCAATTGCCTCCAATGTGGTATAGAATCCATCAGCCCCAGCCTGCGTCAGCATGATGCGGGCATCGTGGGAAATACCGCCAGGTGGTTCATTAACGTAAATCGGCGTGTCGTTTAACAACTCTCGGGTTTCAGCAACCAAATGGCACAAGGAGAGAATATGCATCGGCTCCAACTCCGGTTGCAACGCCACGGATCGAAACATCTTTACCTCGATATGATGCCAAGAGTACGCTGACAAAATTTGCAAATGACTTTTAATATCCGCGGCGGAAAGCCATTGCCCCGCTAATACCATAGCACTCGGCGGCAGACCCGTATCCCAGCCTAATTGGGCGAGGGTTGTCCAGGCTGTGGCTTCAATGCGATGGGGACTCAGCCGATCACGCCATGATTGTACTAGGATTTCGCTGCCACCCGGTCCTAAGCCAGTAGCGCCGGCCCATTTGAGCTCTGAGAGCAATTCCCGTACCGGGCGCTGTTCGACTCGATGCCATTGATTGATCTCGATGGGTGAAAAGGCTTGAATAGGGCCGTTGAATCCATCAGCCACGGTTCTTACCAGACTGCGAAAATATGTAAAAGGTTCCCGAAATGACAATCCTCCCCGGATTTTTATCAAGCCTACCGAATCGGGCATTGTGGCCAAGCGGCTCTTTGCATCCGCCAAGGGTAAGCATGGGGGTATTTTGGTGTCAAAGAGCACGGGAATAAACTGACTAAAATCGCAAAAACGGCACTGCATCCAACAGTGGCGTGTCGTAGTAATTTTGGCCACCCCGGTTAGCGGTGCGGATTCTAGCGGATAAGTTTGCGATGCCACCATTGTTTGCCCCCAAAATCAAAATTCTCATAAAGACATTCGACACAGTCTCTCGGGTTCCCTCTAGAGTGGGAAAAATTTGTCCCATCATTGAGTGCCCAAGCCTCGCATACGATGTGAGGAAGGGTGGGGTATGACATGGGGAGGATCCGATGAGCAAAGGACGGACGTTGGGACACATTGCCGAGGTGCTCGGATTGCCTCCGGAAGTATTGGTCAATGTGCCGCGGATTGAAGTGGTGGGGCGTCTCCAGTTACGTCTGGAAAACCATTTGGGTATGGAAAAATATCAACCCCACCGCATTGTGATCCGGGTGTCCGGAGGATACCTTTTGATTATGGGAGAGCAATTGGCCGTCGGGTGGATTGATCACAACGAGATCCTGGTGACCGGACAAATTCAGTCCCTCTCATTTCAGGAGGGACGGGCATGAGCGACTTTATATTTCGTCTTTTTGCGGGTTGGATTAAAGTGCAGGCGCAAGGGGACGGGGTAGAGTCTCTGGTGACCTCCCTGGTCACCGCGGGTTTTCGTCTTTGGAACCTGCAACCCGCAGAAACAGGCTATGTTTTCTACACCACATTGAGCGCGATGTCTCCGATTCGGGAGTACATGGTTGTGCATTCTTTGGATATCCGCATCCTGCAACAGGGTGGGGCCCCAATTGAGTGGAATAGGTCAAGACGCAGGCCTTTTCTGTGGGTTGGACTGGCCACGGCGGCGATGTTAATTATCTATGTCACCTCGCGAATCTGGGTAATTGATGCTCTAACCCCTGGGTTGTCGCCGGGGGCACGCCAACAGCTGGTAACCGTGGCAGAAGACGCAGGCCTGCGTATGGGCACTGTCCGCAATCAAGTCAACTTGCCAAGAATTCGCGTCATGATGTCCAAACGATTGCCCCAATATTCGTGGATCGGCATCTCGCTTCATGGGGTGGTAGCGACAATTCAGGTGGTACCGCTGGTGCCCCGCCCGCCACTCCATATCTATGCCCGCATTGTAGCGAGTTCTCCGGGTCGGGTGACTCGGATATTAGTCTATATCGGTGACCCAGAAGTAGTCCCGGGTGATTGGGTAAAAGCCGGACAGACGTTGATCCGGGGAGCGGTGACCGCGCCGGTTCCCTTGCCGGAAGGCTCAGAGAAAAATCCTGTTCAAGATACTATGGTTACTCCAGCAGAAGGAGAGGTTTGGGCTAACGTGACGCATCGCGTCACGGTTTTCCAACCCTTGCGGCAAGCGACAAGCTACCCGACTGGACGAAAATATATCCGCCAATTTATTTGGGTACAGGATGTGGCACCGTGGCAGTATTGGGGTTGGCAACCCGTTCCTTTTGCCCACTATGTGGAGAAGAAGGAGATATACTCAGTGCAGTGGGAAGGTGTCAACCTTCCCGTGAAAGTGCTTAAGATAGTATATAATGAAACTAACACCAAGGTCCGTCGACTACAGCCAGGGCAGGCCGTGGCGGAAGCGACAAGACGTGCTACCACTGAGATGGCCCGAGCTGTGGCTGGTTTGGGCCCGGTAGTAGAGAAGTCTCGCCAAATTCGGCGCACCCAGAACGGGGTGTGGGTCAGCATCGTGTGGGTGGTCAATCAGAATATCGCGTTGCCTAAAGATCGGAACTAATAAAAAGGGGGACACGGATTGCCTCTTTCCCAATGGGTGGTTACAGACAATCAAGCATCATCGGTAGTTGCCGGACGCGGCGATGAACACTTGAAAATGATAGAGCATGCGTTGTCTGTTAAGTTAACTGCGCGCGGCAATGTGATTGCGATCCAGGGCTCGGACGAAGCACAGCGCGTGACTCGGGGAGTGCTAGATCTATTGGTGGAGTGGGCGGCATCCGGCCAACCGGTGCGCCGTGATACGGTGGATACCGCACTGTTAGCGGTGCGCGAGGGGAAAGAACGGCAATTTTTGCATCTATTAACTGAATCGCTTTATACGACCACACAAGGTCGTGTGATTAAGCCCAAGACACTAGGCCAACAGTCCTACGTTGAGGCGATCCGGCACAATATGCTGGTATTTGGAATTGGGCCCGCCGGAACCGGAAAGACCTATATCGCGTTGGCCATGGCGGTTCAGGCGTTAAAGGCTCATGAGGTGGAACGTATCATTTTGACACGTCCTGCAGTAGAAGCGGGGGAGAAACTGGGGTTTTTGCCTGGAGATCTGGAAAGCAAGGTGGATCCATACTTGCGCCCGCTTTACGACGCCTTATTTGAATTCTTAGGATCGGAAATGGTGGATCGCTATCGTGAACGCCAACTCATCGAAATTGCCCCGCTCGCGTATATGCGGGGAAGAACCTTAAACAATAGTTTTATCATTTTGGATGAAGCTCAAAATACCACCTACGAGCAGATGAAAATGTTTTTGACGCGCATCGGATACGGGTCCAAAATGGTGGTGACCGGTGACGTGACGCAAGTAGACCTAGGGCGCGGCCAACGTTCGGGACTGCATGCGGCGGCTCAAATCGTCGAAGGAGTACGCGACGTGTCCGTGATACGTTTGGATTACCGGGACGTTGTTCGGCATCCTTTGGTGGCGCATATTATCGAAGCGTTTCAACGCCACGAGGAACATTTGCAGGAAGAGGAGGCCGATGAACACCATTCTGAAAGGCTCTAAATGGTGGCGCGCTTGGCGTAACAAATCCAATCCAGACAATGTCTGGCAGGTGCGGCAATTAGCAATTGCCGCAGTGATCTGGGTTTTTCTGACGGCAATTTTCACGACTACGTTATTTGCCCAACGCGTTGACGTAACTGTGGGTGCATTTGCTCCTCGAAATGTCTTTGCGCCTTACGGAGTGGTAGATTGGGGAGCTACTGCTAAAGCCAGGCAGCAGGCAGCAGCTACAATTCAGGAGGTGTATACCACAAATAGCGCCGTTTTACGCACTCAGAAACAAAAAGTGCTCCGCGACTTTGCGATCATCGCGGCCTTGGCACAGGATGATGCCGCCCCATTGACCCTTCGTGAAAATGCGGCAGCCCGGGCTCTGCCTATTGGCGTGCCAAATGCGGTATGGGGTCAAGTGTTGTCCTTGCCTCCTACGGCACTGGATCAGTTGCAGCAGAATGCCACGGTCATTTTGGCATCGGTTTATAGCAATGGGGTGCGGGATAATGCGGTAGGGATTGGAGAAGCTAAGGGTTTTGTCTCTCAATTGGTTGCCCAGGAAGAGGATAACCCTGGATTTCGCTTGTTTTTGACTGATTTCACCCAGAGCCTGATTCTGCCCAACATGTTCCCCAATCAAGCTGATACGTTGGCACGCCGACAGGTCGCGATGAACCGGGTGCCCGAAGTAAAAATTCTTAAGGGTGAACAGATCCTTCAAGCGGGGCAAGTGGTCACAGTTTCCGACATTAATGTTTTGCGTGAATTAGGGCTCTTAGACCAAGGGTTTGACCCGGGACCGATTTTGGGATCGGCATTGTTTTCTGGTGTGATGGTGGCGCTAATGGCGGCATATTTGTGGGTGCTCCGAAGAAAACAGGCAGAATCGCAGTCGGTTGCCCTGATTTCTGGTGTTGTGATGATTGTGGCAGTACTTGCAGCCGACACCCTGTCCAGTTTGTCTGTTCTGGACTATCTCATTGTGCCCACAGCAGCCATTATGATTAGTGCTCTGGTGGATACCGGTCTCGGCTTGGTTGTGGCGGGACTGTTGTCTTTGGCTGTGGCCACCTTGATTGGCGCGGATTTAAATGTGGCATTAGTGTCTTTTTTTGGCGGCATCGCCGGCGTCTTCGGAGTAGGGCGATTATCTCAGCGCTACGATTTGATTCGAGCGGGGATTTTTGTCGGTGTGGTGAACCTGGTCACGTTGTTGGGGCTAGATGTCATGCAAGGAGCGGACCTCCTTCAAAACCCGGTATGGCAGCAACTAGTTTGGGCCCTTTTGGACGGTGTCTTCGCGGCTGTGTTGGCGATGGGATCAATTCCCCTGTTGGAGGGACCATTCGGTTTAATTACGGCGATGAAACTGATTGAGCTGTCCAATCCTAACCAGCCGCTTTTGCGAAAATTGCAAGTGGAGGCACCGGGCACCTATTACCACAGCATTATGGTGGGAAATTTAGCAGAGGCTGGCACCGAGGCGGTGGGCGGCAATTCACTCTTAGCCCGGGTTGGTGCCTATTATCATGACATCGGCAAGACTAAACGCCCCTATTTTTTTGTGGACAATCAGTTCGGCGCGGAAAACCCTCATGATAAGCTGGCGCCCGGATTGTCTGCGCTTATCATTTCTTCTCATGTCCGTGATGGAATAGAACTTGCCAGAGAGCATCGGGTACCAGAGGCGATTGTCAATTTCATTCGGGAACATCATGGCACCATGCTTATTAGTTTCTTTTACCAAAAGGCATTGCAGGCGGACACCGGTGACGGCGTGGTGGAAGCAGATTTCCGTTATGATGGGCCGAAACCTCAGAGCAAAGAAACGGCAATAGTCATGCTGGCGGATGCCAGTGAAGCCACGACTCGGACGCTCAAACATCCGACACCTCAAGCCATTGAACAGGTCGTAAGAAAGATTATCAAAGATCGACTGAGCGATGGACAACTGGATGAATCTAACCTTACCTTAAAGGAACTGGATGTGGTGGCTAAGACCTTTACCCGCGTGCTCACGGGAGCTTTCCATCAACGGATTGAATATCCGGAACAGGTCTTAAAGGAAATGGAGAGGAGCAAAAAGCGTGGAAATATGGGTGGAAAGTCACCCCGAAACATACGGCGCATTGGAGGAAACGGCCCGCCGGGCGGCCCAAACAGCGCTGGCTAGTTTACCTGGCTTAGAGGACGCTGAGGTTAGCATTCTGCTCACCAATGATGAGGAAGTGCATCAGTTGAATCGGCAGTATCGGGGCGTTGATCGCACGACGGACGTGCTCTCCTTTGCTCAACGCGAAGGAGAGTTTGCCGATCCTGAGGACCTAATGCTGGGCGATTTGGTAATTTCCGTGGAGCGGGCGCGATCACAGGCCGAGGACTATGGGCACAGCCTAGATCGAGAAATATCATTTCTGACAGTACATGGGATATTGCATTTGTTGGGATGGGATCATCAAACGCCGGAAGATGAAGCGCGCATGATGGAAAAAACCGAGGGAATTTTGGTCGGCTTGGGATTGACTCGTGAAGCGCGCTAAAAATCTTCGTGAGTCCTTTCTTTACGCCTTTCAAGGGTTGGTTTACGCACTAAAAACTCAGCGCAATATGCGCTTGCATTTGTTTTCAGCTACGCTGGTACTGGCCTTGGGATGGCTTTTAGAATTGCCCCGTCGAGAGTTTATCGCTGTGCTGACGGCGATTATGGTGGTGATGGTGGC
Source organism: Bacillota bacterium (assembly GCA_023488565.1). GTDB lineage: Bacteria > Bacillota > Sulfobacillia > Sulfobacillales > Sulfobacillaceae > Sulfobacillus_C. The sequence continues at coordinate 17,472 of JAMDDZ010000084.1, read as the reverse complement.
CGAGATGGTGAATACCGCCATTGAGGCTACGGTGGATTTGGCGAGTCCTGTGCTGCATCCCTTAGCTCAAACTGCAAAAGATGTGGCGGCAGGAGCCGTGTTATTGGCAGCAATTGGCGCAGCGTTCTTGGGGGCGTGGGTATTTGTTCCTCGTTTGGGCGGGATTGGGCAAGACTTTATGGTACGATGGAATCATACCCCTAGCGCAACAGTGGCGATTTTGTTAGTGTTAATCGCAGTATTGGGATTGGTGGCGTGGATCCCGAAAGCGCAGCGCGGTAGGCAAAGGAGGCCCGAATAGAACCGGTGAAGGACATCCCGTGGGGTCCCATTGTTTTTTTAGTAGTCATGCTGGGCATGTCTGCATTATATTCAATGGCCGAAACTGCCATGATGGCGTTATCCCGGGGTAAGGTTCGGCAGTTGGTGGAAGAAGGAGTAAGCAAGGCTTCCTGGCTGGAGCGGCTGATTCGTGAGCCCAATCGGTTGCTAAGCACGGTATTGGTCGGAAACAATTTAACCAATATTGTTGCGTCGACGGTCGCCGCCGGTCTGTTTATTGCGTATTTCGGCAGCAGTGGTATAACCATTTCCACGATTGTCATGACCCTGGTCATCCTATTAGTGGCGGAGATTACCCCCAAGACGTTTGCTGCGCATAATCCCGAACGGGTGGCATTGCGTTTAGCGCCTTTTTTGGAAGTGTCTGCGCGAATTTTTTATCCTGTTGTGCGGGTTCTGACTTGGATCGGGGTGGGATTCATTCGACTCTTGGGCGGGCGTGCCGAAGGCGGCAGGATTATTACCGAAGACGAAATACGCACCATGGTTGAGGTGGGCGAGGAAGAGGGATTGTTAGAAGCTGAAGAACGTGAGATGATTCAAGGCATTTTCGATTTAGGCGACACGGTGGTGCGTGAAGTGATGGTGCCGCGAATTGATGTTCAAGCATTGCCTGCCACAGCGACACTGGCAGAGGCATGGGATGCGGTCATTCAATGGGGGCATTCTCGGTTGCCGGTTTATCGCGTCACCATTGACGATGTCATTGGAGTGATCTACGCCAGGGACATACTTCTCTATATCAAAGAACGTCCTCATGAGACCCCGATTCAAGATTTGGTGAGACCCGTCCAGTATGTTCCGGAAACCAAGAAAGTGGACGAGTTGCTCGCAGATTTTCGCCGTCGTCGCAGCCACATTGCAGTAGTGTTGGATGAATACGGGGGGACGGCGGGCATTGTCACTATCGAGGATTTGCTTGAGGAAATTGTGGGGGAGATTCAGGATGAGTACGACACTGAAGAGGTCGCCATCCGCCGAATCGATGAAAACACCATTGATGTCGAAGGCCTGGCCTCGTTGGATGAAATTAATGAATTGTTTGATGTGGATTTACCACATGAAGATTTTGATACAGTGGGCGGACTCATTTTACATTTGTTAGGTCGGGCGCCAGTGGAAGCAGAAGTTGTCACGTTAGATGGATTGGAGTTTACAGTGACCAAGGTTACCGGACGGCGTGTGACTCGGGTCTTAATTCGGCGCTTGGTATCTAACGATAGTCCGTCATAATCAAAGCGGACCTGGCAAAGCTATGGGCATTAAAGCATGTGTAAGGAGCTAAATCGAAGATGGATAGGCAAACGTTGATTGAAGCGGCTTTTACGGCGCGAAAGCAGTCTTATAGCCCTTATTCGCACTTTGCGGTGGGGGCAGCGCTATGGTGCGATGACGGCACGATTATTACCGGTTGCAATGTCGAAAATGCCAGTTATCCCGTCAGCTTGTGTGCGGAACGGGCAGCGGTGGCTACTGCAGTGGGCATGGGCCACCGCAAGTTTCTGGCCGTAGCTATCGTAGCGGGCAACCGTCCGGTTACCCCGTGCGGCGCGTGCCGCCAAGTACTTAGTGAATTTGGCGACATGGCGGTGATTTGTGCCGCGGCTACGGATTTGGCAACAACAGCGGAGTACACACTTTTTGAACTCTTGCCCCAAAGTTTCGATTTGGAGGCTTCCAGGTGAGCTATCATTCTGGGTTTGTGGCATTAGTAGGCCGGCCCAACGTGGGTAAGTCGACACTGTTAAATGCGGTACTGGACCGTAAAATCGCGATTACCGCAGCGAAGCCGCAGACAACGCGAAATCGTATCCAGGGGATATTGCACCGGGAGAATGCTCAGCTGATTCTGGTGGATACTCCCGGAGTCCACAAAGCTCACAATCTGTTGGGGCACCGGATGGTCAAAACGTCAAAACGAGCGGTTGGCGATGTCGATCTTATTTGGCATATCGTCGACATTTCTAAACCACCACGAGAAGAAGATCAGTGGGTGGCTGATATGTGTCAAAAAACCGGAATTCCGACCTGGCTGGTTGGAAACAAAAGTGACTTGGTGCTTAATGTTGTCGGGCGGGAGGACCCGTATTTGGCACTGATGGACTATTGTGGCACATTTATCGTATCCGCCACTAAAGAAATAGGGATCCAACCGCTCCTAGATCAAACCATGGCCAGGTTGCCCGAAGGAAATCCATATTTTCCACCGGATATGGTTACCGATCAAACCGAAGACTTTTACATTGGGGAAATTATTCGGGAAAAAGTCTTGGAATTGACCCAAGATGAAATCCCACATTCTCTTGCGGTGGTGGTAGACGAAAAAGCTGAACGGCCTCGGCAAGTCATGTACATTCGCGCTACTTTGTTTGTCGAACGGGCAACTCAGAAGGCCATTATCATTGGGCAACACGGGCAGATGTTGAGACAAATCGGACAAGAATCGCGAAAGGAATTGGAGGCATATTACGACCGCCGGGTCTTCTTGGATTTGTGGGTAAAAATCCGGCCCCATTGGCGAGGTCAGGACCAATGGCTATCGCGACTTGGATATCAAGATCCGGAGAAGACATAAGTGGCCCAATATCAAGAAGCGGCGATTGTGCTGAAGTCTAGACCTTACCGAGAAGCGGATAGTCTCCTAACGATTTTTGGGCAGACGCATGGGAAAACCGGGGCAATTGCCAAAGGTGCACGCAAGCCCAAAAGCAAGCTCCAGGCAGGATTATATCCATTGTCCTATACCATGCTTCAACTATATCAGGGCAGATCGTCCTTGGCCACGGTGGTAGGCGCAGAACTAGTGCAAGGGTTCGGTAAGATGCGCAACGATTTGGATGCACTCAGTTGGGGCATGTTCTTGGCAGATGTGGTGGACGCCCTGTGGTCGGATCGTGATGCCTCGTTTCAAACCTTTCAATGGCTCGTGGTGGGATTAGACGCCTTAAATCAGGGGAGATCACCCGCCACTGTGGGGATGACAGTGGCGTGGCGTTGCCTAGAACTGGCAGGATATTCACCAGGGTGGGATGTATGCGCCCTCTGTGAACAGCCTACAGAGCAGCAAGGTCCCGTGGGCTTGTTGCTTGACCAAGGACAAGCACTTTGCTCCAATTGTCATTTAGGGCATGAAACCTTTAAAATTTCTTTGGGTAGTTTGAAAACCTGGCGCCAGTGGATGCAGCTGGACCCCTCCCGAATTGGGGCTGTAGAAGCTCATGGCCGTGTGTATCGCGAACTTTTTGAAGTCCTCAGTCGATATGTTGAGGCGCAAATAGGGCGTAGACCAAGGTCCCTAGAGTTTTTGGAAAGTTTGGCGGCTTTGCCAGATCGCGAATAGGAGTGGCCCGTTCATGACAACCTTGCAGGATATTGTATCGACGCTAAAAGAATATTGGAAGCAGACAGGCGTATTAATAGCGGAACCTTATGATTTGGAAATGGGTGCCGGCACCATGAATCCGTTGACGTTCTTTCGGGCCTTGGGACCTAATCCTTGGAAAGTCGGCTATGTGCAGCCCTCCCGGCGTCCGGTGGATGCGCGGTATGGTGAAAATCCTAACCGAGTATACCAGCACCACCAATTTCAAGTGTTGTTGAAACCGGCACCTGATGATGTGGTAGAACTTTATCTAAAAAGTCTGGAAGCGCTAGGAATTCATCGCCGCGAACACGACATCCGGTTGGTGGAAGACAATTGGGAAGCCCCCAGCATCGGGGCTTGGGGACTCGGGTGGGAAGTGTGGCTCGATGGGATGGAGATCAGCCAGTTTACCTACTTTCAGCAAATGGGGGGATTTGAGTGCCGTCCGGTTTCGGCAGAGCTAACCTATGGATTGGAGCGGCTCACCAGTTACCTCGCCAATTTGGATGATATTTGGTCGATTGAATGGGCACCGGGCGTATCGTACCGGGACTTGTTCCAACGCGTCGAATGGGAACAAGCCACCTATAGTTTTGAGTTGGCGGACCCCAAACTGTTGTTTGAACTGTTTAACCTATATGAATCCGAAGCCGGACGTTTGTTGCGCCAAGGCGTACTAAGGCCTGGCTATGAATTTTTAGTCAAAGCATCCCATGTGTTTAATACCTTGGACGCACGTGGCGTGATTTCGGTCACTGAACGTCAAGCCTACATCGGGCGTCAACGCAAACTGGCGCATCTTGCTGCAGAAGTCTATTTGGATCAAATATCGCCGTCGGAGGTAGCGTCGTCATGAGTGCAGTCCGTTTTTTCATGGAGATTGGGGTAGAGGAGATGCCTAGCCAGTACGTGCTGCCGATACTGGGGTCTTTGACCCAAGGAGTGTCTCACGGATTGGTCGAGTCCCGGTTGTATCACGAACCGTTGTCGTCCAACGCTACGCCACGACGGTTAGTCTTATGGGGGACGGTTTTGGCGCGGCAGACAACCAAGCAAACGGTGGTAAAAGGCCCACTTCTCAGCGTAGCGTATGATAGCGAAGGACGGCCGACGCCGGCATTAGCGGGATTCTGCCGCCGTGTCGCTCTGGATCCGGACAAACTGCACAGAATCGAAGACAATGGCAAACTCTACCTGGCTGCGACCGTATCGGAACCCGTGCAATCAGCCGATGCCATTTTGCCCGAGGTGTTTTCGCAAGCCTTTCAGACCTTGCCTTTGCCGCGCAGCATGCGCTGGGGACTCAGTGACTATCGCTTTATCCGGCCGGTTCGGTGGTTGGCGATGTGGATTGGTGGAGAATTGGCGCCCTTGTCGTTGGATGGGGTATCCAGCCAGGCGATTACCTATGGAAATCGTACGGACCACCCTGAAGCCTTGTCCTATGACGATCCCGATCAATATTGGTCGTGTTTGGAAGAAGGGCGTGTGATTTTGCCCTTTGAAACACGTCAACTGCAGATTATGGAACAAGGTCAGCAACTGGCCAAAAAAATCGGCGGCCGTGTTGACTGGGACGCGGAATTGTTGGCGGAGGTCTCCAATTTAGTGGAATGGCCTACCCCGTTTTTGGGATCGTTTGACGAGACGTATCTTTCGATACCGGCTTCCGTGCTGGTGACTTCGATGAAAGTGCACCAACGATATTTTCCTCTTTACGATAATCGGGGGATGTTGCTTCCGGCGTTTATCGGGGTTCGCAACGGCATCGGCGACCATCTCGATTTGGTTGTGAGAGGCAATCAAAAAGTGTTGCGAGCCCGTTTGGCCGATGCCCAGTATTTTTTCAATCTGGATCGTACTGCGCCACTGTCCGCCCATCTGCCGGCACTAAGACAGGTGATATTTCATGCCAAAATGGGAACTTATGGCGAAAAACTGGAACGGATGCATCGACTATGGCATGAAACCCAGAGTTGGTGGGACCTGGACCCTGCCGAAGCGGCGGTCGCAGATCAAGTGATCGATCTCTACAAGACAGATTTGCTGACGCATGTGGTCCAAGAATTTCCTGAGTTGGAGGGGGAGATGGGGGCGATTTATGCCCGTTTAGAGGGGGAATCACCGCTGATAGCCGACGCCATAGGGGAACAATATCAGCCTAAATCGCCTACAGATGACATTCCACAAACCAGGCTTGGGCAATGGTTGGTATTGATGGATCGTGTCGATACATTGGTTTTAGCGTATGCTGCCGGGCTGAAGCCTAGCGGGTCGGAAGACCCTTTTGCACTGCGGCGGGCGGCCTTGGCAGTGGGCCGGGTGTTTAGCGAAGTGAATGCCAGTCTCTTGCGAAATCGCACGGTACGTGAAATGATCGGGGAGGTGGCACATTTGCATCAGATTTCAGACACCGTGGTTGACGACGTGTACGAATTGGTGGTGCAACGCCTAACCAATTACTTACAGCCGGAATTTTCGGGATCGTTAGTCCAGGCGGCATTACGGGCTCCCCAACCGTGGAACCGCCTGCGTGATCGGATCCGATGGATGATGGAATTAACCCAGGACGAATCCTGGGTATCCGTGGCACAAGCCTTTAAGCGTGCCCACAGAGTATTGCTGGGGGATGGGGGGGAGCCTGTGCCGGTGGAATTGGCGGATCTTGGAGAACCTGTAGAACGCAATCTTTGGTTGGCAATAAAGGGTATGGAATCAGAAAGTTTGCCGCTTGAAGCCTGGTGGGACGCGGCTAAGAAAGTGGCAGTTGCCATTCACGCCGTGTTTGATCAAGTGCTGGTCATGGATCCTGATGCAGTGGTGAAACAAAGGCGTTTATCCCTGTTGCGCAGGGCAAATCAAAGGCTCGGTCAATACTTTGACTTAAGTGTGGTGGAATAGCTGTTGAAGCAAGAAGCACGGGTCTATATTGTCTCAGATTCGCTGGGTGAAACTGCTGAGCGTGTTGTTCACGGGGCTGCGATTCAGTTTGAAGATCGTGGCACTATTCATATAGAGCGGGTGGGCCATGTGGTGGATGGTCAAGGAGTGGACCAGGTTGTGGAGCGCGCCAGTCGCGAGCAAGCAGCGATCGTTTTTACTTTGGTGCGCCCAGAATTGAGGCAACACTTGAATGAAGTGGCTACCAGGCTTCAAGTACCGCATGTGGACGTGATGGGCCCGGTGCTAGACACATTGGAACAGGTGCTAGGGTTCACACCTCAACTGGTACCGGGATTAAGCCATAGATTGGATCGCGATTATTTTGACCGCGTCGAAGCGGTAGACTTTGCCGTGAAGTATGACGATGGCAAGGATCCTCGGGGAATACGAGAGGCGGATGTGGTGTTGCTTGGGGTGTCGCGCACCAGCAAAACTCCGGTGAGTCTGTATTTAGCTAACCATCGGCTCAAGGTGGCAAATGTCCCGTTGATTCCGGAAATTCCGGTGCCTGCCGAGGTGTTTGCAGCCGGTCGCCATAAAGCGGTCGGACTTATTATCGATCCGGAACTTTTGATGGGCATTCGACGTCAGCGTCTGAAATCGTTAGGACTGGGATCTTCTGCCCAATATGCCACAATTGAACGCATTATGGCTGAGCTCGACTACGCTTGGGATATATTTAACCGACTTAAGTGTCCCGTGATTGATGTCAGTAATCATGCGGTGGAGGAAACCGCCAGTCGGGTACTGGAGCTAAAACGCCGTTAATCGAGGAGGATTTCGAGACATGATCCGGTATGTGTTTCGGTTTGAAGAAGGACGAGGAGACCAGAAGAATCTCTTAGGCGGCAAAGGTGCAGGTTTGGCAGAAATGAGCCGCATTGGCCTGCCAGTGCCTCCGGGGTTTACCATCACGACACAAGCCTGCAACGAGTATCAGGAAACCGGCCAATATCCTCCAGGAATGATGGATCAAGTATGGCAGCATCTGGCCATGCTGGAGCAAAGTTTAGGAAAGCGCCTTGGTGACATCGAACAGCCCCTCCTGGTATCTGTACGCTCCGGCGCCCCGATTTCAATGCCTGGGATGATGGATACCGTACTCAACTTGGGGTTGAATCCCGAGACCACGGAAGGTTTGGCCAAATTGACGGACAACCGCCGTTTTGCCTTTGATAGTTATCGCCGCTTCATTCAAATGTTCGGCAATGTGGTTATGCACATGGAACATCATCGTTTCGAGCAAGTTTTGTCAGAGCTGAAATCTGAGGCAGGGGTAACACAAGATCCCGATCTGACTCCAGAACATTTGGAATCTCTGGTGGAACGCTATCTCGGGCTAGTGAAAGCCACCACCGGGCGCGACTTTCCTATTAATCCTAAAGAACAACTAACCATGGCGATCCAAGCGGTGTTTGATTCG
>JAMDDZ010000084.1:0-9390 GCA_023488565.1 Bacillota bacterium | reverse complement strand
CCGCAGTGAATGTGCAGTCCATGGTGTTTGGCAACATGGGCAACTCATCAGCGACTGGTGTGTTGTTTACACGCAATCCGAACACGGGAGACCCCGGAATGTACGGCGAATATCTTACCAATGCTCAAGGGGAAGATGTTGTGGCAGGAATACGCACGCCGAAACCCATTGCCGATATGGCTGCGGAGATGCCCAAAACGTTTGTTGAGCTGACCGATGTTTGCCGTTTGTTGGAAACGCATTACCAGGACATGCAGGACATTGAATTTACCGTGGAGCGGCAAACTCTGTACTTGTTGCAAACTCGAACCGGCAAGCGCACGGGCCGAGCCGCTGTGAAAATTGCTGTGGACTTGGTGGACGAAGGGGTAATCGATCAGAAAGAAGCCTTACTGCGCCAAGATCCAGAGCAGGTGGCGCGGTTACTCTATCGCCAAATCGATCCAGAAGCCAAGCTTGACGTGCTGGCTCAAGGACTGCCGGCTTCTCCTGGCGCAGCTTCTGGGAAAGTCGTGTTCGATGCCGATGAAGCCGAACGCCGTGGGAACCAAGGAGAAGCGGTGATATTGGTGCGTCCCGAGACCACACCTGATGACATTCACGGTATTGTAGCGGCGCAAGGCGTATTGACCAGTCGTGGTGGAATGACATCCCATGCTGCGATTGTGGCTCGAGGAATGGGTAAACCGGCAGTAACCGGGTGTGACCAAGTCCAAATCTATTTGACCGGGAACTATTTTTTGGTTGGTGATGTGAGAGTCGAGCATGATACGGTGATCACGATCGATGGCGGCACGGGTCGGGTAGTGCTAGGACGGGTGCCTACGGTGGAGCCGGGACTGTCAGCCGAATTTAATCGATTGCTCGGTTGGGCCGATGCTCATAAGAAACTGGGTATTGAGGCAAATGCTGATACCCCGGAAGATGCGGCCTTAGCCCGCGAACTTGGGGCCCAAGGCGTAGGACTGTGTCGAACTGAACACATGTTTATGGGACAAGATCGTCTGCCTGTGGTGCAGGAAATGATTTTGGCGGAAACTATTGATGAGCGCAAGGCGGCATTGACGCGGTTGCTCCCAATGCAACAGGGAGACTTCTACGGAATTTTAAAGGCGATGGACGGATACTCTGTGACAATTCGTTTGTTGGATCCGCCGCTGCATGAGTTTCTCCCCGATATCGAAGAAACCGAACGGGCTCTTAGTATCGCTCGTGCTGAAAATCGGCATGCGGATGTGGTGCGTTTGGAAGCGGTACTACGTCGGTCGCGGACTTTATTTGAATTCAATCCGATGCTGGGGTTTCGTGGAGTGAGACTTGGCATTGTGTACCCTGAAATTTACGCAATGCAGGCAGAAGCCATTTTCCGAGCGGAGGCGGACTTGCTGGAAGAAGGACTGCACCCAGAAGTCGAAGTCATGATTCCGTTGGTGGGAACGGTTAAGGAATTGACCATCATGCGGGATTTGGTGGCCGAGGTGAATCACAAAGTCGCGGCAGAGAGGGACCGCGAGTTGCCGTACTTAATTGGCACGATGATTGAGGTTCCGCGTGCTGCGCTGATTGCGGGGGAAATTGCCAAGGATGCAGAGTTCTTTTCCTTTGGCACCAATGATTTGACGCAGACGACATTTGGTTATAGCCGAGATGATGCCGAAGGAAAATTTCTTCCTGCGTACTTGGCGGACAAAATATTGACGGAAAACCCATTTATGGTGCTGGACCGCGATGGCGTAGGCCGACTTATTCGCATGGGGTTGGAGGAAGGGCGACGAACCCGACCTGATCTCATCGTCGGGATTTGCGGCGAACATGGCGGCGATCCTAATTCGATTGAATTTTGCCACTTGATGGAACTGAATTATGTCAGTTGCTCTCCGTACCGGGTGCCGATCGCCCGTTTAGCTGCTGCCCAAGCCAACTTACGGCACTAGTAACAATCGGCGGCGCCAAAGGCGGGCGACAACAAAATTGCCGCCCGCTTTCATTAGTAAAAATATCATGTCAGGAAAACCGGTCTTGCTAGCAGGAATATCACAATTAATGGCGAATTTTTGTCATGACGTGGGAGTGATGCGGCATGGCCGAACAACTATACGAGGCGTGGGTGGCCGCTGTGCGTGAAGCCACCGATATCGTTGATGTTATTGGACGGTATGTCGCTCTGAAGCGTAAAGGGCGCAATTATTGGGGTTTGTGTCCATTTCATCGGGAAAAAACGCCGTCGTTTAGTGTCGATCCAGAGCAAAAATTGTTTTATTGTTTTGGATGCCACACCGGTGGCACGGTTTTCACGTTTTTGGTTCAGCATGAGGGTCGGGAATTTCGTGAAGTTGTCGAAATGCTGGCCAAAGACGCCGGAATTCCGCCGATGGACCGTAGGGAAGATAATCCTCGACAACAGGAGGAAAAAAGGCTTCGTTCAGTGTTGGAGTGGACCTTGGAATATTTTCTGGTGCACGCACGTGAATCAGGAGCGTTCGCCGCTTATTTGGACCAAAGACAAATTGCTTCGACGTTGCGGGAACGTTTTCAATTGGGGTATGCTCCTGAACAATGGGAAGGATTGGTCCAGTATCTTTCCCGTCATGGGGTAGCTCCAGACGAAATGGAGCAAGCCGGCGTAGTGGTCCGGCGGCGACAAGGATCGGGAGTGGTGGATCGGTGGCGTGATCGTGTGATGTTGCCAATTTGGGACCCTCAAGGGCGTTTGGTAGGATTTGGGGGCCGATCACTAGCCAAAGATCAAGAACCCAAATATCTTAACTCCCCGGAAACCGCATTATTTCGTAAGAGTAACCTGCTGTATGGCAGCCATTGGGCAAGAGCTGCATGGAAGCGCGGGGAGCGGCCGCTCATTGTAGAAGGCTATTTTGACGTGATAGCCTGTCACCAGGCGGGACAGACCGAGGCGGTAGCCACTTTAGGCACTAGTTTGACACAATGGCATGCGCGGTATCTGGCACGATTCCATCAGGAAGTGGACATGCTTTATGACCAAGATAACGCGGGGCAAGAGGCGATGGAAAGAGCCTTTGCGATATTGTCGACGGCCGGGGTCAAAGTCAATGTGGTGGTCTTGCCCAACGGGGTGAAGGATCCTGATGAATGTGTAACGGTTCTGGGAGCCGATGCGTTAAATACCAGTATTAAAGGGCGTCTCCCTTATTTGACCTACAGGATTAATCAGTCGGCAGCAGACCCGGAAATCGGGACGCCACGAGGCAAGGCAATAGCCATTGAGCGATTTAAGCCATTATGGAAGGTGGTCGGCGATCCGGTTGAGCAAATGGGGTACTTGGAGCAGATGGCACAACGCCTACGAGTTAATCCAAGCATTTTAGCACAAAGTTTTGGGGTTTGGCAAGATGTTCGGCATACATTCGGAAAAAATAGGCATAATATGGAGAGAACGGCACAGGTTCCATCACACCTGGCCTCCCATGCTGTGCGGTTACTGGCTTTGTTACTGCGCCATCCAGAACAAGTGCCTCTCGTGATGGATGAATTGCAGGAGTGGATAAATGAGCAAGGATTGGAAACAGTGTTGGAGGATGTGGCAGAGGGTCGAGCGACGCGAGACACGGCACGTTGGATCGAATTATTAGAGCCGTCCGTTAGAACCACGGTAATGGAAGCGGTGAACTATCAAGGACCCGATGGAGGGACTCTGGAGATTAAGGACTACATTTCGGCCATTACGCGGCAGAGGCAGTTGCAACGCTGGAATCGGCTTAAAGAGCGGGTCTATCAAGAAGGTGGTATGGCTCCCGAAGTACTGGAAGAAGTTCGCGTTGAGCAACACCGTCTATCGGTGGCAAAGAGCGGGAATTTAAGTACTTCGGAACAAGGAAAGGAGGGATATTATGGCGCAGGGAAAACGCGTGGTACCTCAAATTGATGAGGTTCAAGCGCTCATTCGACGGGGACAAGAACGTGGAAAACTATCATATGGTGAAATCGTGGATGCCCTGCAGTCGATAGACATTCCTCCGGACCAAATAGATTCGATTTATGAGATGTTCGGAGAACTGGGCATTGAACTGGTCGGCGAACAAATCGCATTGGAAGGGGATCATGGTCCTGGACCGGGACCTGATGATGTGGAACCTGAAGTGGAAGATGTTGCCCAAGAAGTGGCTATTCCCGATGGGGTAGCCATTGACGACCCGGTGCGGATGTACCTGAAGGAAATCGGCCGCGTTTCTTTGCTAACTGCCGAAGAGGAAGTAACATTGGCCAAACGCATCGAGGCTGGTGACGAAGAAGCCAAACGGAAACTGGCTGAGGCAAACCTTCGTTTGGTGGTATCCATTGCTAAACGTTACGTCGGACGTGGAATGCTGTTTTTGGACTTGATCCAGGAGGGAAATTTAGGTCTTATCAAGGCTGTAGAGAAGTTTGATTATCGTAAAGGCTACAAGTTTAGCACTTATGCGACTTGGTGGATTAGGCAAGCGATTACCCGAGCCATTGCGGATCAGGCACGTACTATCCGAATACCGGTGCATATGGTGGAAACCATTAATAAACTGATTCGTGTGCAACGGCAATTACTGCAGGAGTATGGACGGGAACCGGCTCCAGAGGAAATTGCCAAGGAAATGGGAATCACGGTAGAACGGGTGCGGGAAATTTTGAAGGTTGCCCAAGAACCGGTGTCTTTGGAAACACCGATTGGAGAAGAAGAAGATTCCCACTTGGGGGATTTCATCGAAGATGAGGATGCTCCGGCACCAGCTGAAGCGGCGGGTTATCAACTTCTCAAAGAGCAATTGGAAGAAGTCTTGGACACCTTGACGAATCGCGAAGAAAAAGTCTTGCGCTTGCGGTTTGGCTTAAACGATGGACGGGCGCGCACTTTAGAGGAAGTTGGACAGGTATTCGGTGTCACCCGCGAACGGATCCGGCAAATTGAAGCTAAGGCACTGCGAAAATTGCGTCATCCCACACGTAGCAAGAAACTGAAAGATTACTTGGACTAACGCTAGATAAATAGAGGTACGGGGCGGATTTCTCGCCCCGATTTAATTTTGTGAGTAGATAATTAAAAGGTCTGGGTGCCTGCATGGGGTTGCTTTTCGACAAATTTGGGGAGACTACCCATGAAAAAACTCTCATCAAACGTTCAAGTTATTCTGAGTCAAGTTTGTTACCCTAAGCTAGAGTTTCCACGGAAGGGGAAAAACCATGTGTGGGATTGTCGGGATATGGCGTAAAGATCGCCCAGTTGCAGCGGAAGAACTGCGAGGGATGTTAAATACCCTAGTTCATCGCGGCCCAGATGGGGAAGGTCATTTTACTGACCGCGGCATTGGGCTGGGCATGCGAAGACTTGCGGTAATAGACATTCAATTGGGGCAACAGCCCTATTATTCTGAAGATCGCAGTGTCGTGGCAGTGTTTAACGGCGAACTCTACAACTATCCAGAATTGAAGCACTTGGTGGAGGCCGAGGGTCATCGTTTGGCGAGTCATGTCGATGGCGAAGTATTGGTGCACCTCTACGAAGAATATGGTGCCGGGTTTGTTGATAAAATATCGGGAATGTTTGCTGTGGCGATCTGGGATAAAAAGCGTCATCGGCTGGTACTGGCAAGAGACCGTATTGGTCAAAAACCCTTGTATGTTTGGGAACAAACCGATCGTCTGGTATTCGCCTCGGAAATTAAGGCATTTTTCGCGTTGCCAGAATTTGAAGCCGCTGTCGATACCGAGTTGCTGGCAACATATCTAAGCCACCGCTTTGTGCCGGCACCACACACCCTGCTGAAAAATGTCACCAAACTACAGCCAGGGGAAATGTTGATCGTTCACCGGGATGGACGACGGCAGCGTCATGAATATTGGCAGCCGTCAATTGAAGAACCTCAGATTGGCCATAACATGACGTATTGGGCAGATCGACTAGATGGTCTGCTGCATGATGTGGTGACAAGTCATTTAGCCTCGGATGTACCCGTCGGTATTTTTTTATCCGGAGGATTGGATTCTAGTGTGTTAGCTGCACTGGCTGCACAAAAGAGTAATCATCCGGTGGAAGCATGGTCTGCCGCATTTCCTGAGTCATATCCGGGTTATGACGAATTTCCCTGGGCGGAAAAAGTTGCGGACGCATTTGGGATTCCACTGCATCGCGTCGAGGTAGACTGGGCGATAACGCCAGAGCGGGTACGCGAGTTGGCCTATGTGCTGGACGAACCGATGGCTGATCCCACGGCGCTGCCTTTAGATGGTATTGCGCGCGCAGCGGCGACTCAAGAAACGGTCATGCTGTCGGGTGAAGGGGCCGATGAAATTTTTGCCGGTTACGCTGGCTACGGAGAGGCTTCCAGTTTACGGCGGGTGCGGATGATTCCCCGGTCCTTGCGACGTTGGTGGGAGCACCAAGGGTGGCCCGGATCACGTGCCATGGCCAGGGCAGAGCAACCTATTTCCGAGCGCTATCGTGGGGTTGGGTTCACCTTTTCTCCGGATCAAATAAAGAAACTGCTTCGCCAAGAATTGTGGCGAGAAGACCGTCCGGGGGCTGTAGAGGAATACTGGACTCAACATTCTATGGTGTCGGATTTACAGGCCATGCAGGGATTTGATATCCGATGGTTTCTGCCGGATGATGTGCTGTTGAAAGCCGACCGTATTGGAATGCATCATAATCTCGAGGTCAGGGTGCCATATTGCGATCATGAAGTAGTGTCTTTGGCTCTAAGTATTCCCCTCGCATTGCGGCGCGACGCTTTTCGTGACAAAAAAGTGTTGCGGCAGGTCGCCCGGCGCCATTTGCCGTCTGCAGTTGTGAAACGGCCAAAACAAGGTTTTCCTACACCTTTGACGGCTCTCTTGAGTGGAAAACTGTCGGAAATAGCGTGGGATACCCTCATCAGCCCCCAGGCGATGAATCGCGGATGGTTTTATCCGTCGCAAGTAGAGAAGTTGTTGAATGCCATGGGTCCTGAAAATCCTAATGGCTCCCGACAAGTCTATGCGTTGCTAATGCTGGAGTTATGGATGGAAGAACTCGTCGAGGGTGCCCGCCCGGGATCTGTCACGCGAGAACGGTATTATACAGCCCCGGTGTCACCGGTCTGAGGCTCTTTTAGCGCACGTTGCCAGTGAAACGGAAGACTGGACTCAATTCCTGATGTTAACCCAAAGGCGGCGCGTGCTTGTCTTATGATTAAGCGTACCTTTTCCTCTGCCGCATGCAGCTGGTAAATGTGGTAATCGCAATATTCAGGATCTGACTGAAGAAATGCGGCCTCGGCGTTTTCCCATTCGCGGATGGCTTGACGAAGCGCTTCTTTAAATTCCATTGCTCTCCCCTCCCTTACATCGTATGCACGGCCGCGGCCAGTGAGACTTACATTTTCATCACAAAAGCAGTAGTCTTTAAGAGAGAAAAGAGGCGAACACATACGATGAATACGGTAGAAACCATACGATTTGCACAAAATCAGTTGTTGGCGCGTCTAGATACCACTGGACCGGGAATATCGTCTAGTGTGAACCAGGCATTCATCAAGGATTTGGTTCAGGAGTTTGCTATGGAAGAAAGCGAAGTCTACCCATTGGCCCAGTCCACGGGATGGACCGGAGGGACCGCAGTTTTGGAGCTAAAATATCAGCATCAAACTCTGCTTCAGCAATTTGACCATGCCTGCCACGATCCTGCCGACTGGAAGGTGTTTTGCCAACAGTTGCGCGAGCATTTTACAGTGGAGGATCTTACCGTGTTGTCATTATTGGATCGCTAAGAATGCCTTCAAATTCGATGTTGGGACACAACATTGTCACACTCCGGTGGAGTGTTGCCGAGGTGACTTAGAGGATCGATGAAAAACCCCGTAGGGATCATGCTGAAAATAATACAGTTTAGCAATCCGCACTTCCCAGTGAATTAATGGCATAAACCAAGCCATTAAAATGACGCCCATGATGCTGCCTAGAGTAGGGCCGACCCAGTAAACCCACCACCCAGACCAAAGATGGGACGCGAACTCCGGACCTAAACTCCGTGCCGGATTGGTGCTGGTCCCTGACAAGGGCGCTTCCAAATAAACCATCACCGCGTACAGCGGCGCAAATAATCCCGGAGTGAATCGGCGAAGTTTAGGGTGGCCTAAAAACAGAAACAGCCCGACAACGAGACAAAAACTAGCGGCAGCCTCGCCGATGACCGCGACCATATTGCCCGAAGGACCAGGAATGGTTGCGGAAAAGTGGGTGCTGCGGGCCCAAAATCCCCAAAAGCCTAGCGCATAGGCTCCAACAATGCCGCCAGCGCATTGTCCTAGCACATAAAGCACAGCGAGATGGCTCGAAATTTTTCGCTGCATCCAAAACGCCAGGGTGACAATGGGATTTATGTGAGCACCGCTTTCTTTGCCGACTCGCGATAACGCTATTAAACCCCCAGTGGTTCCGAACAAAAATCCGGTGATGGCCCGGCGCAGGCCCGCGCTTGCAATAGTGTGCACGATGGGACTGCTGGGGGCGAAATCCACGACCACAAAAGAACAGCCCACACCAATTAGTAAAGCGGTGCCAATAAACTCCGAAAGCATTAGTTTCAGCCAATATGCCGTGAGAATCCCTCCCCTTCAATAGTCAATTTTCACAAAAAATGCTTGTATGGTAAATGGACAGGCTGCAGAGGGTTGAGCACACTCTATATACTTTACACTATTGTCTTAGTTGGCAACGCATGGCAACACGTTCGATGGAGTCACACCAACGGTGGGAAATCCGCATCGTGAACCCAGTTGCGGTGACAAGTGTTCTTCTTTCTTATGGTCATCAGTTATCCGGCTAATCAGAGGTTAGGGCACCTACAAGGATCCGGAGAACTCCTATTAACCGGCTAATAACTTCCTAATATATGGATACTACAGCCGGATCTTTCGGTGGGAAATTAGCCGGTTAATAGCGGGATGTAGGGAACAATATGCGCGATGCGCAACGGAGACCAAGCTACTTAACTGCCGAAAGGATACGCGATTGTAGGGATGGGAAAACTATTGCTTTAAGGTCTCTGTGGTTGTAAGGGGTTCGTCAAGACTCTACGGCTGGCTCAGAGCCGTGTGCCTGAGAGGCCCTATCCCGAAAACCAGTGCCCGGCACTCAGGAAAAAGTCCCTAAAGGGCAAAAGATCTCTCAGGTCGGGGACGGCCTGGGTCAGGCGTTCCTAAGTTGGGGTTAACTACTATGCAGATTTCCCTTTAGAGTTGATACCCCAAGCATTGCCCAAAGCGGACAATATTGGGTGATGACGGTTGAAAACAAAATGCCTCCGAGGGCCGCCATTACCACGGTAGTAAATATGCTTAGGCTGGTGGTTAGTGGCCATATCCAGAGGATGGCAATAATGATAATGCGTACCATCCGATCAAT
>JAMDDZ010000026.1:1679-6733 GCA_023488565.1 Bacillota bacterium | reverse complement strand
GACAGAGTCCAACATGGCTAAGTTGTTGGCATCGGAGGCGGGATTTGAGGCATGTGACATTGCTCTGCAAGCGCATGGAGGTTATGGGTTTGACCGAGACCATGAAATCTTTGGTTTATGGGAAGGATCGCGTGTCAGTAAAACGGCTCCCATCAACAACCATATGATCTTGAACTATATTGCTGAACATGTTCTCGGACTGCCGAAATCCTATGCGGTGTAAACGGAAAGGTCTTTGGCAAAACCTCAAGGCGTGTCCCGAAAGGAGTATGTGGCTGTGAATCCCTTGTTCGATTTGACAGGAAAAACGGCTCTTGTCACCGGTGCCAGTCGAGGATTGGGAGAGAACATTGCGTGGGCTCTTGCAGGTGCCGGAGCCGCCGTTGCGGTGGTATCCCGTCATGGCGCTGTCTGCCAATCAGTGGCGGACACCATTGCCGGTACTGTGGGCCGCCCCACTCTGGGATTGGGTTTGGATGTAACCGATGAAATATCTGTAGTAGAAGGCATTTCACAGATTACTGAGACGTTAGGTTCCATAGATATATTGGTTAATAATAGCGGGACTACCTGGGGGTCGCCATTGGAGAAGATGACCCTCGAAAAGTGGCACAGTGTCATGGCCGTAAATGTCGATGGAGTTTTTCTGATGTTGCGGGCCGTGTTGCCGTTCATGATGGCACGACATGCTGGGCGGATTATTAATATTGCTTCGGTGGCCGGGTTGCGAGGGATGCCTCGACATATAGCTGAGGCTCCCGCGTATCACGCTAGCAAAGGCGCACTTGTCGCATTAACGAAAGATCTAGCTGTGAAATACGGCCCGTATGGCATTACGGCTAACGCTATTGCTCCCGGCTTTATTCCTACGAAGATGAGTCATGGCGTTCTTGAACACGTCGGCGCAGAACTAGTGGAGCGTATTCCAGCAAAACGCATGGGAGTTCCAGAAGATGTATCTGGATTGGTCGTTTTTTTAGCGTCGGGTGCCGCAAGCTACATTAGCGGCCAAGTGATTGCGGTTGATGGGGGAACTTGGCCCAGTGGCCATAGCGGCCAACGAGTTAATGTGGGGTCGGCAAGATGTCATTCATGGTGCGACGAATGTATTGAGTGGGATTGCACAGGCCGTGATGTGCTCGTCACCTGGGATGGCGGGAGCGGTCGGGGGTGTGTTAGCCGCGTTAGGAGGCGCTAGGTAAGGATGAGAAACTCTCTATATAGTGAAGAACACGAGATGGTTCGCCAAGCCGTGCGGCGTTTCGCAGAAAAAGAATTGCTTCCGCATGCGGCCCAATGGGAGGCGGCGGAATATTTCGCGGATTGGGTGTTTCCACGAATGGGAACATTGGGATTTCTTGGTCTGAGGTACCCGCAGAGATACGGAGGACAGGGCGGGGATTATGCGATGGGATTGGTTTTTGCAGAAGAAATGGCTCACTGTGGTCTCAGTAGTGTGGCGATGGCTGCAGCGGTGCATGCAGAAATGGCAACCCCTCCCCTACTTAAGTTCGGTAGCGAGGACCAAAAACAGAGATTTCTGGTACCTGCGATACGTGGCGAAAAAGTAGCCTGTTTAGGAATCACCGAACCTAATGCGGGGTCAGATGTGGCCTCGATTGCGACTCGCGCTGTACGCGACGGCAATAGCTGGATTTTAAATGGACAAAAGACATTTATCACAAACGGGGTCCGTGCGGACTTTATCGTTCTCCTAGCGAAAACATCGCCGACCCTAGGTCGTAAGGGGCTGTCTTTATTTCTCGTGGAAAAGGGCACCCCAGGTTTTCGAGTGACGAATACGATAAAAAAAGTGGGAATGCGGGCTTCTGACACGGCTGAGTTGGTTTTCGACGATTGTCGAATTCCAGAAACAAATCTACTTGGTGAGGAAAATAAGGGATTTTATCAAATCATGTGGGAACTTCAAGGTGAAAGAATGGTCGGCGCCATCATGGCTGTGGCTGAAGCCGCTCTTGTCTTTCATCAAGCCTTAGCCTATGCCAAACAGCGCGTTCAATTTGGTCAACCCATTGGTAAATTTCAAGCCATTGCGCATAAGCTGGCCTCTATGGCAACCGCCATAGAGGCGGCTCGTCAATTGAATTACTCCACAGCCCAACGGCTTGCGGAGGGAGAAAATCTCATTAAAGAGGTAGCGATGTGTAAATTAGTATCTGCGCGCGTTGCGTGCCAGGTTGCTGATACGGCTCTTCAAATTCACGGAGGATATGGTTTTACAATGGATTTCCCCGTTCAGCAAGCGTGGCGGGATCTGCGACTGAGCCGGATTGGGGGTGGTACCGATGAAGTGATGAAGGACATTATTGCAAAGTCCTTAGGGTTGTAAAGTGCAGGAACCAATAAGTACGGAAGAATGCCAATGCGGATGAGGCGTCGATTCTTATCTTTAGATTATTTGTTCCGGGCGGTTTCTTCGAACGGCAGAGCGGCAAACCAGTCGCAGTTGACAAGATGGAGGGGAGGGTCACCCATGATGCACCAGGTTGGAGGCCCCCGTCAGACTATGGTGTATTGCTCTTGTGGAGGCAATGCCTGTAAGGCTGAAGGTTGTTTGATGGAGAATATTGACCAAAGGGGTTGCTGCGGGCCGACCAGCAGAAAGCACTACGCGGCCATGAACAAAGACTGGACAATGACGTCGGCCGGCAAGGAGTGCGCCATAAACGATGGATAAGGTCGCAATTATAGGAACCGCGCAGTGGGCTAGTGCACAACCGACTTCGCATGCATTTTATGAATTGGCTACCATTGTGGCCGAACAAGCCCTCCACAATGCAGGGATTGACCGCGGGGCTGTTGATGCCTGGTTCATGGGAGAATATGACCTAAGTGTAGGACGAACCGCTTCACACATGTACACCGTTCCCGCAGCGGGTGGATTTTATCAAGATGAAATTAGAATTCACGACGATGGGTTGTTTGCCGCGGTACAAGCATTCTTGGGAATTCTCAGTGGCGAATACGAAGTGGTACTCGTTGTGTCGACCGGCGTTACATCTGAGACTTGTCAAGATAGGCTTAGCACATATAGTCTTGACCCATTTTTTGTCCGTCCTTTAGGACTTACCGAGGCTATCGCCAATGCGATGCAAGCCCACAGTTACCGCATTCGGCATAACATCACGAATATTGAAGGTGCTCAGCGGGTAGTGAAAAGTCGCACCCAAGCTCAGCTGAATGCGAATGCCAGTGTGTGGGCGCCAATAACCGTTTCGGAGGTCTTGAATGCTCCGTATGCAGTCTACCCCCTGCGTAGCCCGGAATTCGCACCTTACTGTGACGGGGCTTGTGCTGTAGTGATGGCTTCCGAACCGGTCGCACGCCGATTAGGCCGACCGCCCATATGGATTCGAGGAATAGGCTGGGCAAATGACACCTATCACTTGGGAGATAAAGATTTGGCCCACTTGCCGGCACTCGAGAAGGCGGCGGAAATGGCATATCACATGGCCGATATAACCGATCCGCCACGGCAGGTAGATGTGGCGGAACTTTACGATGTGACGGTCTATCACGAGATAATGGCATCGGAAGCACTGGGATTATTTGAAAAGGGTGCGATGCACCAATGGCTGCAGGAGCCGTTGAGCACGCCGGGACCTGCGATTAATCCATCAGGCGGATTGATCGGTGGACGGCCAGCGGCTGCCGCCGGACTTATTCGGCTGGCCGAATCCGTGGGTCAGGTCATGGGCCGGGCTGGGCGACATCAGGTGGATGGGGCGCGAACGGCAATGGCCCAAAGCATGAGCGGTTGGGGCAATCAACGGGCTGCGGTAATGATTGTAGGGAGGTGAAACATGCAAAGAGTTGCAGTGGTGGGAGTGGGCCAGACCCATTTTGTGTCCCACCGTAAAGATGTAATGCATTCCGAGCTGTGTTTCGAGGCGGTCAACTCATGTCTACGCGATGCAAACTTATCAATCGATGATGTGAATGCAATTGTTTTTGGAGTAATGGATGGATTTGACGGCGTTGACTGTCTCGACCGCTGGTGTGCTGGGGCTGCCGGAGGATACGGTCGGCCATTTATGAGAATTAATACGGCAGGGGCTACTGGGCTGTCTACTGGAATTGCGGCTTACCATCAAGTCGCTTCGGGCCTTAGTGATGTGGTGTTAGCGGTTGCCGAACAACGGGTCAGCGAAAGCTTGGATGCCCAATCAATTCTTAATACTGCCGCTTGTCCGATCTATGATCGAAATATTGGTGGAACCGCTATTACCTTAGGATCATTACCTGCCACTCGGCATATGGGTCTCTACGGCACTACCCATGCACAAAGAGCGCTAGTTTCGGTAAAAAATCATCGGAATGCCTGCCTTAACCCGTTTGCCCATTTAAGATTTGAAGTTACGGTAGAACAGGTGTTGCAATCACGCTTAATTGAATGGCCATTGCGATTGTTGGAGTGTTGCCCACGCTCCGATGGAGCGGTAGCGGTTGTTTTAGCAGGAGAACATGTTGCGCGATCCCTGACTGACCGTCCTGCTTGGATTCATGGTGCAGTGTCCATGGCCGATACTTTTTTTTATGGGGATAGACCGGATGTCGCCTATCGAGATAATCTCGCGGTTGCCGCCCGCCGACTATATCGCAAGGTGGGGATCTGCGATCCGCGCAAGGAAATTGATGTCGCCGAACTCTATTCGCCGTTTACGTCGCTGGAAATCATGCAAACCGAAGCCTTGGGATTTTGTTCAGAAGGTCAAGGAGTTCGATTGGTCGAGGAAGGAGTGACCTGGCTGGAGGGTGATTTGCCAGTGAATCCGTCAGGAGGTGTTCTCTGTACGAATCCCATTGGTGCCACTGGGCTGGTACGTATGGCGGAAGCGGCCTTGCAAGTGATGGGGCGTGCAGGGGAACATCAGGTAAACGGCGTAAAAACGGCATTGTGTCACGGACTGGGTGGCGTTTTGCAATTTCAGACTCTCATGGTTTTAGGGGCGGAACCCCGATAAATATATATTCATTTTGATCTCTTCTTTTCCGTCGTAAGCGAAGACAAGATCTTTCAGCATCGGTTCGGT
>JAMDDZ010000026.1:0-1669 GCA_023488565.1 Bacillota bacterium | reverse complement strand
TCAGCGGGAAAGTCGTTCGAAGAAGGAAGGAGCCTACAGACATGTCTAAGATGGAACAATCCAGTGAAGAAGAGTCGATTGTCATTGAAACCAGGTGGAATATTCCTTTTGCGCACCATGCAGGGCGGACGGCAAGCCGATTTTTCCGTGCTATGCGCGATGAACAAAAAATCTATGGAGTGCGTTGTGGGCAATGTCAACGTGTGCTGGTACCCGCGCGCTCCTTTTGCGAGCAATGTTTTGTTCCTGTGCAAGACTGGGTAGAAGTAGGCCCGCAAGGCTCGATTGAATCTTTTGCGATCAATTGTATGCAATATGAAGGACTGCCGACACCGCCTTATGTTATTGCTTTGGTGAAATTAGACGGTGCTGATACGAGCCTTTTGCATTGGATTGGTGATTTAGACTTAAGCAACGTGGAAATGGCCGCCAGCCGTATTCCCATAGGAACACGGGTTGAGGCAGTATGGAAGGCCAAAAGAGATGGGGCCATGACTGATATTGCCTATTTTCGATTATTGTGACGATAACTTGACGAGGACAGAAATGGAGGGATCTGAATGACGGACCTCGAGGCCAATCTGATTGGACGGGTGGCAGTTGGTGATATACTGCGACGGTCATCGCACCGATATCCCCACAAAATCGCCGTAGTACAACATCGTCAAGGTCAAGAAAAGAGTGTGAGGCTATCGTATGAGGAACTTAACAAATTAGCCAACCGTTTTGCCATGGCGTTGCGCCAATTGGGAGTTGGCCAGGGTGCTCGGGTTGCTGCTATGTGTGGGAACTCGGTTGAGTTTGTAATTATGTTGTTTGGCTGCGCTAAAGGTGGATATGTTCTAGTACCGATGAATCCCATGTTGCGACCCGATGATGCAGCCGTGATTTTAAATCATGCAGATGTCACGGTTTTAATATCTGACGATGTGGAGAAGGCGAGAGAGCTTTATAGACTTATGGGACGCACAAGAAAAAAATTTTTTGTGATTGGGACGTTTCCCGTAAATGGGATATCGGATGGGATTTGCCCCTGGGAACAATTCCTCGATAGAGGATCCCAAGAAGAAGTGGACGATGTGGCTATCTATGACCGAGACATTTACCAAATTCAATACACCAGCGGTGCGACGGCCATCCCTAAAGGGGTTATGACTTCTCATTTGGCGGTTGTCATGGCATCGCTCAACGAGCTTGTGGAGATGGGGACGCGGTCCGATGCTGTGGTCAGCATTGTTCTTCCCATGTTTCATGCAGGACAGCAATGCCAAGTGTTTAGTACTATCATGGCGGGCGGGACTCTCGTTTTGGTGCGGGGATTCGAACCATGCGCTCTATTAGAATTGATTGAGCGGGAACGGATTACCAAAATATTGCTATTGCCGATGATGTACCGTGCCCTTCTAGATTCTGCAGAGTTGGACTACTATGACCTCACTTCACTGACCACCTGTGTCTATGGGATGGCACCCATGGATCAGCGCACGTTGCAAGACGGGAAAACTCGACTGGGTGCGGAGTTCATTCTTGGTTCCGGGCAGACAGAGGCATACCCGCCCAGTAATGTGTTGCCCGCGTGGTGGACCGGCGTTAAGTCGGGTAATTATTGGGGAGTGTCGACGACATTGTACGACACTGCGATTATGGCAGATGACGGGGTCCTATTACC
>JAMDDZ010000113.1 GCA_023488565.1 Bacillota bacterium | reverse complement strand
TTTTTCCGCGATTCGTCTACCATGGGTTCCGCTATGTTGAGGTCCGTGGACTCTCGCATCCGCCGACGCTCGGTACGGTGAAGGCTCGTGTCGTTCACACCGCGTTGGAATCACGGGGAGAGTTTCAATGTTCCAATGCGCTGTTGAACCAGATTCAACAGGCCGCGCGGTGGTCTACTTTAACGAATTATCATAGTATTCCCACCGACTGCCCTCATCGCGAAAAAAACGGGTGGACAGGGGATGCGGCGTTGTCCGCGGAACAAGTGCTGTTAAACTTTAATCCGACCACGGCCTATTTCAAATGGATGCAGGATCTGCGCGACGTGCAACGTCCCAGTGGGCAAATTCCCGGAATTGTGCCCACTGGGGGCTGGGGTTATAACTGGGGCAGCGGACCCGCGTGGGATAGTGCGCTGTTTTTGATTCCCTGGTATGTGTACCTGTATGAGGGCAATACCCTGCTCCTCGAGCAAATGTACCCCGCGATGGCAGCCTATCTCCGCTATGCGGAGTCCATGGCGAATCATTACCTCGTCGATTTTGGCCTGGGGGATTGGTGTCCTCCCACGGGAGGGCCTGCTGGCCATGCCTGTCCCACGGCCGTAACCGACACGGCCTACTTCTACGTGATGGCAGACGTCATGGCAAAGACAGCGCGGGTGTTGGGGCGCAGAGATGATGAGGGACGGTACGAGGCGCTAGCCGAAGCAATTCGAAACGCATTTCGCCAAGCCTTTTTGGATTCGGCCAGTGGCCGAGTGGTTGGAGACTGCCAGACCTCGCAAGCGTGTGTATTGTATCAAAAGTTGGTGAACTCAGACGAAACCGAGCGGGTGCTCGCGCGTTTGGTCGAGCACGTGGAGTCCAAGGATCGCCATTTGGATGCGGGGATTCTTGGCGCCAAGTATGTCATGCATAGTCTGACCGAGTTGGGTCGAGTCGACCTGACGTATGCCATGGCGACTCAAACGACCTTCCCCAGTTGGGGGCATTGGTTGGAACAAGGGGCGACGACGCTTTGGGAACAGTGGGACGGAGAAGGGTCCCACAACCATCACATGTTCAGCGATATTAGTGCCTGGTTCTACCAAGGGCTAGCGGGGATCCAAGCCGACCCTGGGAAACCCGGATATCAGCACATTCTCTTGCGCCCCCAGCCAGTCCCGGGATTGGAATGGGTGCGAGCCTGGCATGAGTCGCTTTACGGCCGGATTGAATGCAACTGGAGGACTGAAGGCCAGCGTTTCACCGCCGAGGTAAGGGTCCCAGTGAACTGCCAAGCGACCTTAACCTTGCCCCGAGGCTATACGGAGGGATTACAGGAGGGCGGGGCCGAGCCTGTCGGGATCACAGTGCAGGAAGAAGGGGACCAAATCACGGTGGCGATGGGATCGGGGGATTATCGCTTTACTATCGATCTCAGCCCAAGAGTTGGAATCGGCTAGGATTCGTGCAACGCGATGGACGGTCAGTCTGGATCACGGCCGACTGGATGCCATGGTGAGCTAGGCTGATGCGAGGGTGTTGACCTCGGTCGAGCACGCGAAGGGGTAGTCGTGAACCGGTTGGGAAAGGGGAACGTCGGATGACTCGGTTGGTCAGCCAAGACTATTGGGGAAGTCCGGAGTTCCCCTTTTTCACTGAGGCCTATGCCTTTCATGGGGGAGAGGAGATTCTAGCGCACAGCCACGAATTCGTGGAATGCGCCTATGTTAAGGCGGGAGAGGGGGTGCATCAGTATGGCCAACGGTCGGATGTGCTGTCCTCCGGGACCGTCTTTTTAATTGCTCCAGAACGAGAACACGCCTATCGGAGTGCCAGTGACCATCCGTTACAGATCGTCAATGTGTTGTTTGAACCTAAGGTTTTTACACCCGAGCTCAAGGTGTTGAGCCAGATGACATCCGTTGTCGATTTATTTTATATGGAACCGTTTTTACGGGGCGAGGTGCCGACCTGTGCACCGCTAAAGTTGAATCCGGTCGAGCGCGTGGGGGTTCAAACGGAATTGGACGGTATGATTCACGAACTGCAGACACGAGACGTCGGTTATCAGGTTGTCATTAAGACGCAATTGCTCGCATTCTTCGTGCAGTTGAGTCGTGCTTATGAGCGCCAAGAACGGCGCTCGGCTCTGTCGTCGCTTCCGGAAGCCTCATTGATGGCCGCGATGCAATCTTTTATTACTACGCACGCGATGGAGAACTTGACCTTGACGCAGTTATGTCAATTAAGCGCCATGAGCGCATCGACATTTACTGCGAAATTCCGACGTTACACGGGTCAGACCTTCGTCCAGTATCGCAACGCAGCACGGGTCGCGCTCGCGAAAGCCCTGTTGGTGGAAACAGATGCTACCGTGGCAGCGATTGCTGCCGAGACCGGATTCTCCGACCTGAGTTTTTTTCACCACCAATTTCGGGCGATCAACGGAACTTCTCCCGGAATCTACCGACAGCAGATGCGGTCCAAACCATCGTCAATGTGAGGGGTGGAGGGCAAATTGTCCCTAGCCTTCGGCAAATCGTCTATGGACTAAGCTGAGAGGAGGAGATTACGATCATCACGATAGACCTCAATTGACTAACGTGACCGTAGGGAGGCGACCTAAACCATGCGACCGCTGTTAACCGAAGCTCAGCGTGATTTTTATCACACGAATGGGTTCGTGGAGATCGACAACCTTTTGACCCCTGAAGAAATAGAGGCTTTAACTTTTGCCATGGATGAAGCGATGAATGCGGACGGACCGGTCGACCGGGCCATTCGTAGTGCGAGTGATGGCCCCTATTATCGGGTCTTGAACCAAAAAGTGAATGCGTGGCGCGATCACGGAGGTATCGCGCAATTCTCTTGCTCGGCGACTTTAGCTCGGATGGCTAGCGAATTGGCTGAAGTGGACGGTGTTAGGCTCTTTCATGATCACATTCTGTGGAAGATGCCGGGAGACTCGAAGCCGACGCCGTGGCATCAGGATATGCCTTTTTGGCCATTGGACAATCCTCGAGCGCTTTCATTTTGGATTACCGTCGACGATGTCGACGAGACGAACGGTTGCATGATGTTTGTTCCCAAGTCGAAAGCAGCGGGTAAATTGAAAGCAATCAGTTTGGTCGAACCCGAAGATCTGATGGAATATGCTAAAAAGGCGGGAGTTGTGCCAGAACAGCCGATTATCGCTCGTCTGCGAGCAGGGAGTTGCACCGTGCATTCGGGACTGACCTTTCACTATGCCCATGCAAACCGTACCGACTATCCACGGCGCGTGCTTGCCCTGATCTATATCCCAGATGGAACGGTGTACACGGGACGTGCCCATGTTGTCACTGACGGAACTGGCTTGCGAGCTGGTGAGGCGTTTCGGAGTGGCCTGTTCCCAAAGTTGGCCTAGTGCCGCGGAGAAATGGGGGAATTCTGCGATGTCCACCACCATGTGGGCAAGATCTGCGGCGTATTGGCATCATGGTATAGACAAGGACGGGTCAGACACCGCGGAGCAAAATTGTACGCGCTACTTCGGGTTTGGTAGCGACCAAAACATTGTCGGATTCACACTGGATGTGGGTGTCGGAGGCCTTCCAGTGTATCCGCAGCACCTAAGAATTGCGGTTTGGGAAGAGTGCCTCTCCGAATGGAGAACTTGCTGGGAAGAGTCTACAATGCCGAGGCAAGAGGCCTATAGGAGCGATTGGCCCGAAGGAGTTTCTGCACGGTATCTGCGGGTAGAACTGCTGGCTCATCATGGCTCCAATGGACACCATCGGGAAGTCGCTGAAAACCCCAATCAGGTGATGTTTAGTGCCTTGGATGGATTTAAAGTAATCGTAGGAGAACAAGAGACGGTTCAAATGGTGCGTGTTCCCAATTTTCAGGCCCAATCACCGTTAAAGCAACTCACGGGGACGTCGGATTCCGAATCCAAAGACGTTCGGGCCGGTGTTTCCTTGACGACGAGGAAGAACGACATCATGCTGTCCAATGGGTGGATGAGTATGGCATTTTCTCGCCGACGACCTGTGATTAACGAATGGGTATGGGATACCGATGAAGGGCTCAATCTGGAGAAAAATTTGCTTCATACGCATGTCAGCCATCCGGGAGATATAATCAGCGGACCATGGCTGTGGCAGCTCGAGGGCACACAGTCTGGGATTTTGTTGGGCGGAAAATTCAGCTACAACGCTGATTCAGTAAGTTACATGCATATCGAACCGATTCCGGGGTTGAAGCGTAATTATTTTTTTCGATTCGCCTCTGATGCCGTCTGGCTTACCATCGAACAAATCGTGGATCGTCCTATTCGAACCATCGAAAGTGAAGCGTGGAAATGGGTTTGGGATTTTAAAACAGCGATCACAGCGACATTAGCTCGACCGATTCAACAAGGCAAGAATGGTCGCTGCGCTTTTCCCGCAATGGTCCATGCTCCGGGATTTGGGCAGATTGCCATAGAATTGATGGCGGGTGACCCCGAAACGACCTTCCTGAAGGTAGATACGTGGCGAGCGCACGACGTGGGGTGGTTGGGGATCGAATGTGGGACGAGCGTTGATGCGGACGGACAAATGATATTGGTTCCTGGCTCTTCTACGGTCACACTCAAAATTTCTCCGGCCAAGTTAGGACTGGTTACGGGTCACGGCGCAGGCGAGAAGGGGGCCCGACGGGCATTTAGCACTATTTGGGGAGGCGTTTACGGGTTCCGTCCCGAATATTTTGGAATGAGCAACAATGCCGCCTCGCTAAATTGTCATTTTGTGCAACATGTCTACACGGACATGGCTGCTTGTACTGATAGTAGTTCTAGCACCTTGCCTATGATGGATTTGTGCGGATATTCGGTGGGTTTGGCGCTGTCTGGAGGGATGGGCTACGGAGACAATCGAGAATACTTTATCGATTCGGACGCTAGCTTACTCATAGCGGCAGGCACTTATTTATCCAACACTCATGACAGGACATGGGCGGATCGGCACTGGGTGGCCATTCAAGAGACGGTGTCGCGATTATTGGCCAAGGTGTCAGGGCAAGGACTGGTGGTGTCTTCCCTGCTTAGCGGAAATTCTGGAGAACACAATTGGTCCAGCAATTGGTGGGATGTCATTTCTTTTGGTCATCTCGATGCCTATTCCAATGCACTCGCTTATCGTGCATTCCGGCAGGGAGCATCTATAGCGAGATTTGTCGGCGAAGGTTCAACGAGTGAGGCACTTGACCAAGCGGCGGATCGAATTCACACAGCATATTTTCCCTGTTTTTTTAATCCTAAAACGGGATGGCTGGGAGGATGGAGGAGCCAAGACGGAATCCTCCATGATTACGCTTTTCTGTTTGTCAACGGGATAGCGATTGTTTACGGATTAGTTCCGCCAGCTTATGTGCAACCAATTTTAAGCGCGCTGGAGGCTAAACGAAACGCGGTCGGTTATGACTATTTTCATCTTGGACTACCGGGGAACCTGATACCCATTCCCAGAGATGACTATGCCGAATCCGTGTTGGGGTCCCCGTTATGGGAGGACGGGCGCGATTCGTTCGAATTTTACGAAAATGGCGGCGCGACTATGAGCCAATCCTACTATTATGTCCGCGCGTTGGGCCTGGCGCATATGCGTAGTGCCGAACGAATGAGCGAGGAAATATTACGAGCTTTCGAAGACGGAAGTGCATTCGGAGGCATACACTCTGGGGTGGATTGGCGCACATGGGGAGGATTAAGTACCGGATATGAGGGGTTACTAGCTGACCAATTCTATGTCTTACTTGCTATTGCGCAGAACATGGGACTCGCTGACGATCTTTGCTTTCGTTGGGCGTAAGGGGTTAGTGAAAAGGAGGATCTTATAGGCCCTAGTGCGAGAGATAACTAAATCGCCCGCCCATATGGCCGATATTAAAGACCTCACACCGGATCTGACCATATTCGACTTTCTTAGTCTCTTTCAACGACGGATACGTTTCTATTCGTTACTGCCGAATATACCTCAATTGGCCTGTGATCAAGTTAAAGCCCATCATTCGAGAATATGGTTCAGACCATAGAACTGGGCAAGATCCGAACCTCTCAGAGAATTAGCGCCGGGTATATAATTTCCTCGGAGCCTCGGTGGTAACATATAGCACCATTGATCAGACGATAGCATCCGTTCAGCCAGCTAATTGGATTCTGCGCGGCATGTAGGCGCTGGCTGGATAAAGTGACAAGATTGGCGTACTTATCTTCGGAAGGGCACGTCCAGAGAGTCTCATCTGAACATTTTGGCAACCATTTACACGAAGTGGGCAGGAATTGTTCCAGGCTAGGCGAACATCCTAAAGGCGGCAACCAACGGGCAAAAGTGAGTTCGATTGGGCACACCCCCGGAGCCCTAGTTCAGAGAAGGGAGCGTCTCACCAACCCAATCGCGGTCGAAACGCGGAATTGCATTGGAGTGGGTGGAGAGCGGTTCGGGCGAAGCCAGCTTCCCCAGAACCAGTCTGGTCTCGGTGGAGTCAGGTTGAGAATCATTGCCGGTTTCTCGTCCGACCGCCCCCTCACCGTAGCGAATGATGGGCCCGGCAGCGACCATAAAATCGCATGCCAGCAGTCGGCACGGCATTTCTCGGAATGGAGGAATCCCGATCACCGATGGGCGACCGGGTGCGTTGCTCTAACGGAGGCAGCTCCGCTTTTTGAGCCAAAGGCGAGTCGCCGACGGCTTGGGGATAAGGTGGGAGTGAGGTTCATGGCGGGATTCAAAAAATCCCTGAGTCTTCTAGGAGGCGGGTTTCGATCCAGTTTGGAAAGGCAACCGAGGCATGAGTGGGTATTTATGGCGCGGAGCAAAATTGTACGCGCTACTTCGGGTTTGGTAGCGACCAAAA
>JAMDDZ010000137.1 GCA_023488565.1 Bacillota bacterium | reverse complement strand
TTCAGCTCTGGTCCCCAAGGGGGTCAGAGTCATTGTGGGTGATATTCACAATCCAGAATCTCGCGCTATATTGCGCCAGCATCATTTTGATGTGGTGGTGAACTGGGTCGCCTTTACTCCCGATCAGGTACAAAATGACATTGATGCTTTTGAGAATTACACAGATCAGTATATTTTTATTAGTAGTGCATCGGTCTACCAAAAGCCCATCGGACATTATCTCGTTACAGAATCGACCCCGCTGAAGAACCCATATTGGCGGTATGCGCGTCAAAAAATCGAGGCAGAACAATTATTGATGGATCGGTATCGCAACACTGGATTCCCCGTTACCATCGTGCGGCCATCACATACGTACGGAGATGCGACGATCCCAGCGTCCCTGAATAGCCACAAACTACCCTGGTCAATAATAGACCGAATGCGGCGCAAAAAGCCAATTATTGTCCACGGAGACGGCTCGTCACTCTGGACGGTGACACATAACACAGATTTTGCGCTGGCGTTTTTGGGTTTGCTAGGACAGCCATCCTCCTTCGGCCATGCGTTCCACATTACTTCGGACGAGGTGCTGACATGGAACCAAATTCATCAAATGATAGGCCATGCGGCTGGCATCCAACCACATTTGATGCATATCGCTTCTGATTTTATTGCGGAAGTAATTCCAACGCGAGCTGGTGGATTGCTAGGTGATAAGGTACATAGTGTAGTATTCGATAATACCAAAATCAAACGATGGGTGCCGGGATACCGTGCAACGGTCTCATTTGCCGAAGGAATTCGTCGCACCCTACAATGGTTTGAAGCACACCCAGATCAACGCCTCCTTGATGCCGAATGGGATGCAGAAATGGATCGTGTTATTTCCGCATACACCAAAGTATAAAGGTTACACTATGAATAGGTGATGCGACTTATAGCATATGCACTGGAGGCGATGAAGATGCTTTTTTACGCGTCATGACCCAGTAATGTGGGATGTCCCATGGGAAGGGGGCCCATGGGACAAAGATGGAAGCGATCATACAGCTTATTCTTTGGCACTGCGTCTATTTACAACTATCATGTGCCACCGCAGAACACAATTTTTTACTAACTACCTAAGTACCGAGAAAAATACAAAACAAACAGAAATTGATGGTGCAGTTAGAAAAAGTCGATGAGATACCCATTTTCAGTTTTTCAGAACAATCTATCTAGGTTGGCAAATGTTTGGTAAGTAAATAAAATAAAATTACGTTCCGGAAAGGGGCGCATGAATTATGTTGCAGGGTGTGAATTTGTCGTTAGTCAAAGCGCACAATGAGGCTGTGGTGATTAATCTTATTCGTCGACGTGCTCCCATCAGTCGATATGAATTGGCGGAACTTTCGGGGTTAACGCCTCCTACTATTTCTGTAATTGTCAACCGTTTAGTTTTGGAAGGAATTCTAGTTGAATCGGGATCGGCACCCTCTCGTGGAGGTTCACTTGGAGGGCGACGGCGGCGTTACTTGGCATTACTTCCTGATTCTCGATTAGCCATTGGAATTCTTGTGAATCGCACTGGATGTGTGGGAGCCGTAGTCAATATTGCCGGTTCGGTGCAGACTATCGTCAATCAACCTTTTGGGACGTACCTAGCAGAATTGTCTGCGCAACAGTTGATTGCTGGTTTGGATCGAATGCTTCGAGGGTTACTAGAGCATACGTCCCATGTTAAACCACATGTGATGGGCATAGGGCTTGGTGTGCCAACATGGTATCCTCCTGATATTGATTGGCAAATGGTGGTGAATTATTTGGGGCAGTATGGTCTATCCTTATCGTTTGCCAATAACGCAGTGTCGGCTGCGTTAGGAGAGTGGTGGTACGGGGTAGGCGAAGTGGCCTTACCGGCTCTTTACGTATTCTTCGGAGGTGGCATTGGCGGATGTCTAATTACCCGCGGAGGGCCCGTGGCTATGCCGGAATTTCGTCCCGTGGAGTTAGGCCATCTAGGTATTGCCTCAGGGGGGCCTCCATGTTACTGCGGAGGACAAGGTTGTCTCGAAAACTTTATTGGCCATGCTGATGAACACCACGGAGTAACTAAGCAACATAATACGATGCAGTATGTTGGCTATGCACTTCGATCTTTATGCCATCTCCTGAACATTCAAACGGTAATTCTTGGTGGACCGGAGGTAACCATCGTGGGAGAAGACCTTGATGAGTTAAACATGCAGCTTAGCGGATTGCGAAGGATAGATCCTATAGGTCTATGTTTCGGGCGCATTTCACCAGAAAATTTGGCCTTAGGTGCTGCAGCCTTGGTTTTTCAAACCAATCTAACCCGCCATCTTGATTCGGCAGTACCTGAGTATCATTAGGGGCAAGGGAGTGGAAAATTTGGGTAGTGTTGTTCTGAATGGTGATCAAAGGCCGTTATCTTGGAATCCCGAAAAAGGCAACGTCATCAGGGAGCCATTACAACCAGGGGCTGGACATTGGGTTGGCGCTCCTAGTACTTACCAATGCAGCGATGGATATTTCCTAACGTATCGGTACCGAAGACCTCGCGGGGAGGGTAGAGGGTTTGAAGGGCGGATAGCGCATAGCCATGATGGGGTGGTGTTTGATGATATTTGGATGGTACATCAACGGGACCTCGAAACAAATTCCCTCGAGCGGTTTGCTCTAACCCGCCGCGGCCTCGAATATATCCTTTACATCAGTTATGTTGATCCTCAGGACAATCGCTGGCGCATTGACGGGATTATTGCGGACCGTCCTGATAAGTTTGACACCCGAGATCGCTTCGAAGTCTTCACTGCATCGCGTATAGGTTTGGAAGCAGTGAAGGACCCAGTGGTAGTCCGCAGTCAAGGACTATGGTGGATGTATGTCAGTTGTGCTAGTCCGACTGCAGCTGCATCCGAAGTTTCAGCCGAAACCTTGCATGCTTCTCAAGACGTCTATACTACTGGGAAAATATATTCGGTGACGGGGTTGGCAGTAAGTCACGATGCCGTGCATTACGACTGGTTGGGAATCGTGCTAAGTCCATTAGCTAATCGGTGGGATGGCTATGCTGCACGGGTGAGCACCGTGGTTCGAACTTCCGAAGGCTTTTTGATATTCTACGATGGGTCTGCTAATGTAGGGGAAAATTATGAGGAACGTACGGGGTTGGCTGTAACCGCGGATTTAGCGCATTTGACCCGTGTAAGCGTCTCGCAACCATGGCTAGTGTCACCCAATGGTACTGGTGCTCTGCGGTATGTGGATTTCTTAGAGTGGGAGGATAAGTATCACTTTTTTTACGAGTATGCACGAGCCGATGGATCGCATGAATTGCGCATGCATTGCGTTACGAAAGGGCCTGAATGATGAATAAATTGCGGGTGGGAGTGATTGGCTGTGGTCGAATTGCCAAATCGCACTTGGAGCACCTGCAAGAAATGCCCCAAGTCCATGTAGTGGCGGTTTGTGATACCATCCCAAAGCGTGCCCAAGAAGTAGCTCGCCGCTTTGGCACATCGACGTTTCGTACTTATCAAGAACTTTTGGATTGTCCAGACATTGATGCCGTTTTCGTGTGCACACCCACAACTACCCATGCCGATCTTGGCTGCGCAGTCATGCGATCAGGTCGCCACCTTTTTATTGAAAAGCCCCTAGCCCTAACACAAGAAGAGAGTCAACGATTGGTCGCGGAGGCTCAGCGGTCAGGTGTCATAACTTCGGTTGGATTGCAGTGGCGATATTTAGAAGGGGTTAGTCGGGCTCAGGAGGTTTTAGGTGACTATCCCGTGACACTGATTCGCGGTTGGTATTATTGGACCTGGCCCATGGTGGGGTGGATTGTGGATCGCCGCACTGGCGGTGGACAAATGATGGATCAGGGCATACATTTGCTGGATTTGGCACGAATCTTTGGCGGAGAACTGTCCGAGTTGTATGCCCGATTTACTCTGATGGCTCGTAAGGGAGACGGGTTTCCGAACTGGGATAGCCAAGTGATGGTGGGTCAATTTCAATCAGGTGCACTGTTGAACATAGCGGTCACGTATGCGAGTTTTCCGCAGTTCCCGGACATCTCTGGTCTGGAAGTGGTAGCGAAAGATCGAGTTATGCGCATTACGCCGTCGCGCACGACGAAGTTCGATCCTCAAGGAGAGGTTGCATGGTATGAATCCCAGAGTGCAATGGCCAGGGCCGATCAAAGTTTTGTGGAAGCCTGTTTGACCAATCACCAGTCTCTCGTACGATCGTCAATAGGGGATGCCGCCCGGTCATTAGAAGTCGTGCTGGCGAGTACTGAGAGTGCAGAGTCAGGAGCCGTTTATCACTTTGACGTCCAGTCATAAGGGTGTGCTTAGTACAAGGGGGTACATTTGGTGAAAATTGGATTTCTCAATGCGGCACTCATGCACTGGAGCCCGGAGCAATTGCTGGCATTTGCGGGAGAGCATCACTTTGATGCCGTCGAACTGCATGCCGGTCCCGGGTCATGGGACGTCATATGGAGTCAAGCGGCCCATGGCGACATTTCCAGGATTCGACGGCTGTTGGAGCGCTACAATCTTGAATGTGCCGGACTTATGTATGGACAGTTACCGTTTCTATCGATTGACCCGAAGGAACGTGACAACGCACAACGGTATCTTTTAATGCTTTTGAATGTAGCTCATGCCTTAGGAATTCCGGTTGTGTCTACTTTCGCGGGACGTAGACTAGGAGAGAATTGGGCTGGGAATGTTGCCATTTTTCAGGAGGTTTTTACTCCTTTGGTGGCTACGGCCGAAAGATTAGGTGTAAAAATTGGTTTGGAAAATTGTCCCATGACACACGGATTTGAACCAATCACGAATATCGCATATGCCCCGGCGGTTTGGGACTTGCTATTTGAAGCTGTGCCGTCGAGAGCTCTGGGTCTAACTTTAGATCCATCGCACCTAGCTTGGCTTGGGATTGATCCGACTATGGTAGTGCGTCAGTATGGGGAAAAAATTGTTCATGTGCATGCTAGGACTAGGTTCCATTGACTGGAACACGTTCCTTGGAGCGCTGGAGAGCATAAAGTATGTCGGCGTCGTATCCATTGAGCATGAGGATCCCGAATGGTCGGGCACTGATGACCGGGTTATTGCGGGCCTGTTAACCGCCCGGGATTTTTTGCTGACCCAAAGGTAAATTTGAAAGGAGCGGCACTATGGAGTATCGCATGCTGGGGTCCACAACACTGAAGGTATCGGTAATCGGATTTGGGGCTTGGGCGATCGGGGGAATAGGGTGGGGGTCTGTCGATGACGCGGAATCACTGCGAGCATTGCAGGTGGCGTTGGATGAAGGCGTCAATTTCATTGATACCGCAGACGCTTACGGTGAGGGGCATAGTGAAGAGCTGGTGGCCCGCGTCATCTCTGGCCGTCGCGATCAGATCATTATTGCCACAAAAGTGGGTAACGATTTTTATCACCAGCCGCGGCGCAAAAATTTTGAACCAGATTATGTGACCTATGCTGTTGAACAAAGCCTGCGACGTTTAGCAACCGATTACATTGATGTCTATCAGCTACACAACCCATCCCCAGAAGTGATTCGTGAGGGGGCAGTGTTTGAAGCCTTGGATCGCCTCAAAGAAGCAGGAAAAATTAGGCATTGGGGAGTATCCATTGGACCACCGTCGGAGGGACTGGCAGTACTACAAAATACTCGACCGGCCACTTTGCAACTTGTGTACAATCTCATCCATCGTGAACCGGAAGAAAGCCTTTTCCCACAAATCCAGCAGCGGAATGTCGGGGTGATCGCACGTGTGCCATTGGCGTCGGGCCTTTTAACGGGGAAGTTTGATGCGACGACGCGTTTTGCCCCTGATGACCATCGCTCGCGTTGGAGCCTA
Source organism: Bacillota bacterium (assembly GCA_023488565.1). Taxonomy (GTDB): domain Bacteria; phylum Bacillota; class Sulfobacillia; order Sulfobacillales; family Sulfobacillaceae; genus Sulfobacillus_C. Next base: position 1,026 of record JAMDDZ010000137.1, on the reverse strand, counting down.
GAGACCATGAGTGCGAATCTCGAGCGCGTCGAGCAGTTGCGGTTCTTGGCGGGCGAGCGAACAATGGCGCAAGCAGCGTTGTGGTTTGTCATTCAGCAACCGTCAGTATCCGTGGTTATTCCTGGGGCCAAGACGGTGAAACAAGTTCAGGAAAATGTTCGTACGCTTCTGACGCCCTGTTTGACCCCTGCGGAGATGGCACAAGTGGCACAGTTGGGATGACAAGAGGAGGAGAGTTCCATGCGTTATAATGTGGTATTTGTTTGCTTAGACACCTTTCGCTGGGATCTCTTGAATCATCGGGCACCATGGGCCGTGAGTTTACCCCATTTGGATGCCCTTCGGGGGAACAGCGTGGAGTTTATGCAAGCTTTTGGCGACGGGCAGCCGACGATTCCGATCCGTCGGGCCTATTTTACCGGGGAACGGTCCTTTCCGTGGCGGTTTGACTATGATACCGAGGGGCTGTGGCCTACGGGCCGCGGGTGGCACAAGATTCCGCCCACCCAGCCGACGTTAGCGGAATTGCTGTTGGATCAGGGCTATCAAACCGGCCTGATTAGTGACACGTATCATATGTTTAAACCGACGATGAATTTCACTCGTGGGTTTTTGTCCTACGAATTCATTCGTGGCTATGAAAGCGATAATTTTCTCAGTGGTCAGTTGTCGCCCGATGCATTAACGCCTTATGTGCGGGATCCCGATCCTCGCCAGCATCCGGTTCTTACACAATACTTGCTAAATACCCGCGACCGTGTGACGGAAGGCGATTGGCTGACTGCCCAGGTGTTTGGCCGCGCGACTCGCTGGGTCGCCGATCATCGGACCTCGGAACCGTTTATGCTGTGGGTGGACTCATTTGGGCCCCATGAGCCATGGGATCCGCCCCGCACTTATGTAGACCCGATCTATGGGGCGTATCATGGCATCGAGTTTATTTACCCCTATGGGATGCGGGAGTCCGAATTGAGTGCGGCCGAAGCGGCACGCGTGCGCCATCTGTATCTAGGCTACCTCACCTTC
>JAMDDZ010000083.1 GCA_023488565.1 Bacillota bacterium | reverse complement strand
GTCAACGCTGTCCCTAGTGGATTGGCTAACCCAGTGTATCAATTTTGGTGGGCGATGCAAGGGGGACAATGGCATCAAAGTGGTCACTATCAATCTGATCCGCGTTATCAGTTTGCCCCCCCAAAATCCGGGTTAGTAGATGTCACGGTTTACGCACGCGAATCGTCGGCCCCGAGCAATGAGACCCCTGTTCAGCGAGCACAGTATGAGGCCAAGGCCGATACTTTAACCGTAGCGGTCAACAACGATAGCGGACAGGGCAATAGGGGCACAACAACTTCCAGTGCACCAGGCTGGGTCTCGCTTTCCACACCTAACGAAGTGGCTCTCGGCTCACCCATCGTCCTAACCGCCGACGCGGCAGGGATTACACAGCCAGTCTATCAATTTTGGTTTTGGAGTCCTGAAGGCGGATGGGAAAGCAGTGGACATTACAGCAGTTCGTCCACCTACACCATTGCGGGTTCGGTCCTTGGCCAATGGGATGCCGTTGTGTACGCCCGGCCAGCTTCGGCACCGAGTAATGAAACCACATCCCAACGAGCAGAGTACGAGGTCACTAGCCCAATGACCACGGTGACTGTGATTCAGCCGTAATATAAGCCTGAATCCGTGATAAAAACCTGGCCAGCCTCTACCCAATGGCATAAAATAAGGGGAAATGCGGACTGGCAGTCCGCACCCGCAGGGTGAAGGAATGGTTCCGACCGATTGTGGTGTGGGAAGAAGGCCATTAAGTCCTCTCGGCCCAAGGCGGCATGGGGATAATGGGGACACTCTTCGACCAATTGCAATTGGGTCCTCGCTTAAATCGGACCCGGACCCTCGAGAATCTCCACCCGAATATTGGGCATCGCGACGTGGTGGCTGCCTACATCTGGCTCTTGGCGCAAGGCAAAAGCGACTTTGACCATATTGAGACGTAGCGTGCGGATCCGTTTTTCGGCTTTAGTCTGGGAATTGCCCAAGTGCCCTCCTCGCCGACTCTACGGCAACGCCCGGACCAAGCATCCGCACGAGAAGACCATCCCCTCGTCCACTGGGGCACCGTCATTCGGGAGAGCACTGTCACGTCGCTGCAGCAACATGCCCAACTCACCCCCATCACCCTTGACGGACATCGGTACATCCCGTTGGATTGTGGTGTCTCGCCCTTCGATAATGGGAAGACGCACAAGGAAGGCGTTTCGCGGACCTATAAGGGCACGGATGGATATGCCCCGATGATGTGAGGTATCTGGGCCACGAAAGATGCACATTAGCCTTTGAGCTACGGGAGAGGAAGCAACATCGTCAAAAGGGCACGCCCCCCTTTCTCGTCCAGTGCCTGCGCGATGCGCAGGCGATTATTAGCCAACGCATCGATGGCGCAGAAACACCCCGCATTCTGATACGGCTGGACTCGGGCAACGACGGCAGCGACAACATCGACGTGATTCGACAGGAGCAAGCGGAATTTCCGGCATCAGTCTCCGGAGGTCTGGTTAGACCGAGCCAAACAGTAGGGGGTCAAATCCACGCCGCGCGAGGGGAAAACGGGCTATCAGGGCGCGTTTGAGGAAGCTCCCCGGCGCGGCGACGCGCCGGAACGGTGCGTGTACCAAGTCATTGAACGCACCGTCACCGCCGATGGTCCGATCTTACTCATTCCGGACATTGAAATCGCCGTGTACTGGACGTCCTTAACCGCATCCCCGGACGATGTGCTCCCATGGAACCCAGATCATGGCACGATGGAACAGTATCATAGCGAGGTCAAGACGGACATGGATTTAGAGCGATTGCCGTCGGGAAAATTTGCCACCAACCCACTCGTGCTCCAGTTGGGCGTGTCTGACGTACAACCTCTTACGCGTGATTGGCCAGGCGACCATTGGACGTCAGGATGTGCCTTTACGTAAGGCTGCCCAACGTCGCCGCATTCGCACGGTGATTCAAAATATCATCCTCTGTGCCGAGAAGTTAGTCCTCCATGCCCGCCAATACCGCATTCGTTACGGTCGGGGCAACCGATGGGGGCGCGTGACTGGACAACTCTTTCTTAAGCCGACACCCCAGGCTTGACAGCCTGGGGTGTCGTTGCAAAAGGCAACAATTTTACTGACGTTGCCATGCCGAAGTTAATTCGGTTGTTGAAGAACTGCCTGATGTGTGCAAACCATTGAGTACTTCATTCGATGGGCTTAAGCCCCCCCCGCCCACAGAATTCCCGCCTCCCTGTGAGAAATAATATGGGTGTTGAGCTGCAGTAAATCCATCGACGTTCAATTGCCCCAACCCGGTGACCGCATTATCCCGCGTAGTCTCATTGTAGAATCCGTTGTTGCCGAAGGCGACGGGAGTGACCACGGGACCCTCTGGAAGTCGTGGTCCGGGCCACTGACTCATCTGGTACAGGGTCGGATTGACATTTCCTAAGGGACCGTCGTAGGTCATGTCAGCGATCCACCCTGCGAAGAGAGGGGCTGCAGCGCTCGTACCACCCGAGAGGTTGGGCTGTCCGTCGAAGTATCCAAAATAGCCTGGGGTCACCACGGAAGCGGGCAAAGAAACATCCGGGGTCATCCGTCCCGTGAGCCCCGGGGTGAGCGCTGTTTGATAACTCGGAGCTGATTCTATCGTGCTCACACCACCACTAGCCATCATATTTCCGAAGGACAAGTAGTTCATTAAGGTCGAGTTGGAAATTTCTCGCCCTAAGTTACCGCCCCACATGGCCCCTTGGGTTAAGTGCCCAGTCGGAGTGACTGCATCCTCGGTGCCACCGAGTGCACTGACGTAGGGGCTATTGGCGGGGTAGCTTGGTTGTGGCGCATACGCAATAGAAGTTGGCACACCATACGGAGCGTATTCAGCTCCGGAGTATGCGCCACTGTCGCCAGACGACACACTGATAGTAATTCCTTCGCTAACGGCAAGTTGCGCCAGTTCATCCCAGCTCGCTTGGGTTCCTGGTGTGTCATATCCTGCTATGATTTGTTCGCCTGCTCCATAGCTGATGCTGAACACAGCCACACTATCTTGTTGACCAACTTGGTTCAATGCGCTGCGGAGACTTCCGGCCGAGTAGACTAAAATATTGGATCCCGGAGCCGACGTCTCCATCATTTGCAGATCGAGGCTCATTTCCCCCTCAATGCCCCCATAGGATGAGTCCACATACGAATTTTGCCCAACATACGCCGTATGAAAAGTCTCCGGCGTGAGATTGAACTTACTCGCGAACATTTGAGCGTCTCCCTCTGGAACACTGAATCCAATTCCCGTGTAACTTCCGTTATTCGAAATGCCACCTGCGGTATAGACACCAATCGTGGGCGCATTGTGATAACCGCCGTAAGTTCCCAAATCTGAAAAACTATTTTCAAATGCAACCAATTGTTGCGCATTAAATGGCTTATTAACCGAATTGGACGCAGGATTCCACGGTGCCAGCATCGATCCAGTGACGCCATACAGGCCGCCCGCCACCAACGAACTTCCCGTCGTCGTGGCCGCACTAGGACCGACAAAGGCCGCCGCAGGCAATTGCACGGTCACCGAGTTGCCGTTCGTGTCATTTACAGTCAACGCCATGCTTACCGTCTGTTCTTGTGACAAAGTAAAGTCAGTCAGAATTTGATTGGGCATCTGCCCAGGATACCACATCGCTAAAGAACTCGCTCCCACATAAGGTCCTTGGAGATTTTGCACATAAATTTGGTTAGGATCCGGCTGGCCATTGACAGAAGCCGTCACGACGTACCTGACCGCCTCCCCTGGAGTTCTGGCACCATCGGATAATTGTTGCACCGTGACCGTAAAACCGTTGTTCGACGCTGAAGCCGTAGCGCCACCGGGTGTGGGAGCCATGTCGGCCTTAGGAAGATAGTGCAAACTCAGATGCTTCGCTTCAAGGAAACCTGTGCGGGGTTGCGAGCGTACAAAACCGGTTAGTCCTTGGGCTTGTTGCAACCACACCGGAACCATTAAGATGCCGTTCGACGGCGCCGAAAATGTGATATTTCCCTGCTGATAGCGCGTCATCTGCGTCTTGAACAGTGTGTTCACCTGAGCAACCGTACCCCGCACCTCCAACATTTGACCCGACAGCGTTGCCGTGAGTCCCGCTGCTGTAAATTGGGATTGCATTTGACTGACCAGTGCGGCAGCGGGACCAAATTCAGCGACTTCCTGAGCATGGTTTAAAAAGTGGTGATACTGGGGAGAGCCGGGTTGGTTCACAGCCGCAGCGAACGCTGTTAAGCCCTGCGGGTTCTTAGAAGGCAGCACCACGCCAAAACTAAATGGAGACGAGGGATTCAACAGCGCAACGGGACGACTCTTTACGATTTGACTATGGGGAACAACCCCATCTACTGACGGGAGCAGGAGTATTTGAGGAGATTCAGCGGATACTGTACCGGGCACCAAGGTTAACAGAGGTAACGAACCTGCTAACGCTAGACCAATTAGCTTTTTACCGATCATCATAATGTGACTGCCTCCATGTGGAATATTTGATTACAGGCGATTCTGCAATTTCGGCGCTTTATCTGCCTCATTGTCGTCTTATTACATCATTTATTGCGCCGAATCAGTCCATTCTGCATAACAGGAACCGATCCCCGCAGGGATCGGTTCGTTGCCACACATGCTGCTGGTTAGAACGTGCCGTTGATGGTCGAGCCATCGATGGTGATGTGTGCGACATCCGTCGTTGGGACGGTCGTGCTGCTTTCCGCGGTAATGGTGTATTGGCCTGGCGTACTGGTTGGCGCCACCGTAAAGTCTCCGGCAGCCAGAGTCGCGGCCCCGGTATACGTCACCTCTGGGGAAGCGCTGGTGTCAACCAAGGACGCCTCCGCATAGGTCAGGTTGTTGATCGGGTTCCCGAACTGGTCGGCCACGTTCACCGTCCACGCGTAGGTGTAGGCTCCCGATGAACCTCCCTGGGTTGCCACGCCGTTGCTGGTGCCGGCAAAGGTCGCCGTGGCAACCGCTTGATAGGACATACCTACATTCACGGTTTGTGTCTGCGTGTCGACATACCAGACCTCAATCCCGTTTTGACCCGCGGGAATCACAAAACTGGTCTGGGGAGCCCCACCCTGCGTGGCCTCAAACGCGCCAGTGCCATTTTGGGTGAGATTGACCGTCACTCCACCTGCCGGGGCATTCACAATGTTTCCAGTGGCATCGGTCACATGAATCCACACGGCCTGTGGCGTGTTGGCTTCCACCGATAGGGTACCTGATGTCGTCCCGTTGAGGTCGTTGGGAACATTGTAGTTAATGCCGGTCGACAAGTTTAAGGCGTGCGGCACATACTGGACGAGTTCACTGCCATTTGCGAACAGTCCGACCCCGTCGGCTGCTCCGGGCACAATCGTGACGGTCGTGGAGACCGGCGCCACTGCACTATTGGAAGCATCAGTCACGGTCACGGTGTAAGTGCCCGCAATGTCGGATATAACAGGTATGGTGTGGTGTCCGTTAACGGTCCCAGAGGCACCAGGGTAGGCAGCAGGTCCGGTAATCGTGTAATTTAAGGTATCGCCAGGGTTAGTTAAGGGTGCGCCCACGGAGTTTTCTTCGGTTACCGTAACCATCGGATAAGCCGTGTTGCCGTTGCTCGTGTAATTGGACCCCGCTTGATAGTCATTTCCTGTGACGCCCAAGACGAGTTTGCTCACTAAGCTGCCCGTCTCGTCAATCGATGCTGAATTAGCTCCCGTTAGCGTTGTACCGTTAGCCAACGTTCCCGTTACTTCCACTGCTCCATCCAGGCCTGTGGCAACAGCTGACGCCGTAACCGAGGCGGCTCCCGAACTGTTGACATTCACAGTTTGATCCGAAACACTGCCTGCGCCCCCACTGAGTTGCAATTCGTTTGAGTTGGTCGTGTCAGCAAAGGTCAGGGTCGCTCCAGGCGCTGCCACAGCGTTCCCGAGAATATCTTCGACCTGTCCTGTTACCGTCAGTGACGGATTCGTCGGTGTCACATCTATGGTCTGACCGGCGGCCGGGGTGACACCAATTTTGTTGGGTACGCCAGCCGTAATGGTAACCGGAATGGTGAGCGTCTGCATAAGACCTTCGGAAAGAGTAATGTCGTAGGTCCCGGTCGAAAGGTTGCCCCCCACATAATCCATGCCTACAGTATAGTTACCACCGCTAGCGCTACCGCTAATCGTAGGTACTAGGTTACTTACCGGCTGGCCATTCATAGTGACAGATACCGCTGGAGCTTGGGCTGGTTCAGATAGTCCATTCGCATCAACAGCTTGAATGCTCCATGTGGGAGACAAAGTGTAACCGCTACCCAGGGTCCAGATGTTGCTTTTTTCACTCAGGTTACTCGCCGCATAAGCATCAGATGCCACTTGGTCTGAGGTAAAGGAACTTGTCGACGGACTCGAAGTCACGCTCCACGAATTAGCCGTTTGCGGTGGGACGACCATAACCTGAACAGGCGTCCCAACCTGAAGCCCGTTGGTGGGATTGGTGAGAGTTAACGTCACCATGCCGTTAGCGTTGGGGTTAGGCACCAGTTGTACCGAGTCATAAAAACCGCTGTAGCCACCTACATCGAGCGTGGTCGACTGTAAGCCGGTAACGGTCGTGTCGGTATAATCGTTGTAAGCCGACAAAGTCGCAGGCCCACTCACGTGCACGACGACCGTACCCGCATCTCCGTATCCCGCGCCAATCGGCAACGGCACTTGATTCTGGTCCGCAACAAAGGCCCCTAAGTAAATGTCAGTGTTAGTGTTGGCCATCACCGAAGGGATGGAACCCGTTGGTACCCCGGTCCCCAGTCCATACTGCGCCAACACGTCATAGGTTGGTTGGGGAGCGGTTAACTTGATGGTCGCGGCCATTCCTGGCTCTAACTGTTGTTGGGGCAATAGCGGAACCACCGTCTCGGTGTCACCGATATTCGAAGATC
>JAMDDZ010000103.1:351-7146 GCA_023488565.1 Bacillota bacterium | reverse complement strand
CTGGTTATGGGATGGCCACAGTTACCCCTTATTCCGTGAAGATCCCACATTACCGACTGGCGGTGATACCTCGAATGGCGGCCTTTTTTGTCCTATCCCGGAACCTTCTTCACGTCGAAAAGTTGCTCCTGTCAAAGCTTGACTTCCTCTGCCCCCTCAAGGACAGTCCGTAGTCGGGAAAGCCGGGTGTCCCCTTATTATTTGGTCGAGAGCCAACAGATCAATGGCAAACCATCCTTAGTGAAACAAAAATATCTGGGACGAGCGGATCAGGTCGTCACCCGGCTGCAGACCGGGCCGTCTCCCCACGAAAGCCACCGTGGCGGAGTATCGAAAAGCGTCTCCGCGTGGTGGATCACAATGATTTCGTCGCGCCCAAGTGCGACCAAGGTCCTTCAGTCGGCCAATATTTGTTGGTGGCCGCTATGAATCGGGCCGTCTCCCCAACCAGTAAATTGGCCCGTCAATGCTTTTGGGATCATATGGGCTATGTCGACGCGTCCCGCATACAAGCCATTGAGACCCGACTGACGCAACACATGGTCCGTGAATTCGGCTTAGATCTCGAGACCATGATGCGACCAATTTGTATACCTGACTGGATACGATGACCCCCTCCGAATGGGGCCAACGCGGACATCAAAAACAGCATCGGACCGATTTGCGCGCGGTCGGACTGGCTTTAATGGTGACCAAGGATCTTTTGGCGCGCTACCGCGCACTGTGTGACACCTACCAATCCGTCACCATGGTCTACGACAAAGGGAATAATTCGCCAACCAATCAGGCCCAGATCGATGCGGATCCCCTCCACTTTGTCGGATCGCTCAAGGCGAATCAGGCCCCCGATCTTTTGGCGGTCGCCTCGGATCAGTTTCGCCCCCTGACGGGGGCGGACTGCGGCGGCGTGACCGCGTATCGCACCGAACGGGAGATTTTAGGAGAATGGCGCATCATGGTTGTCACCTATAATGAGGCCCTCTACTTAGGTCAATGGCAAGGCGAACTCCTCCGACTCCGCAAACTGAATGAGCGATTGCACACGATCCAAGCCCGGTTGGTGGACTCTCCGCCCGGTCGACGCCGTGCAGAAGCGCGTGGCTGAGCCATTGGGGCAAGGCATTTTTCCGCCCAAAATGGATCCGCAAACGACGTCGCTTGCGGATCCAACCTTAGGAGATTATTAGGACTATACCGATTGTCTCTTGGTGCGACTTTGATCGGTATGGTCAAGATACTCCTTGCGGCAAGGGACCAGGAAGGGCAGTAAAGGGTAAGGGATTGCTCCATTGACTAAGCACCTTGTGACCCTTGCCGAGAACCACGCGTACCCTCACCCAATAAAGTTTACCTGCCAATGACGTCAATTCGGCTGAGCCATTGGAGATGAGAACATTATTGAATCGGGTGTAGGTCATATACTTCTCGCCAAGGTCAGGTCCAACCGCCGTGACGGGGTTCCGTCCCTCAATTTCGATTTCGTATAACGCGTGGCCTGGCAGTGTAGTCGGCGGCACAAACCGTACTTCAACCGAACCCGGTCTGATTACCGGCGCTAAAAGATTCGGAGCTTGGCGTACCGCAGGCCTGCCCACCGTGCCTAATGTTACTGTACCCAGGGTTGTTCCGTTGGACGACACCACACACTGAATCGGCCCCGGGGTGGCGTTTGGTGCCACATCCAGAATCGGCCCTGTAATGTCGAGTTCTTCTGCAACTGTCCCAGTATTAGCGATCGGCAACGTAACAGTGCGTGCAGTCACAGTGCTCGGTCCAAATTGCGTAGCATTTTCATCAGCGTTGGCTACATTTGTGCTTCCTACAGGGAAAGACCTGCTGGCAAAACTTACCCCGTTCGACCCGGTCAAGGTTAGAGTCAATGTGCCAGTCACTGCTTGGGGATGGCTCGTAAGGAAAATTTCCAAGTTGCTGGCTGCTTGCCCATCAGCGCCGGTGCTCAAGTGAGGATCGGCTGTTGGCAAGATTGTCGCATCCGCCGTTTCCGTTTGTTGTGGAGGCAATGCTGGCTCGTAGGGAGTGCTACTCCAACCATCTTGGAGGGTTGGCACCGGGACGGAACCAACGGACCAGGGAGTGGGGTTCGTGCCTTGGTGCTTGGTGCCACCATGGAAGAAAACGGACATCGTGTGCACCGCAGGATTAGCCGCTTGCCCTAAATAGCCCAAATGCCAGGCACTTTCAATCGTCTTAAGAATCGAAAACTGGTTGAAGGGCTCGTTCGAAACGATGTGGCCCGCCGTATTGGTAATAACAATCGCAGGTATCCGTCCACCCCCGTTGATACCCCCTGGGAAGGGAAAATGGGAGTTACCACCGAGAACGGTCCCTTTAGGCACAATCGGACTGCCTGCGGTCCCCAAGTTCGACGCCCAATTGCCATTTTGCGGCATACTGGCATCATAGCTTGTCTCATCATAGGTAACAAAAATCGCTGAAGGACCTGAACGCCATGCTGGCGACTCCATAATCCGCGGTATCCACGTAGATAGGAAGGTGTTCGCCAACTGTTCTAGCCGAGTGTCGTTGGCTGCCACACCGCCTGGCCCAGCGCCTTGATACGTATACTGATACGGACCGGGTCTGCCAGTTCCATGCGAGTTAGTGAGAAAATTTGGGCCTACCCAAACAAAATTGGGCACATTCCCCGTTTTCAATGCTGTTTCCAGATCGGGAAATGTCTTTAGTTGTGCTTCGCGATGGGGATTGTCATAGATGTCCTTAAACAGGTTGAATGTGCTTTGGCTAAGATTGTACACCGGATGGGCATCTGTCGATGTTTCTGTATGTTGGTAATAGGCTCCCCATGTCAAATGATGTGCAGTCAGTTGGTCTATGAGATTGGGATACGTAAGTTGGTCTTCACTCACATTGTCCCCAATGGTTCGACCACGTCCACTGAGAATACCGACCCGATTCGGCACTGTAGGATTGGTGATACCATACATTTCAGTTGGCAATCCGTAGGTGCGCGCCAGGTATTGCAAGTACGGCATGTCGTTCTCGTAAAAGGCGTCTTGGTAACTATGGTTTTCGAGCATAATCACGAACACATGCTTGAAATTGGGCAGCACCGGCGTTGCCTGTTTCGCATTGCGAATTTTTATACTACTGGCATACACGGTGGGTCGTGTCCTATGACCAAAATTGATATTGGTGGCCACTCCGGCCATAGCCATGATGGTAGCCAATCCGACAATCGGAAATTTATGGATTTGTCGGCCCATAGCGGCATTCTCCTTTCAGTGGTTAAGTAAACTAAAACGAGTTAACATCGCGATTAACAACACCCGGTATCCTTCGACTCACTAACATTTCATCGCCGTCTCTCCGAGGACGACTTGAATGCCAAGAGCCGAACGGTTTGTTGGGCCCTGGTGATACGCCAACAAGCCATTAAACCAGATAACAGCAATAAAAAGTCATGTAGGGCGTCGTTGTCGTTGACATCTTGGATGCAGTGCAAATCGAGATCATCGAGCCTGTTCTCTTGCTGAGATAGATGTGCCTTACTAGAGTTTCTAATCCGTTCCGCGGGCTTCCCCACTCGTCGTGAACAGCGAGTGCCAAAGACTTTAACTGTGTATGTTTTATCTCGTCGTACAGTGTGCTATCTCGATCCAAACACTTTACCATGCTACGATTCGCGTGAATCCAACCGAGTTTAACTCCATAAGACGTCTGACGTCTAATGGTAGAGTACAAGAGAATACTAAAACTGTCAATTAACTTACTGCAATAATCAATATTGTGTGAATGCACGGATAATACTGGCGTTTGGGGTTTCGGTTTCCTATGTTCGCAGTTTCGCAATTTTAGCATTGGTGTGGATTCAGGAATTTTCACCATGATAATGGATGTTTAGTTAAATTTGTCGTTATGCAAAGACAAATTCGTATGATGTGATCGCCTGACTCCTCTTAGGACTCACGACGAAATCACTTCGTTATTTTGAGGCTGAGGTTCAATCATTTCATTCCACTCGCCATGGAAGATTCCGGTGCGAATGCCAAACAAGCCAACGTCTCATCATCAACATGGATCCCCATCGGATAGGACCCGGTGTCGAGCTCGGCTTTCACAGTCAGTCGGTTCTGGTTCCGGGCGGGAAGGGACTGACATGAATCATCAGATGCATCCGGTTCGCTAAGGCTTGGAGGGAGATTTTCCAGAGCCCATTTCGCCAGCCGTTACTCCCACCGCCATCGGCGGTGATGTCATCGATGCCCTAGGGGGTTGCCTTGCCGACCGCCGACGATGGAAATCATAGACGTTCACCACCTCGGGCTCCCCTTGGAGAAGCCCCTCCTGTCCTCCTTTTTAAAATCCCCCACTAACTCCTGCTTCTTCGAATCGACCGAAATGACCGATTGATTGGTCGCCTGAAGGGTGGCGGTCTGGTCGGCAATCCATTGAAATTGCGCATCGCGGGCCGGGTGATCGGCGGCCCCCTCCACGACTTTCCGGTTAGATTGGAGGCCAGTTCCCAACCTTGTGGGCACTAATCGTATGGCCTGGCGCATGGAGTTCCCTTGGACACCAGGTTCACTGATATGCGATTTGCCGATAAAATATCCCACAAATCAATACAATCAATTGGTTCGGTAAGGGTTCGATCATATACTTAACACCAAGGGACGGCCTCCTATTCAGGGGCAGCATCCACGTCGCCCGTTTGGGGTCGGGACTTATTAGCGAGGCAATGTCAGGCGATCGGACGTAAAGAGGCTCTTTCTGTCGGGAGAAATGCCCTATTTCTGCCAATCGACGGGCCGATTGAAGGAGGATGTCATGGATCGCTGGGGTTTTCTCGCGTTGTGGGCGAGAGCCATTATTTATGGGACCTTGCTGTCGGGTCTCTTAATTGGGGTCTGGGAATGGGAGGATCTGGCGCTCCGCCGTCGATGGACGGTGGGCGGTCGTGTGATGCTGACCGTCGGAGTGCCAGTCCTTTTGGTGCTCGTGGACCGTTTTGGCCCCATGGATGTGCCCTATGGAGTGCTTGTGGTCGCCCTCATTGCGATGTGGTATCTGGTGCCCCGATCATCTTGGAACTTTGTGGGGAGCGTCGCGATCTTCGGAGCGGAGGTCATCCATGCCTTGACCGCCTTTGGCTGGTCGCAACACACTCTCACCGAACTGCTCATGATTGTCGTTCTGACACTGGTGTTACGCGTTACTTCGTCTCGTGTGACAGGACTAAAGCGGCACACGACTTTGTATGTATCCGTTATCTTAGCTGCGATCATCTCTATGGTTTCGAATGGCGATGGCGTCTCCGACTTGGTGACTTCGGTGACAGTGGCCGCTGTGGCGGCCGTCTATATTATGGGACGCTCTGAACGAGCACAAAAGTGGGGGCATGATATCTACCGAGCAGAACATGACGCGTTGACGGATGCCTTGACCCGCCATGGCCTCGTCACCTGGCTCGACCAGCTCACACCTCGGGCGCGATCCACCGGCCTAATTGTGGCGTGTGATCTTGACGATTTTAAATGGTTCAACGACACCTGGGGCCACGATCTCGGAGACCAGGTGCTGAAAGCCTTTGCTCGGCGTCTGCAAACGGGACTCCGCGACCAAGATGCGTTGGCCCGGCCGGGTGGAGACGAATTTACCGTATGGATTCCCGGCGGGCCTCTAAAGAATGCCGACGCCGAACAGATTGTGCAACGTCTGCATCGCGCCGTCACCGAACAAACTTATAACCTCACCACGGGTCCTTTTCGTTTAGGTGTGTCGATGGGATGGGCCGTCGGTCCCTTGACCGACGGCACTGACAAAGCCGCCGACCAAAATTTGCTAGCCGCTAAACGGGGCGGGAAAAACCGTGTGGCCCCCAAAGAAGTTGATTCCCCCGACTTACTCCCAGACACGCCGGTTCCCTTCGCGCAATTGGGCTGGCTGGGCGATGCCGCCCGTGCGCTCTGGGATCGGTGGTCTACGGCCGCCGTGCTTACAAATGTGGCCGGCCGGATTATCGCGGTGAATCCGGCCTATGAACGGCTGACCGGGCGTACTTGGGCAGAACTTGCCGAGCAGGAACCGGGCGTTAATACTGCCGGAGAGACCCCATCGGATGTCTACCAGGCCTTGTGGGATACCCTTAAGAAAGGCAATACCTGGGAGGGCTCTTTGAAGAACCGTCGGCCCGATGGCACCACCTGGTGGGCCGAAGAATCCATCGTCCCCCTTTTCGTGGGCACCCAAGTGATGGGATATTGGGGTACCATTCGGGAATCGAATCGAGACGGCAACGCGTTGCTTGGAACCGAGGAACCCGCCTTGGCAGACGTATCGCAAGAACAGCACTTTTTCAACGGACTGTCGTTCGATGTTTTCTTTCAGCCGGTTGTGGATCTTCAAACCACCACGGTGTTCGGACAAGAAGCCTTAATTCGACCTCAGCGCCACGGGATTTCCGTCTCACCGCTGACCCTGTTTGCCGAGGCGCTTAAGGAGGGAGTGGACGACCAACTGGATCTGGCCTGTCTGCGAGCCATCCGCGAGACAATAGGCACGATGGGGGTCTGGCCATCCAATCAAAAGTTGTTTGTGAACATGCGCTGCACCACGTTGAAAGATCCCCCAACCTTTCGTTATTACCTTCAGTCGCTGTCCGAAGTGGTACCATGGGGTCAACTGGTGGTGGAGGTGTCGGAGCAAGGAACAACCGCCATCCAGGATTGGGAGGCGTTTTCGCACCTTTATCCCCATGTTGTCTTTGCCCAGGACGATCTGGGAGCGGGGGATTTTAAAAAGGAGGACAGGAGG
>JAMDDZ010000103.1:0-341 GCA_023488565.1 Bacillota bacterium | reverse complement strand
ATGCATGGCATTGAACCTTCGCGGAAGGGGTGGAAACGGATGCGCAAGCGACTCTCCTGCGACAATTTGGAGTAGATGCAGGACAAGGATATGTCTGGGCGCATCCGGCTCCGCAATTAGAGATGCGGATCTCACCAAGTTCAAAACCCTAATACTGGCCAAAAGTTCAAGTGGGAATCTGAATAAAATTGGGGTTCCTGTTCAGCCTCAACGACCTGCAAAAACCCTAACCGGCACCTCAGATTGCGGTCCAGCATGCTTTGGACACCGCATGGGACCACTATGAGAAGCTCCTGACAAGCTATCTGCGAACGGATGACAAATATGTCACCTCGGACACG
>JAMDDZ010000047.1 GCA_023488565.1 Bacillota bacterium | reverse complement strand
AGATTCCGTTCCCACTCGTAGCCACCGGTGATCACGGTGAAACGCGCCGTTTTCCCGGCTTCCCGCAATTGCGCCTTGAGACTGCGATTGAGCAAGTCGCATTCTGTCGCCAACCCAACGTTGCGCAACTGTTCCCCCAACAGTTGCGCCTGATTCTCGAATCCCGGCAAATGCGCAATGTACACAACGGATGCGGGTTCGGGTTGTAATCGGTTGCCAACCGCCGACAACATACGCTCAATGCCCATGCCGAACCCAACTGCGGGAGCGCTCGGACCATCGAATTGACCGCTTAGCCCGTCGTAGCGTCCGCCTCCAAAGAGCGCGGTAGCCGCTCCCAGGCTTGGGTGGCCCACTTCAAACACTGTTCTAGTATAGTAATCGAGTCCGCGAACCAAATATGGGTCACGCCGGATCGACCGCCCGGCTCCCCCCACCTGGTCCATTACCGACTCAATATGGGCACGGCAATCATCACACCAGTAATCGGCTAAATCAGGAGCAGTTTGGCGAATTGCCACATCAATTTTACAATCTAACAGCCGCAATGGATTCTTCTCCATCCGATTTTGACAGTCCTGGCACAATTCTTCGCGCCTACCTGCATAATATTCCACCAAAGCTTGGCGATAGCGCGGCCGGCACACCGCGCAACCGATGGAGTTAATCCGCACTTCCGGATTTTCCAAACCTACCCGGTCCACTACTCGACACGCTAACAAAATGATCTCCGCATCTGCCGTAGGCGATTCTGACCCATATAATTCAGCACCGAATTGAGTGTGCTGCCGATAACGTTCCGCCTGAGGACGCTCACGGCGGAACATTGGTCCCCAGTACACCAATTTCAAAGGCTTCGGCCAGTTATAGAGTCCATTCTGAATATAAGCACGAGCCACCGCTGCCGTTCCCTCGGGCCGCAGTGTCAAATTCACTCCCCCCGCATCAATAAACGAGTACCGTTCATGTTGAACGATATCTGTGGCCTCACCTACACGCAGGAATACCGAGGTCTGTTCAAAAATCGGGGTTTCTATCAAGTTAAACCCATATTGCTGGGCAATATCCAATGCTAAACGCCGCATTTTGTCATAACGCCAGGATTCCGGCGGCAATATATCCTGGGTACCCTTAGGTCGTTGTAATTCTGGGTTCATTGCAAAATAACTCCTCTACTCAACAGTTTTATCCGCTCCGGGAGTTTCCACCAAAAGCGTGACCGGTCCCCAATTCACTATACTCACGTCCATATCGGCCCCAAAAATTCCCGTTTCCACAGGCAACAGAAGCCGACAGCCGTTGATAAACCTCTGGTACAAAGGTTCGGCCATCATGGCCGGAGCAGCCAAGGTGAAATCCGGCCGACGTCCCCGCCGCACATCCCCATACAAGGTAAACTGGGACACCACTAAAAGTTTTCCGCCAATATCCCGGACATCGTGTTGCAGTCGGCCTAAAGAATCATCAAAAATTCTCAAGTGAACAACTTTCCCCACAAGCCAATCGACATCATTTATGGTGTCGCTCCTGCTAATCCCCAGGAATACCAGGAGCCCTGCCCCGATTTCCCCTACCGTATCTCCAGACACCGTCACTTTGGCCTGTTTGACCCTTTGCACCACAGCTCGCATCACACACGCTCGTGACTGACACGATCGACGCGTTGCACATAAGGCAGGTTTTCGAGACGACCGATAATCCGTGTCAATTGGGTGAGATTTTTGACCTCAAGGCGTACATTGACGACTGCGGTGCGGTCGCGAAAACCCCGGGCCTTGGCCGAAATAATGTTCGAATCAGCAACCACATTGGCAACATCGGCCAAGAGGCCCGCACGATCCCATGCATACACGGCCAGTTCTACTGGATGCGGCGCCATTTCGGCCTCACTTTGATCCCAACTCACTTCAATAATCCGTTCTGGGTCCCGACTCAACTCTTTCTCATTGGGACAGCCCAGGCGATGAACCGACACGCCTCGACCACGAGTCAAGTATCCAATAATCGGGTCGCCGGGAACCGGTTGGCAACAACGTGCCAACCGAGTCAACATACGACGCTGACCCCGGACTAATACCTCCGATCCCGGAACGGCTACCACCGGTTTGGGTTTTTTCGTCACGGTGGGCGTCAAAATCGGCGACATTTGCCGGGTGACCTCTTCCTTTATCCGAGACACTGCTTGCACCGGATTAATACTGCCGTCGCTAATTCCTATGGCCAATTCATCAGGTGTACCCCAGCCCAGTCGACGCACCGTATCCGCCATTCGATCTCCACTCAACTCTATAGACGCCCGGCGCAATTCACGATCTAATATTTCCTGTCCCCGCGCCAAGTGTTCTTGCCTCCGCTCGCGGCGCAACCACTGCCGTACGCGCGTCTTTGCCTGGGACGTTCGGACAATATTAAGCCAATCGGTGCTAGGACCAGGTGACTTTCGGTTGACCAGTATTTCAACAATATCCCCGTTATCGAGGGCAGTTGCCAACGGGACAATTCGCCCATTCACCCTAGCTCCCACGCAATGGTTTCCAACATCAGTGTGGATACGGTAAGCAAAATCAATGGGAGTCGAACCGGCGGGCAAGTCCAGCACATCCCCCTTGGGAGTAAATACAAAAACTTCGTCGCTAAACAAATCCACTCGCAACGTTTCCATAAATTCCCGCGCATCACGCATATCCCGCTGCCACTCTAATAATTGTCTTAACCAGGAAAGCTTTTGTTCAAACTCGCGGTCTTCTTTAGTGCCTTCTTTGTATCTCCAGTGGGCGGCAATTCCATATTCGGCGGTATGATGCATCTCAAACGTGCGAATTTGTACCTCCAGTGGCTCTCCGGTCGGCCCGATGACGGTGGTATGCAAACTTTGATAAAGATTGGACTTGGGCATGGCAATATAATCTTTAAACCTTCCCGGCACGGGTTTCCACAAGGAATGCACCAATCCCAGTACTGCGTAACAGTCCTTGACCGATTCCACGGATACCCGCACTGCCACCAAATCGTAAATTTCCCCAAAATCCTTACCTTGCTTAACCATTTTTTGGTAGATGCTATATAAATGTTTGGCCCGCCCCGAGACCTCAAAGACCATCCCCATAGATTGAAGCCGCCGACTCAATTCCTGGGTAACCGCATCTACCGCCGCTTCCCGTTCCTGACGCTTCTTGGCGACCCGTTCTTTCATTTCTTGATAGGCCTGTGGCTGCAGATGCTGAAAAGCCAAGTCCTCCAATTCCCACTTAATGCGAAAAATCCCTAAACGATTAGCGAGTGGTGCATAAATGTCCATAGTCTCCCGGGCAATCCGCCGTACCCGGTCCGCCGTCAAATGTTTTAAGGTCCTCATGTTATGAAGCCTGTCCGCCAATTTAATTAGAATAACTCGGATGTCTTTAGCCATGGCAAGCAACATCTTGCGAAGATTTTCCGCCTGCTCCTCTTCGCGGGTACGGACTTCTAATCGGTCCAATTTGGTAACCCCATCCACTAGTTGTGCCACTTCGCTGCCAAAACGGGCTTCAAGATCTGATAGGGTATAGGAGGTATCCTCAACTATATCATGCAATAACGCCGCGATGATGGTCGGGGCATCCATTTTCAAGTCTGCTAAAATTGATGCGACGGCCAGGGGATGCGCTACGTAGGGGTCGCCGGAAGCACGGCTTTGACCTTGATGAGCCGAAGCCGCGAAGCGAATTGCATCCGCAATTTGCTGGGCTTCCGGGGAGCCAGGTTCAAAACCCAATTGCTCCACCATTTCCAATTCGGTCATGCCCATCCCCCATTTCTGATGACAATACACACTACTTATAAAACTAAAAGGCTCATAACCTCGGCGGTTCTAAGATCCAGCTTGTCGCGCCCGCCTAGCGCTTTAAGTTCAATTAAAAAAGCATAGCCCACCACATCGGCCGACAATCTTTGCGCCAGGCGAGCACAAGCTGTCACTGTGCCTCCGGTCGCTAACACATCATCCACGACCACGACACGTTTTCCCGCAAGCGGCACTGTTGCCTCGATCTCAAGTTGGTTATCCCCATATTCTAGCGAATATGCTTCGCGGAGAATAGGGCGTGGCAGTTTTCCCGGTTTGCGAACCGGCACTAACCCTATAGTGAGCCGATCTGCCAAAGGTGCCGCAATGAGAAAGCCACGAGCTTCCGGTGCCAATAGGGCTTCGGCTCCCGTTGCCTTCAATAGTGCTTCCATGCCGTCCAATACCTCATGCCACGCATCAGGATCGCTCATCACCGGCAACACGTCGCGAAACAGAACTCCGGGTGCCGGAAAATCTGGTACTTCGCGTAATAATTCAGTCCAGGCCATACTGTTCTCCCCACTTTAACGTTTTGTTTAGCGCAATCTGACTCCTAATGTCGCTTTCGTCAAATTTTCCCACTCTGTGACCGGATAGGGTCTGCAATCTTGATAGTCTTGCCATAGAATTTGCGCATTGCAGTATTGAACGCTATCATCCAGAGAGACCTTTATCGACTCCTCCGACCTTGCGTCCAACCCTAGCTCGCGAAATATGGCACGACCCACCATGAAAGGCGACACACCTTGCTTCCAACGCCGCCAATGACGTGCCAGCGTGTCTCGGTTCGGAACCATTTTCACCATATGTCGTTCTACGGCGCTGCGGTCCGCCTTGGGATCCACCCACATGACCCCACCTGGAGCTAGCAAGGTTGAAGCCGCGCTTAGCCACCCGCGAGAAGGAGGATGGACAGCCCATACTATATGGTCAGCCCATCCAAAAAGTCTGGGCCAGGGTTGCCATATATCCACGGACAGTCGCGTTAATTGACCTCGTTTGGCCCGTTCCCAGGTAAGATAATTATCGCCAATCCACGGTGACGGCCAATCGGAACGGATATCCGACACCATGATGATAATGTGTCCTGTAAGGAAACTGGGTGCTGGCTCCCACTGCACCTTGTCGGTAGTGTTGCCCAGCGCCCACGGAGCGACAATATCGTCGACCAGCCACTGGGGCTGGATTCGGCCACGAAAGCTGTTCCATGCCAACTTGGCCACGACACGAGTACCTGTCACCGGTGAAAAAATGGCAGCCATATCTCCCCGACCAAAGGCCACCGCTTTTATGTCATGATCCTGAAACGTCAGCGCCAAATGCTGGTGCTCCTTGCCCATCGTCCACACATCGCCCACAGTCCCGTTGAGCATCAGACGGGGCCGTTCAAAGCCATGGCCAAACGGCTCAAGGCGACTTAACTCCGCCACTACCCGTTTGTCTATCCGGCTTACCGATCCTTCCCAATCCAGAGTCGGCCCCTGACGCAACTGTCTTAACGCCGAAACAGGAAAGTCCTCCGACAGCAAGAAGCTAAGCTCGACGGGGTCCTGTCGCGGGAGACTAAATCCGGCCGCCCCCTGATGGCCGCCTAATTTGGCAAACCGATCTACATGCCTACGCATATGGTGCAACAGATGAAATCCGTCGATGCCGCGTGCTGATCCTTTCCCCGAATCATTTTCCCACCCAATAACGGCTACCGGGCGCCTTAACGCCTCTTTTAGCCGCGATGCGGTAATTCCAATGACCCCATGGTGCCAGTTTTCACCCGCTACTACCACAAAGGGTGGCAATTCTCCCGTCCAGGTATGAGCAAGCCAATCCCAAGCACGGTCCGTGATGTCACGCTCCAGGTGTCGACGGGCCTGATTGATAGATTGGAGTTGGATGGCACTGGCAGCAGCTTCTTGATCATCGCCGGATAGCAAGATACGGACAGCCAAATCGGCATCGCCCATTCTTCCAGCGGCGTTTAATTGGGGCCCTATCAAAAATCCCAAATCGTCAGCATTCACCGCCGTCACATCACGAGATTCGGACACCATCAACGCGTTAACCCCTGACACCAGTCCACGCCTCAAGACCCCGAGTCCTTTTTGCACCAGCGTTCGGTTATCCCCAGTTAACGGCACGACATCGGCAACCGTACCGATGGCCGCCACTCCATAGCACCAGTCTGGTGTGTTCTCTTCCAACAGTGCACGAATCACTTGCAGGGCAACACCTGCGCCAGACAAACGATTAGGTTTGGGCATACGTTCCGGATTAACCAACGCCATAGCCTGCGGCAGCTGTAGCGGCAACCCATGATGGTCCGTAATCAACAAGCAAATGCCGAGTTGGCGTGCCATCTCGGCTGCCTCAGGCGAACTGGATCCGCAGTCCACGGTAATCAGCCAGGGTATGTGGTCGGCCGCAGCCTGCACCACTGCCTCTACATTTAAACCATATCCTTCCTCAAAACGATTGGGGATATAATAGTCCACTAAATCACCCATTCCCCAATCTGCCAATCCCCGCACCATGACCGCAGTGGCCGTCACTCCATCAGCATCGTAATCCCCATATACCCGGATTCTTTGTCGGCGAAGCTTCGCCTCATGCAAGTGTTTGACCAGCAGATCCATGTCTGGCAGTTCAAAAGGTGACGACAGCATACCCGATTGACGAATTAAAGCCAAATATTCTCCCCGGGTCTTGACGCCGCGTCGCCACAAAACCTGCGCCGTAACCGCAGAAATTTCGCAATCGCGGGCAAACCGGGCTAATAATTCGACTTCTCGAGCATCGTGTGCCGTCCATACCGGATATTGAAGATTTTTCAATCAAATGGCTCCTTAGAGGTCTGGGATTGGGGCGCCGGATTGACATGGACCATCACATCCTGAACACGGGGCATCATCATGAGGGCACTCTTCACACGATGGGAAATATCGTGGGCCTCTATCAACGACAAATGGCGACCTACTTCTATTTTAACGTCGATCAGCGTCTGTGTCCCAGAAACTCTGGTGCGAAGTTCAGAAATTCCTGTCACCCCTGCCACTTGAAGAATAGCTTCGCGCATCTGGTTGACGATTTCTGTTGAAGCTGCGCGGTCCATCAAATCATTGGCAGCCTCAGAAAAAATCTCAATGCCTAACCAGGCCACCAATACGGCGACTGCTAAAGCCCCCAAGGCATCAAAATGAGGCACCCCCAGTTGGGCCCCGAAAATGGCAGCGGAAGCAATTAATGACGAGATTACGTCCATTCGGCTGTCCAGCGCAGCCGCCATCAAACTATGACTCCCAGTTTTTTGCGCCACACTGCGTTGACGCTGGTACATGAACCATTTCAAAACCATCACTGCTAGCGCAACGCCCAAAGTGAGAAAAGATGGCCGTGTATGGCTCGGGTGCACAAAGGCATTCACCGCGTTATTACCTAGTTCAAAGCCCGCCAAAATCAAAAGCAAGGCGACGACTTTCTGTGCCACTGCCTCGGCTTTCGCGTGACCATAATTGTGTTCCGCATCGGGGGGAATACGCGATACCCGAAGTCCAACGACCACAGCCAATGACGAAATCAGATCGGCGCCGGAATGGACTCCGTCAGCAATCAAAGCTCGGGAGTGGCCTAAAATCCCGACCGAAATTTTTAGTACAGTCAACAGCAAATTGCCCAGTGCACCCCACCAGGCACTACGAGTACTCGACCTTAATTCTCCCTCAACATCCACCATTTTCCTGGCCCCACCCGCATTGCCGAGTCACTAGATTTGATTGTATCAGAAGGCATACACTATCGAAATCCGAGGGGTAGCCACACCACAATCGACAGTGCCACCAAAAAGCGGATCCCACGAATCGCAAGACGTCGTCGAGAATCGTGCACAAACCCGCTGAGTCGGACGCTGGCATCAAACCCCACTGCTCCCTGCCACGCTACTATCCCCGGAACCGTGCCAAACAACAGTGACAACCATAACAAAGTCATGGTTTCGATAATAAGCCTCCCTGGCGTCCGAGTAGGTGCCGGCCCAGGCAAAAATTGCCGCATCGCCAATTCAGCAATAATCAGCAACGCCAGTCCCCCCACGAACCACCATGGAGAGGATGGCCAACGACCATATCCTGTGCCCCACACCAGTATGTATGTAACCCATACCCAGACCCAATCATTGACCCAGGTTAAGATGACACTAATCCAAGCCAACCATCCCATGAGTTGTATCATAATCGCTGAGACAATGTTACCTGTTTTACCCGCGTCACCTGCCGCCGTACTTTAATTTCCAAAAGGCCATGGTGCCACTGCGCGTGTGCTGTTTGAGGATCCACGTGGAAGGGCAAAGGAATTAAAATTTCATCCCCTCCGTATCTCGCCCCAGCGTCAGCGCGTACTTCCAAATTGATCCTGGTGGAGCCTACATTCAGCACCACGTCATCTGGGCTAATGCCGGCTAAATCTATGTCAAGGATCAAGCTCTGGTCATGTTCGTAAACAAATACATCCCGTGTTTGATCTGGTCTCCATTGTGACACCATAGCCCACGGGCTGTTCCAAAAATATCGCGATTGCTCCTGTACCGCACGCCAGGTTTGATTTGAGTGAGTTCCTGTAATATTCACCACATGACACCTCCTACCCCTTAGGATGCCCATTAGACCAAAATCGCCGCGGGTTTTGATCCGCGGCGGTTGAGCCGGATGTGTATATCGGGAATCGTTTAAGTACGAGGCGCAGGACGTGTTTGTGGCCGTTTGCGTTTGCTTTCATCGGCCAGATGCCAACGCAACCAAATCGGGCTAGCGATAAATATCGAGGAATAAGTGCCCACGATAACACCAATGAACATCGTCAAGGCAAAATCTCTGATGCTGCTGCCGGCAAAAATCAAAAGGGCCAACAGGGCAATGGCGACCGTGGTAGATGTGTTAATAGAACGGACTAACACTTGGTTTAAGCTGGTATTAACAAGTTCATCCAACGGGTCATTTTTCTTTTTCTTTTTCAAATTTTCTCGGATTCGGTCGAAAACAATAATTTTATCCGTGATGGAATAACCAAAGATGGTAAGTACCGCCATGATAAAGTATTCGGTCAGTTGAACATGGATTAAGGCAATTAGCCCTACGGTAATCACCACGTCGTGAACCATGGCTATAATTCCCGATAAGGCAAATTTCCATTCGAAGCGCACCGTGATATAGACAATAATCGCTACGATGGCAATGATCACCGCTAACAAAGCTCGCTGCTCGGTTTGCTGCCCTATAATCGACGATACTCGCGTGGTCGATATTTCATCAAATGACCCGAGTTTTTTGCCAAATTGGCTTAATAATGCTCCTCTCTGGTGTTCAGAGATTGTAGGTGTGGTGATTAATACATTTTTGCGACCCGTGCCAACAAAAACTACCGTACTGCCTGCAACATGGCTTTGAGTCAGCACCGTTTTAATGGCTGTGGTCGTCACGGTGTGGCTAAACTTCAGATTCATTTGACTCCCGCCAGTAAAATCAATGCCGTAGTTCAATCCGCGAATGAAAAAGGCGCCAAGTGCCAAGATCACCATAATACTGGACACAATAATCCAGGTTTTCCAATGCGGAATGAAACGAAAATGAAAACGCATGCGGTACGCCCCTTCTCTTGATCGTTCTAGCCGACAAACACTTGGCGGACCTTCGCCCATCCCGCGTCAGCCACCCACCGTATCACGACACCGGTTACAGAAACCGCAGTAAATAGGGAAATCACCGTGCCAATCATCAATGTCAACGCAAACCCACGAACTTCCCCACTGCCTAAATAAAACAAAATCAGCGAAGAGACAAATGTCGTCACATGCGAGTCCAAAATCGCGCGAATGGCATGGCGAAATCCTGCTGCTACTGATGCCCTAGGCGTTTTTCCGTTTAAAATTTCTTCTCTGACACGGGAAAAGATAATGACATTGGCATCTACAGCCATTCCGACCGACAAAATAATTCCCGCAATGCCTGGTACCGTAATCACAGCATGAATAGCCCAAAGCGCTCCTAAAATCAACAACAGATAGATGGCTAAAGCAATATCGGCGACAAATCCTGATAATCGATACCATACCACCATAATCACCGCAATAAGAGCCACCGCTATCATGGCGGCCACTTTGCTGGCACGAACCGAGGCAGCCCCTAGGGTAGCGCTAACGGTTCTCACATCCAATACCTTAAGATTCACCGGCAATGCCCCGGATTGCAACAACAATGCGGTTTGCTGAGCTTGTTTGAGGGAAGTGAAATTCCCGGTCATTTGAGCCTGGCCATTGGCAATAACACTTTTTACATAGGGCGCCTCCACTAGTTTGCCATTTAAGTAGATGGGCAAAGGCTTGCCTAAGTATTTAGTCGTCGCCTCGCGAAACAGTTGAGTTCCGCGAGCGTTAAAGGTTAAGTTCACCACGTAAGACCCGTTCACAATGGCGGCTTGAGCATTGGACAAGTCAGCCCCAGTTAGAAGGATGGCGCCTTTAGGGCTCTTGATTACCAACTGCGAGGTTTGTCCCAGATAGTGCAGCGCCTGCTCCGGATTTTTAACCCCAGGCAAGTCAATCATTATGCGATTGTTGCCTACTTGTTGAATCAACGGTTCCGATACACCCAACGCATTGACCCGAAAACTCATAATTTCCATGGCGCGTGCCATCGTGTTGGAATTAACTGGAGCCCCCGGAGAGGATTCCGCTTGATAAGTTGCAGTCACTCCACCTTTAAGATCCAGGCCATAGCGCAAATGGGATGCCATTGGATTAACCATGGTAAAATAGTAAATAGCCGCCAACAAGACGGCGATTAGCGCAAAAAACTGGACACGGCTTCGTTGGCGCATGTCGCACTGCCTCCTGTCCCCAAAATCGTTTCATTATAAGCTTCGGCCAAATTTCCTGTCAATGCGATAACGCTGCCGAAGAGTGGAGTGAGGGTACAGTTTTCGCATAGGTGGCTTGATGTCGCATCTCGGACCTTGTTACCGATGACCACTCGGGATGACTCGCCCATAAACGATCTAATCCCATTTCTCGATCCCACCAGCGAACGATAGCCGCCACCACCTCTTCGCGGGTCAACGAATCCGTATGTAAAATGAGTTTGGCATCCTGGCGGGAACGAGTTAAGCGGTTCCACTCGGTTCGATAAAAGTTGCGCTCCCAGGCGAGTCGACGTCGCCGGTGCACCGTACTCCAGTTGGCCACCAACACAACAACAAGGCCGGTTCCACTCCGTTGGTATAAATTACTAATCATGGAGTGTTCTTGAGCCACAGCTCGGGCCGTAATTCCGCATTTTGCCAAGCCCTGGCTCGCGGTGGTTTTCCCCGAAGCACAGACCCCCACTAGTACAATACCCTTAGTAGGGAATGCTGGCTTGGAGTTTTCGTAGTGCACTTCCATCATCTGCTACCACTCCTAACGCCATGACGCTGATGTCGTCCGAGGGCCTGCCTTGATCCAATTCAATCCCCCGCGCAATCAGGTCGTCCACCCAAGGCCCTAAGTCTGACACCGCCAAAACTGCTAACTCCTCATCGATGCGCTCCCAATCCAAACCTTTTCCATAGCGTTTGCCGGCCGTAGCCAAACCATCCGAATAAGTCAGCAAAATACTTTGAGCCTCCAGAGGCAGTTCGGTCATAGCGGGTTTGGTGCGGCGATAGGTCCCAATCACCTCTGCATGACCTTCCAAGCGAAATATTTGGCCTTGCTGTCTCACCACCACTGGACTTGGCGAGTTTCTCGCCACCACCAGTGTAGCGCTGTGGAGATCAGCGCTGAGAAGCGCCAATGTTGCTGTGACCCGCCCTTCTCTCGCCGTATACAGCATGTCTTGAACCGCTCGGGCTACCGCTCCGTCACGGGATCCATCAGCAATCAGACTTACTGCCTTCATTGCCACCATTCGGCTAATTCTGCGAGCCGCAGGTCCCGATCCTTGCCCGTCCGCGAGGATAAGCGTCAAGCCGCCCAAGGGCCGTTCCACCAATTCAATGCTATCGCCACTTTCACCAAACCCACCCTTAGGCATTTTCGCCCACGCTACTTCAAGACGCATCCCCGTCATCCCCTTACCCCTGCAGCACTCGCTTATCCCCGATTCGTCGGGTAATGCGTTGGGAATCTAACCACTCCAGAATCAACACGGCAAATCGCCGATTGGTATCTAAAACATTTCGCAGTTCCGCAGTACTTAGTCCCTCCGGGTTTTGGTGAAGCGCCTGTTTCACCTTAGCAACAGCGTTTTTCAGGGCAATATCAGCCAGGTACACTCCATCTTCCAATCGTGTTAAGGTATGCTGCTCCAATAAATAATGGACAGCATCAAAAAATTGAGCATCTCCTAGCTGTGCCACACTGCGCACGTGATCTACTGTCGGCGGATGGAGGCCGCCTTCTTGCCAAATATTTTGCAGTAAGGCTAATTGCGCTTGTTCTTCGGAAGATCGCGGTCCCGGCGTAAAGGTTCGGGTTCGCACCCACTCCCGATCCGTCACCAAGGTTTCCAATTGATCCACAAACCAGCTTACTGCCCGGCTCGACCACAAAGGTAATACTTCGGATCTTACCCGTTCCTTAGGAGCGCCTGGAAGTAGTGGATGCAGTGCCTGAAAACGCTCTAAGAACACCTCGACGGCATTTTGGCTTTCCGTCCACAATGCGTCGGAAAGAAAGAAATCTGTGCCTTGGGTTCCCCGAGCGCATTGCAACAACACGGTTTCCATTTCCTGAAATTGGTCCGGAGACCAGTGAACCCGTTCTAACACTTCGGCCACTCTTAGCGGAACCGCACTGTTTTCCACCATTTCCCGCACTATCGTTACCACATCGCCCGACGCCTGTTGACTTAATCTTTCCAACAATCGGGGCTCTTTACGTTTATGATGCCCTCCCGGTTCTATCACTTGCCCTCCACCAATGGTAATCACAGGGCTATAGGAACGCAACAGAAATCTATCGCCGCGCACGGCGGCTACCGTCTCCTCACAACGTAACTCGGCAAACCCGGTTTCACCAGGCAAAAGTTCGTTGCGATCGTAAAAATAGATGCGGGCTAATGCATCTGCTGTGCCAATATGACAATGGACCCGGGTTTTTCCCGGCAATGGGTCTGTTTGAGACGGCAACAATTGAATTTCTCCAACCAAAGACTGGACCTCAGGAACCACGCCCACCGAAGCCAGGACCTGTCCCCGCCGCACCTTATCTTTGTCTATCCCGGACAAGTTGACTGCGACCCGCTGCCCGGACAGGGCCATGGGCACACTATGATTGTGAACTTGAAGTCCGCGCACGCGCACGCCAACATGACCGGGAACCAGTTCCAATGCCTGTTCGCTGGATATAGTGCCTTGCACCAAGGTTCCGGTGACCACAGTCCCAAAACCTTTTACCGTAAAAACCCGGTCAATCGGAAGTCGTACGGGCCCCACAGGACTGCGTCCTGGTATGCGACCTGCCATTTCATCCATTAACCTGAGCAATTGGGGCAAACCGCGCCCAGTCACCGCATCCACGGTGACCAACGGCTGCTCATATAAAAAAGTTCCCGTCAAGGCTTCTCGCGTGGTCTCTTCAACCAACATCAACCACTCTTCATCGACTAAGTCGGTCTTGGTGATGACGGTCAAGCCGTAACGAACACCCAAAAGCTGCAAAATATCCAAATGTTCCCGAGTTTGAGGCATTACGCCTTCATCCGCTGCCACCACCAACAGCACTGCGTCCATTCCATGAACGCCCGCCACCATATTGCGGACAAACCGCTCATGACCAGGGACATCCACAAATCCGGCATGCCGTCCGCTTGGCAATGTTAGCTCGGCAAATCCCAAATCGATCGAAATGCCGCGCGATTTTTCTTCCGGTAACCGATCCGTGTCGATGCCAGTCAAAGCACGCACCAATGTGGTCTTGCCATGGTCAATGTGCCCCGCTGTGCCAAAAATAACAGGATGGTACTCGGCTTCTAATGGATTCATTCCTTGGTCTCCCCTATCCCTCTCGGAAATGGCGCGTGAAATGATGCTGAGTTAAGTGCTGCCGCACCTCCAATAGTGCCGTATAGGTGGGCATCACCCAAACCGAAACCTCGGACGGCGATTGGTTGATCATCTGCTCTAAAGCAGCACTAGGATCACGAACAACGTGAACACGTTCGTCCGCAATCCCCGCATACTTTAGTCTTACCGCCATATCATAAGCACGGATCCCACTAACCCACCATTGCTCAAGTCTTAGCGTGGGAGCCAACGCTTCGAAGTCGACATCCCATAACCAAGAGACGTCGGTGCCGTCAGCGTATCGGTCATTGATGATCACCAATGCCCACTTCTGTTGGTTGGTATCGTCCGCCACAGCCTCCAAAACTTGGGTAAATCCCACTGGATTTTTGACTAACGCCAACCATACCTGGTGCCCGCGCATGACGACAGATTCCATTCGCCCAAAAGCTGGCTCAAAATGACTTAAACTTTCTCCCATGGTGCTTGGCTCAACACCCAATTGAGCAGCCAACGCAACGGCGGCGACCAGATTATACACATTATAAATGCCAGGCATGGTTATGGGCAGTCTTACGCGATGTTCTTTGTGGTCTACCGCAATGATGTTCTGCTCTTTGTTCCACCCGGTCACGATCCAGTCAGGCGTCGGCCTTTGCCACCCACATCCTATGCAGTAATAATCACCAAGATGGGCATAATACCGCATCCGA
Source organism: Bacillota bacterium (assembly GCA_023488565.1). GTDB lineage: Bacteria > Bacillota > Sulfobacillia > Sulfobacillales > Sulfobacillaceae > Sulfobacillus_C. The sequence continues at coordinate 15,839 of JAMDDZ010000047.1, read as the reverse complement.
TAATTAAGTGGTTCGCCACAACGCGGACAAAATCGAGCATCCAAAGTATCCTGAAACCGTGCCAAACGGATGCTCTTCTCTAAATCTAGCCCAAAATATACCACGTGAGGATATCCCTGTCCGACATAAGCCACTTGCGGATCATCGGCATTTAGGATTAATTGGCCACCGTTATCCATCTGCAAAATTGCCCGCTGCACCATATCCACGGTGGTAGACAGTTCTCCATAGCGATCTAGTTGGTCCCGAAAAAAATTTGTCACCGCAATAGCCCTTGGGTGCGTCTCTTGGGAAGCTCGCGGCATTGACGCTTCGTCGGTTTCCAGTAAGGCCATATCCGCGCGCGGAAAGAGATGCCATTTTTCCGCTTGTACCACAGTCGCGGTTAATCCCAGTATCAAGTTAGCTCCAGCTCGATTATGCACCAGGCGATATCCTTGATTTCGCAGTAAAAATGCGGTCAACGCTGCCGTGGTGGTCTTCCCATTGGTTCCAGTAACCAGTATCGTACCCTGGGGAAGTCGAGTGACCAGTTTGCTAAGAACTTGGGGATCCAGCTTGCGCGCTACAACTCCAGGTAAAGAACTGCCACCACGACCGCTTAAGCGACTAAAGAACCCGGCCAGCCGAGCCATCCATACAGCGAACCACAACCGCATCATCGATAACCCATCGTCACAGCACCCCATATTGGTTGCGGTAATATTGAAGATATGTTCCGGATTTAATCCGTTCCCACCAGCCACGATGGTCACGATACCAAGCCACCGTATCCTGGAGACCTTGAGACCATGACACTTCCGGCTGCCAACCAAGTTCTCGACGAATCTTATTGGCATCAATCGCATACCGACGATCATGACCCAGTCGATCCGCCACCGGCACAATGATAGAATAGGGCAATCCCATCAAATCAGCTAATGCATGCGCGATTTCCCGGTTGGTATGTTCGTTGTTGCCTCCAATGTTATAGACCTCGCCCGGAGAACCGGATTGCAAAACCATCCACAAGGCCCTCACGTGATCCTCCACGTGAAGCCAATCTCTCACGTTGAGACCATCCCCGTACAAAGGCCATGGTTTCTGCTCCAAGCCGTTGGTTACAAACAGCGGAATCAGTTTTTCGGGAAACTGATAAGGCCCATAGTTATTGCTGCACCGAGTCACTATGATGTCTTGACGATACGTGTGGAACGCCGCCAATGTCAACAAATCGGCAGAAGCTTTGCTTGCGGAATATGGGCTGTTGGGGGCCAAAGGACTAGTTTCGCTAAACAGCCCATCCGGTCCTAAGCTGCCATAGACTTCATCCGTTGACACCTGAAGAAACCGTTTTACCCCATGGCTGCGGGCAGCTTCAAGCAACACTTGAGTTCCCAGAACATTAGTTTCCATAAATGGTACACCAGATTGAATGCTGCGATCCACGTGCGATTCAGCAGCCAGATTCATAATCGCATCGACTGGACTTTCGTCAAGCAGTGTGTTTAACGCCAAGGAGTCACTGACCGATATGCGTCGCCAACGATAACGCGGATTGTCTTTAACATCGGCTAAATTTTCAGGGTTTCCTGCATATGTCAAAGAATCGACATTAATAACTTCCACCTCAGGCTGGTGGTTCAAGATCCAGCGGACCAAATGGGACCCAATAAATCCTAGCCCCCCCGTCACCATCACACGCATTGCAACCCCTCCGTCAGCGGTTTTGAGTAGTCCAGTCAAATCCTACGGTGGCATCATTCCACGGGATCCGCTTTTCGTCGGGGGACTCAGAACGGTAGGATTCGGTAGTAAAGTACACAATCATCAAAGGTTCGTTTCCCAGTACCCGATACCCATGCAATACCCCTACCGGAATCACGATCAAGAGCGGATTGTTCTGACCTGGGTAAAGGACTTGGGTGATACCATGAGTTTTTGACCCGCCCCGTTGGTCATACAACACCACTTGCGCCGAACCTACTGGGAAAAACCACAAATCATCTTGTAATTCATGATAGTGAAAGGCCTTAATCACACCGGGATAACTCATTGACAACGATGCCTGTCCGAACCGACGCAAAAGACCTTCATCATCACGCAAAATTTCTTGAAAAAACCCGCGATCATCGGGATGACGCACTAAGTTCTTCACTACTACCCCGTCTATCTTGCCGAAGTGACTCACTGATCTAACTCCCTTACCGTAATCTTTTCCGTGAATTATAAATCGACTTGACTTTGGTCTCCCAAAATCAAGTGAACTGCGCGGGGACGTGAACGAATTCCTTGCACCGTGACCCCACGGCCAATCAAACTTTGGTCAATGCGATCCCGGACGCCGGTAATTTGGCTATCTGATAACACAACGCTATTTTCGATTTCGGTATGAAGAATTCGCACCCCAGGTCCGATTGACGTATATGGTCCAATGTAGCTGTCTTCCACGACTGCATGCGCCGCTATGCTCACTGGGCCACGAATCGTGCTTCGCCTGATTTCCGCGCTCTCTTCTATGGCGACACGGCCCTCGATGCGACTCTCATTGTCGACAACTCCTTGGCGTCGGGTTTGTAGGTCCTCCAGCACCAAACGATTGGCCTCCAATACGTCTTCCGGGCGCCCGGTATCTTTCCACCATCCCTCAACCAGTGTTGCGTCCACAGGTAATGCATCGTCAATCAAGCTTTGAATTGCATCAGTAATTTCGTATTCTCCTCGCCACGAGGGCGTCAAACGTTCAATGGCCTCATGAATGCGGGGAGCAAAACAATAAGCTCCTACCAGTGCTAAACGGGATGGAGGATCGGTAGGTTTTTCGATAAGGCGCACTACGCGGCCGTCTTCTACTACCGCAACCCCAAATTGCGACGGGTTATCTACCTCCGTCAACAAAATCGATGCTGCATAGTGACCGTCACGAAAACGCTGCGCCAAGCGGTTCAAACCGCCCCGTAATAAATTATCCCCTAAAAACATTAAAAAGGGGGAATCGGATAAAAAATTGTGCGCGACCTTGACCGCATGCGCCAAACCCAGTGGCGCTTCTTGAGGAATAAAGGTAAAATGACAGCCAAATTGATTCCCGTCGCCGAGTGCATTTTTTACTTCCTGGCCGGTGTCACCGATAATGACACCAATTTCTGTGATGCCAGCAGTCACCATGGCATCAATGGCATAAAATAAAATAGGACGGTTGGCTACCGGAATCAACTGCTTTGCTCCCGTATAAGTTAACGGTCGGAGTCGACTGCCAGTGCCTCCGGCCAACAACAAACCTTTTAATGTGTTCACCGTTTCTCATTCGTCCTTTGTCGCATATTGTTATTGTAATACAATTAGCCCGTAAGCAGCGACTTGACACTATCTCTTGATACAGCATACAATAACATACGGTCGTCGGGGAGTAGCGCAGCTTGGTAGCGCGCCTGCTTCGGGAGCAGGAGGTCGCAGGTTCAAATCCTGTCTCTCCGACCAGAAAATTTGAGACCGGGCAACGGTTTCAGGATTTAGTAAGAGGGTTCAGAGAGGCCGCACAATTGCCACGTTGACTAAATTTTGACTTTCCGTTTTTGGGACTCATACGAATCGTTGACTTTTTGACTGTCAATAGAGGGTCAGTTGACCATTTTGTGGAACAAAAAGTTTCCCTTGACGCGAACAAGAGACGCGATTCGAGGGTGTATAACAAAAAAATCCCCCGGTGCTGAGAACACCAAGGGACTTTAGGGAAGAGACTTTAGGAACTATGCTTGAGCTTCACACGGCACAAACTGGTCTAGAAGACGGGCCGTTTTCTTATTGTGTTTCCGGCTGTAGTGAATGTAGAGATCAGACGTAATCTGGACACTACTATGCCCAAGCCGCTCTGCAATGTCTTTATCTGAGGCACCTAGCTCCATCAAAATCGTAGCATGAGAATGTCTCAAATCATGGATACGCCCATCACTTGGAAGATTGGCTTTCTTGAGTGTCCGCTTGAAAGCCCGAAGCACTACATCGGGACTGACCATACTGCGATTGGCTGAGACGGTGACAAAATCCGTATCAACCCAGCCTTCAGCGACTAGTTTTTCTTTCATCTGCCGATGTCGAACCCTTCGGAGTTCCTTCGCTACCCAATCAGGTAAGTCAACGATCCGACTGCCGACGCACTTGGAAATACTATTGAAGGCCGATAGCCTCTCCCCGGCGTAGCCCTCCCATCAACCCTAAGAGATAGACGGGATAGTAGGGATGCTCACGAATCACCGCCAGATAGTGTTTAGCCTCTTCAACCGACAGAACACGATAAACACGCGGAGGGATTTTAGGTTTGAGTATGTCGTCTAAGACGTTCTGCCGAACAATGTGTGACGACCGCCCAGTTCCCCGTGTCGTCTAACCGTAGATACAGGTGTGTGATAGGCCAATGCCCATAGAAAACATTGCCTACCATTTAGGAAGTGTTTAACTATCAGCATCCTGCCCGTTCAAGCGATCCCAAACGTCCTGCTTCGAGAGGTCAAAATGCTATGCTACTAACCCAATGATTCGGTCTAGCGTTCCGACTTTGAGCGCTCCTGTCACCACAGATAAATGGTGCTTACCATTTTCCGTTGTCCTTAGTCGCATATGGCTTCCTTCCGGCCTGATCATGACGTATCCGAACACCTTGAGCATCTTGACTAATTCCAAACCGTCTTGGCCCTTTGGTAACTTCATACGGCAATCACTACGTCCCGAACATAATGGATCCGGATAATTGCTGGCCGCTCTCCGACTTCCCATATATAACTTTTTGATAATAGTTTGTTTAAAATATATGTATTTCTCAAATACATCGGGGCATTTTACACTGGACACATCATCGTCTCAACCCACATGCGCTCACCCTTAGGAGGTTTGTTATGGCTAACAGCACTAAACCAGAAAAAAACCGTTGGGCCGCTGGTGTCACGCCATATGCTGAAATGGGATACTGGCAGCCCGACTACGTTCCTAAAGAAACAGATATCCTTTGTGCCTTTCGTATTGTCCCCCAAGAAGGCGTCGACCCCATCGAAGCCGCCGCCGCGGTAGCTGGCGAATCGTCCACTGCGACCTGGACCGTGGTGTGGACTGATCGGCTCACCGCCCACGAACATTACCAAGCGAAAGCTTATCAAGTAGTACCGGTGCCTGGAACCGACCAATTCATCGCGTATATTGCCTATGATATTGACTTATTCGAAGAAGGATCGATTGCCAATCTCACCTCCTCCATCATTGGAAATGTGTTTAGTTTCAAAGCTTTAAAAAGCCTTCGCTTGGAGGACATGCGCATTCCTTTGCATTATGTGAAGACATTTCAAGGGCCCGCTCATGGCATTGTCATGGAACGAGAATATTTAGACAAATATGGGCGCCCACTATTAGGAGCCACCACCAAACCCAAGTTAGGACTTTCGGCACGCAATTATGGCCGTGTAGTATATGAGGCTTTAAGCGGAGGCCTGGACTTTACTAAAGATGACGAAAACATCAATTCCCAACCCTTCATGCGATGGCGTGATCGATTTTTGTACGTGATGGAAGGCGTCAACAAGGCGATGGCCGCAACCGGAGAGATTAAAGGTCACTATCTCAATGTCACCGCAGCCACCATGGAAGATATGTACGAACGAGCCGAATTTGCCAAATCACTAGGCAGTGTGGTCGTTATGATTGATCTTACCATTGGTTATACGGCAATCCAGTCGATGGCTAACTGGGCCCGCAAAAACGGTGTCATCTTGCACCTACACAGAGCGGGTCATGGGACTTATACGCGGCAAAAGACCCATGGCGTGTCCTTTCGCGTCATATCAAAATGGATGCGTCTGGCAGGTGTGGATCACATTCATGCCGGCACAGTAGTCGGCAAGCTCGAAGGCGACCCTAATATGATTCACGGATATTATGACACCCTGAGGTTATCTCATATTCCCCTAAATCCATTAAACGGCATCTATTTTGATCAAGACTGGGGTTCAATGCCTTCCTTAATGCCAGTCGCCTCTGGGGGCATTCACGCAGGTCAGATGCATCTGTTGCTGCATCATTTAGGTGAAGACGTCATTTTACAATTTGGCGGTGGTACCATCGGCCATCCCTTGGGGATTGCGTCGGGAGCGACGGCGAACCGGGTAGCGTTGGAAGCGATGATTTTAGCAAGAAATGAGGGACGCGATTACGTAAACGAAGGGCCGGACATTTTAGAGGCTGCGGCAAAATGGTCCCCGGCATTGCGGGCTGCCCTGGAAACGTGGAAGGACGTCACCTTTAATTTTGCCTCAACTGATACGCCAGATGTATTGGCCACCCCAAGTTTATAACCTGAAGGAGGTTTCTCCATGGCTTTTCACTTGACCCAAGGTACATTTTCCATTTGCCTCCATTAACCGATGAACAAATCAAGCGCCAAATCCAATATGCCTTGGATAATGATTGGCCTCTTAGTGTCGAGTACACCGACGATCCGCATCCACGCAACACCTATTGGCATATGTGGGGATTACCCATGTTTGACCAAAAAGATCCCGCGGCGGTATTCTACGAACTGGAGCAATGCAAAAAAGCATTCCCTTATCACTATATTCGACTCAATGCCTACGACCGTCGTTTAGGACGGCAGACTCTAGCTCTTTCGTTTATTGTACAACGTCCCGGCAATGATCCAGGGTTTCGCCTACTTCGACAAGAAAGTCCCGACCGTCAAATACATTACACGATTGAAAGTTACGCGTCGATGCGTCCGGAGGGTGAACGGTTCACAGAATAGCCAATCCTAGTGTAAGGAGTCGGGAATACTCGGCTCCTTAAGCTGTACCGTTAGCAGCAATTGCCTAAACTGTTTGGCCGGCGGCGATAAATAGGACTTTTCTAAATGAACCACGTACCATGCCCTTTTTATCGGAAATCCTTCTACGTCAAGAACCACTAGGCGCTCTGCGGAAAGCTCCAATTCAATCACACGCCGGGAAATGACTGCCAATCCTAGTCCGTGGCTAACTGCCTGCTTGATGGTGCTGTTGCTGCCGAGCTCCATCGCAATGTTTAAAGACAGTCCCACACGATCCAAAAGCCGTTCCAGTGCCTTTCGGGTCCCTGATCCAGGTTCTCTAACCAAAAGCGGTGTTTCCGCCAATTCCCTAAGGGCAATCCGATGCCGTGTCGCCCAGGGGTGCTGTGGACAACCAATGACCACCAATTCGTTGTCCAAAAACGGTTTTGCATCCCAATGTTCAGGTGGGTCAGGAACCTGCCCCATAACTGCGATATCGGCTTGCCTCAGACGAAGGCTTTCCACCACTTGACTACGGTTCACCACATCAAGAGAAATCGCGACATCTGGAAACTTCTGCCGGTACACTCCAAGAAAGGCGGGTACGACATATACCCCTGCCGTCGTGTCAGCAGCTACTCGCAATTTCCCCCATTGGCCACCCTTCATACTATTCATTGCTTGCAATGTTTCGTCTATCAAAGAAAAAATGCGCTGACCATAATCCTGCAGCATTGTTCCAGCATCAGTCAACACAACATGGCGACCCCGTTTTTCAAAGAGCGGCACGCCCACATGCAACTCTAAAGTTTTGACGTGTGTCGAAACCGCCGACTGGCTAATGTGAAGTTCTTCCGCTGCCCGAGAAAAATTTAAGAGTCGGGCAACGACCAAAAAGACCCGCAACGGGTGTAAATTGATGAGAAAATCGTCGGGGCCCATTTCCTTAAATTCCCGCCCCATCTTGCCACAATGGGGAATCCGGCAATACGATCGAATGCGCCATCACCTGGAATGGTTCGGTGGAGACCAGATGTTGTAATGTGATGGTTGACAAGGTCGCGCCAATACACAATTCCAGTGCCTCCCAGATTTCGGGCCGTATGCAATCGGGACAGGAAGTTACTTCACAGTCACAAAAAGCGATAGGTCCCTGCAAGGCTGTCATAATGTCCAGTAAAGTAATCTTTGTCGCAGATCGCGCCAAAGCAAATCCCCCATTGGCACCCCGGCTGGATCGAACTAAGCCGGCCCGTTTCAGAGCCATCAACAATTGTTCCAAATATTTGTCTGATAAGTTAAGCTCCGGTGCTATTTCGCTGATAGGAACCGGACCGCCCCCGGACTTACGGGTTAATATGGTCAGGGCTCTCAGCCCCGCCTTGAATCCTGACGACAATTTAAACATGGTGCGCCTGTCCTTGATATAACGAGGTGCTAAGATATCTCTCTCCGGAATCTGGCAAAATAACCACAGCTAAGCCCGTGCTGGATGCATGCCGGGCCAGCCACTCACGAGCACCTGCCAGTGCGGCACCTCCAGAAATACCTGTAAGGATTCCTTCCTCCAACGCTACGATCCGCGCTTGCGCCATGGCCTCGTCCCCAGCAACTGGCACGATATCATCAATGACCTGCCGATTTAAAATTTTCGGGACAAAGCCAGCCCCGAGCCCTTGAATTTTGTGGGGTCCAGGATTCTCCCCCATTAGCACAGATGACTCTTTAGGTTCTACAGCCACCACCGAAATTCGGGGATTGTGCGACTTTAAATATTCTCCAATTCCCGTAATGGTGCCTCCGGTGCCAACCCCGGCTATCAGTGCCGTCACGCTGCCATCAGTATCCTGCCAAATCTCCGGTCCGGTGGTTTTTCGGTGAATTTCCACATTGGCTGGGTTATCAAACTGACGTAACGTCACTGCATCCGGAATCTCCTGCACCAGCTCTTCTGCCTTTTGTATGGCGCCAACCATTCCCAGCCGCCCTGGGGTTAACACCAATTCGGCGCCAAAGGCAGTAAAGAGCATCCGCCTTTCCAAAGATGCGGTTTCCGGCATGGTTAGCAGCACGCGGTATCCCCGGTGCACCGCAACCATTGCCAACCCGATGCCGGTATTCCCCGACGTCGGCTCTACAATAGTGCCGCCCGGGGTCAAAATCCCCCGTGCCTCGGCATCGAGAACCATTGCCAACCCAAGACGGTCTTTAACACTACCGCCAGGATTATTGGATTCTAATTTGCCATATACCGCCCATCCGCTACCTTCCGAAAGCCGTCGCAGTCGAACCAACGGCGTACGGCCAATCAGTTCATCAACTGATTCGTACAGTCTCATCACTCACCCCAACCGATATTACCGCATTTCCGATATCAAAACTTACCATTATTGTAGCATATCATTGGAACATACTATGGTTTAGGAGGTGATTTCGTGGCCCGTCGCAAAAAACCTGTAGTCGCAGGGGCGGAATCCGCATTGGACCAACTACGGCGTATGGTGAAGGCGGAAGTCAAACCTACACCGAGCCCGTACCGGGATCGTTTTTTAACCTTAGCTAGGAAAGTCGCTGACGATGTCGACGAACCCGTCAACGCTCCACCAATTCACCCAGATCCTGAATAAGTCGGCCGGGAAAGCGGTCGATGCGGCGTATCGTCTGCAATACCCCGGCTGTGTAGGCACTGCGATCATGCACATCGTGCCGTACTGTCAATATTTGGCCGGGAGCGCCAAACACGACCGCTTGATGGGCAACCATTCCCGGCAAACGCATCGCGTGGATCGGAATCTCATCTTGAGGCTTTTTCCAGACACGGGCTAACATAGCGGCAAGGCGTTTAGCGGTACCTGACGGACGGTCCCGTTTATGTGGATGATGGGCTTCAACTAGCTCCGCTTCGCTAAAATACTGGGCGGCTTCCTGGACCAAATGTTCCAGGAGCCAGGCTCCCAGAGAAAAATTGGCAATCAATGCACCGCCGACGCCATGATCTGCCACTTGGCGGGCCATGGCGTCCCTCTGATCGGCGGTAAACCCCGTGGTGCCAATAACCACATGCCATCCTCGGCCAATTGCCTCCAGTACTCGCCAAAATGCAGATTCAGGTTCGGTAAAATCTACCAGAACGGCCGGATAGTCACAGTGGGGGAGCTCAACGGTAATTATGATTTCGGATTTCACCCCCGGCCATATGGCATCCACCGACTTCCCTGCCTGGTGATGACCAATGGCCCCGGCCAATTGAATATCAGAAGACTCCAAAATGGCCTTCCCTACTTCACGGCCGGTCCGACCCGACGCACCGGCCAAGACTACGCGTATAGGCTCCGTCATGATAGGCTTGGCCTCCTTAGATGTTGTCAAGGTCGTAATTTTTAAGAAGCCTTGAAGCAATGACTAACCGCATCATTTCCGACGTACCTTCGTAAATTTCTGTTACCTTCGCGTCACGCAACAAGCGTTCGACCCCATATTCCCGCATATAGCCATAACCGCCGAAAATTTGAATTGCATCCGCTGCATGCTGCACCGCCTTCTCGGAGGCAAAAAGCTTTGCCATCGCAAATAACGGTCGTTGGCTGGGACCTTCTTCACGACGACGCGCTGCTTCGTATGCCATCATTCGGGCTGCATGGAGATCGGTCGCCATGTCCGCCAACCGCCACTGTACCCCCTGGTAATGACCAATCGTTTCTCCGAATTGTTCTCTTTGTCGCGCATAAGCTAGAGATCTTTCCAAGGCCGTAGTCATAATACCAATGCTTTGCGCTGCGATGCCTATTCGACCCCCATCCAGCAAGTAAAGGGCCATGGCATATCCCTGGCCTTCCTCCCCAAGGCGCTGCTCTACCGGGACTTCCACACTATCTAAAATTAATTCCGAGGTGCGCGATGCACGGATGCCCATTTTGTCCTCAGGCGGCCCAAAAGACAATCCTTTGGTCTCCTTTTCCACGATGAAGGCGGTGATGCCCCGTTCTCCAAGAGAGGGGTCCAAGGTTGCAAAGACGAGATAGCGATCCGCCTCGCCTGCACTGGTAATGAACATTTTACGACCATTTAAAATATAGTGATCCCCATGGCGTTCGGCGCGAGAAGTCAATGCAGCAGCATTAGATCCGGCATTGGCCTCAGTAATCGCAAACGCTCCAATCGCAGTGCCCTGACATAAGGAGGGCAGGTATCGGGCTTTTTGCAAATCTGTACCATAACGCCAAATCCCTTCAAGGTGCAAAGAATTATGCACTTCATAAATGACCGCTGTCGCTGGGTCTGCAGCTGCAATAGCCTCCACCACTAAAGTTTGAGCCAAGTAGGTCGCCCCGCTACCACCCCACTTAGGATCCACAATCATGCCCAAATAGCCCTGTTTCCCTAATAGCTCCATGTTGACTCGAGGAAATGTCTGAGTACGATCAAATTCGGCCGAGGTTTTGGCAATGGTATCCCGCACCAATTGGTGGATGGCATCACGAATTGTATTTTCTTCTTCCGTAAGTACGCTGAGTCCCATCGCTCTAGTCCTCCTGAATGGTATGACGCCATATCTCTTCGGCCACGCGATCTGGATCAGCCGATCCCTCACCCACGGCTACCACGCGTTTTGCCCACGAATTTTCCAAACGTGCTTTCCGTACCAGTCGTTCCCCTAAATCGGAAACCGCTTGTTCAATGACATGTTCGGTCTGAGTCCAGCGGAACCGATCCAGCAATCCATGCTCGGTTAAATATTGATGGTGCCGAAACAAAGCCTGGTTCACTTCTTCCATGCCGCGTCCATCCTCTGCCACCGTTTTAATGATAGGCGGCATCCACTCAGGGTGCTCGCTAGTCAGTCCCAGCATACTGCGGATCGACCGTACCGTATGGTCGGCCCCATCCCGATCCGCCTTATTCACGACAAAAATCTGCCCGATCTCCAAAATTCCTGCCTTGATTGCTTGAATATCGTCGCCCATCCCAGGTGCCAGCACCACCATGGTGGTGTGAGCCATTTGCATGATCTCCACTTCCGACTGCCCTGCCCCCACGGTTTCAATCAAAATTTTATCAAACCCCGCGGCATCGAGTAACGTTAGCGCGCCAAAAGTGGCGCGGGATAATCCGCCTAGATGGCCTCGACTCGCCAGACTACGCATGAACACACCTGGGTCCATCACAGAATCTTGCATGCGAATCCGATCCCCTAAGATCGCGCCCCCAGTAAAAGGGCTGGATGGATCCACCGCCAAAATCCCCACCTTATAACCCTCATGGCGAAGGTGCAAAGTGAGAGCATTGACAAGGGTGGATTTTCCCACACCAGGGGATCCCGTCACCCCAATGACATGGGCCCGACCACCATGAGCAAACAATTGCTGGGCCAACAATTTTCCCTCTTGACGTCCTTGTTCAATCCACGTCAATCCCCTTGCAATTGCGCGTTTTTGTCCTTGAAAAACCCCCTGTTTAAGGTCATCCAAATCCTTCATTCGTCCTTCACCCGTTCACGGATGAAGCGCACAATATCGTTGGTGTCGGTTCCGGGACCAAACACCTTGGCAACACCGGCTTGTACCATGTCTTCAACATCATCTTCCGGAATGATACCACCTAACAAAATCAACACATCATCCATGTGATTTTGACGCACCAATTCCATGATGCGCGGTACCAGAGTAGGATGCGCACCTGATAAAATCGACAGCGCTAATACATCAACATCTTCCGAAAGGGCAGCGTCTACCACCTGTTCCGGACTTTGGTGCAATCCGGTATACACTACCTCCATGCCTGCATCGCGCAAGGCTCGGGCAATCACCTTGGCCCCGCGATCATGACCGTCCAGTCCCGGTTTGGCAACCAACACACGAATCACCAGCAATTCCTCCCTACGTCGGCCTGTGGCCCTACACTCACTATATTATGGGTCATTTTCCAAATCGGCATCGTTCTTTCTTCGCTAGTTTACCATGTCTCACAAAAAGGGAGCCCCCTTTGGAGCTCCCTGCGAAAAATTCAGGACGTCCTACGCCCCTCGCGCCTGATGTTGACTCCGGCCCACCCGTCCTTGACTGCTGGACCGAGAATAGACGTAGCCTAAAAATATCAAAACCAAACCAACAATGTTCATGACGGGGAAAATCGCCGTGGCAATCCCTTGCGAGGCCAAAGTGCCCGCTGAACTCGGCACCAATGCCCCGAGAGCTATTAACAAATTGTAATAACGGCGCGTCTTCCACCATGACCACAGCGCCCCTATCACCACGATGGGCCCACCTACGGCCGCTAACAGTAAATAAAAGATTCGGGTAGTGCCGACAATCGCATTTTTCCCCGCATTCAAAGCTTCCCAACTGCCATGAAGTACTGGCGGATTCACAAAAGCGAATATCGCCAACAAGACTTCCACCAAGATAAAATAGACTGCGTATCCGACGGCCACCTTGGATTTTGGCAGTGCCAAGTATGTGGTGCCAACGGACATCGCTCCCACTAATCCGGCAGAGCCAATGATGTACAACTGGTACTCAAAGATCGAGTTCCAGTTGCTAGACACCGTCAACGCTTCCATACCAAAGGCAATAACGTACAAAAAGAACGAGACACTCCACCACAGATAAAAAGGCGATTTTTTCGCGCGATAACGACTAACCAAATTTGCTGCAAAGATTAGCGCCAAGAGTGCTGCGGCCCAAAATAACAAACTCGCCATTCCGCTACCCTTCTTTCCGGCAGTAATACATCCGCCTAGTACCGCCACTTCACCGAAACCAAAACTTGCGCATAAAATACACTATTCTTAAGCACGAGCCAAGGAGGCATTATCATGTTGGTCATCCGTCCGGGCGATTATGTCGTGACGCAAACCAAATCACCGATAGTTTGCCAAGTCTTAAAGGCTCACCATCAAGCCTTATACGTTGAAGAAGTATTGAGCCGCCGACGATTCATCACTCGCATGTCGTCAGCCATTCTCCTGAGTCCCGCCGAAACGGCCCGGCTTCTTCTTAAACACTGGACCTTAGGCGTCTTGCATCCCTTGTCCCCGTACCGTGGGCATTACCGCTGAGTTAGCATCGTCCGGTTCCGCTGTTACCTCCGGTTGACCAATCCATTCCTCTTTCAACAGCTTAACATCATGGTCAAGCTTGCGGCTCTTTTGCAACATGCGGTACATGAACCCGAACATAATGATAAAAAGCCCGGTGTATGCTCCGAAAAGCGCCAGAAGATATTCATGCTGTAACGGTGTCGTAGCTCATCCCCTCCTTAGTCTATCCTTCAATATGCGATCGAATTGCATTTTTCAAGTCAACCACGCCTAACTCGGCCCGCATTAGCCGCATACGCACCGCCATCCACACAATAAACACCAACGTCATTGCACCCATCGAAAGAAACATAGGTATTTGCATCGAAACCGGCATGTTAATCCCTTGATTAGTAAAAATAACCGGATGAATGGAACGCCACCAACGAATTGTCATATAGTCAATCGGCACATCGATATAAGCGATTAAGGCTATAATCGCGGAATAGGTGGCCCTGCGTTCAAAGTTATCTGACCATTCCCGCAATAATAGATATCCAGCAAATATGACCCATAAAATGAGTGTGGCAGTCAGCCTCGGGTCCCAAGTCCACCAGGCCCCCCAGGCTACACGTCCCCAAATGGTGCCACTGACTAAAATCATGGTAGTAAACACCGTTCCAATCTCTGCTGAAGCGGCGGCCCAAATGTCCCATACCACAGTACGTTGAATGAGATATCCAATGCTGGCAATAGCTGTGACGGTAAAGGCGATGCCAGCTACTGCAGCCGAACCGATATGGAAGTATAAGATGCGAGCACTGGCCCCTAATTGCACGTCATTGGGGCTTCCGATAAAGTCATAATACAAAGCAATCAGCATAACTGGCAATACAACCCAAATCCACCAGTCCTTTGCAAAGAGACGTTTCACCTGCTACACCTCCCATAAATAATCGTAAAGCAATAACGGCAAGGCCAGAAAAATCGCATCGTATGCCATCAGTCCATGCAGCCATAGCCAGGGATTTCCCGAAGGAACTGACAAGATCGCCTGAGTGGCCTCGACAGTGCAAATTAGCACCGGAATCTCAAAGGGGAACAACAAAACTGTAAAAATCATTTCCCCTGATTTGAGGTTGGCGCTAATAGCAGACAACAGCGTGCCCAACTCCACTAAACCCAACGCCCCTAGGATCAGGACCAAAATCATGGGGCCCCATGAGCCATTCCATGGCTCATTAAACAGAGAAAAAAATATTGGCGTCGCAAGGGCTTCCATCCCCATCATAAACAAAAAAGCCGTCGCGAGCTTAGCCAAATATATTGTCATTCTGTCACCGGGTGCCAATATTAAACCGGTGAGCGTATCCTCGGGAACCTCGTGTGCATAAGTTCGGCTAATGCCTATCATGCCCGCAAACAGGAACGCCATCCATAAAATGCCTGGGAACACGAGGCTAAACTGAACTCTACCCGTGTCCAGGGCAAAAGCAAATACAAAAATGACCATTAGAACAAACGCCATCATGGTGACCCACATATCTTTGGTGCGCCACTCCACCATCAAGTCCTTTTGAATGATTAGCCAAAACTTACGGATGTCGGGCGCCTCCTCCGAGCCACTTTTGATATTCTGATGCGAGTCGGTCGGCACTCCATCCCTGGGTATCTGACCACCATACCAACCGTCCTCGAACCAATATGGTAACCGCCTGCGCCACCCGAATGGCCTCGTGAACATTGTGGGTGATTAAAATGATGGCACCGCCCGTCGCTTGAAACGACCTAAGGGTCGCATCTAAAAAATCTTGCGCGGCCAAGTCCAATCCCGTATAAGGTTCATCTAGCAGCAACAGTTTCGGTTGTGTCAGAAACACTCGAGCTATTGCCGCTCGTTGCAGCATTCCCCGGGAATAAGTCTTAACTGGATCGGTTTGCGACCACGTCAATCCAACCTGTTTTAAAGCATTGGCGGCACGATCTGATGGCTTGTCCAAACCCCAAAGCTTGGCATAAAATGTTAGGTTGTCAATAGCACTCAGGCTTGGATAA
>JAMDDZ010000050.1 GCA_023488565.1 Bacillota bacterium | reverse complement strand
GTTTCCGGTGTTGGCAGAAATTGGGACAGCGCCGTCATGTGCGCCCGGGGCCGATGATGTTGGCATTAGCAATACCGAACATGGGTCAATGGCGGCAAAGGATGGGCTGGCGGTTTCAGCGGCTAAGCGATCCCAAACGGTCTAGGAACCCGCCGCGTCTTTGCAACCCCAACGGATAGAAAGTGGTTGGCCCGACCATACCGTCTGCGGGGATCTCCCGGCTACTTTGAAACTTCTGCACTACGGTTTGAGTTGCCGGATCGTAGTACCCTGTTATTCAGCCTGCGTAATATCTCAGATGCATCAGAAAAACCTGAAGGAATATTACGTCACATCCTTATGCGGTCACTAAATATGGTGCGACCACCTATTAAAGTGTCCATCCAAGTGGCGTCCTAAAAGCCAAATTCTGCGATGTTGCTGCTGGGAAATCCACTGTCTCCATTGGATTCTAGGTCCTGTTTAAATGCGAAGCACTGCACTCGCGGTTGCGCTGTCAAATATTCCATGGGCGG
This sequence comes from Bacillota bacterium, assembly GCA_023488565.1. Taxonomy (GTDB): domain Bacteria; phylum Bacillota; class Sulfobacillia; order Sulfobacillales; family Sulfobacillaceae; genus Sulfobacillus_C. Next base: position 6,747 of record JAMDDZ010000050.1, on the reverse strand, counting down.
GGTGCCCAATAATCGAGACATACCGGAAGCAGGCAGGTTGCAAAACGGTTACATCACCGCCGGGATTGTCTTGTTGCAATTGGTGGCTTCCATAGATTGGCCCATCATAGGGGGTTTTGGAACCGATTCCCTGGCCAATTAGAAAACAGTTTTCCGTATCGACGATACGCATGGTGGCTGGCGCAAAGTACGACTGAATATTGGTAATGGCCTGGCTGATTACGCTGTCGAAAACGCCGTTGATGGTAATGGGTGTGCCCATAGTGCCCTGTGGGGGGTTCGTGCATGATATTTTGCGGGGTTGAATCAAAACAAAGCCGCCTCTAGAGACACTTCCTTAAATTACAGATTCTCTACCACATTTGGGAAAATAAGGGAAGGTGAGAGACTAACCAGTTAGGTTGACATATCACGAACTATGGGGGGCAAAGTGTTAGGAAGTTGGAAAGAATTCGCTATAATGGAATGACAATGTCAGGGGGGATATCATGCATCGCGATTATCAGATGTGGCACGACCGGGAGCATTTATTGCGGCTAGACAATCCAGACCGGGAACAGATTATGCCTAAAACGCCGGTACTAGAGGCAGTTAATGCAACCTTGGGCATGCGGGTGGCGGATATTGGAGCTGGATTGGGATACTTTGCGCTACCGTTAGCAGTTGCTGTCGGTCATGCTGGAGTGGTGTTGGCGGTGGACCCTAGTTCTGCTGCCCGCGAAGAGCTAACCCATCGGGCGCAAAGTGCCGGATTATCGCAAATCGAAGTGATATCTGGATCGGCTGAGGAAACTGGGTTGGATTCCAATTCGGTAGATCGCGCTCTGTGGCACTCCATGTATCATGAAGTACAGCACCGACCCAAAGCCATTAACGAAATGTTTCGCATTCTCCGCGACGGTGGGCTCTGGGTGGTTGTCGACTGGAAAAAAGAATTGACCGATTTCGGACCTCCCCCGGAACATAGGTTTACGGCTGACGAAGTGGTCGATGAGGTTAGGCAATACGGATTTCGCGAGGTGCAGCGATTTGCACCGGGACCGGTCACTTGGGGTCTGGTGTTTGAAAAACCGTGATTCTTGGAATCGGGGTGGATGCCACCGAAAATGCCAGAATGGCGGATTTATTAAAAGAGAAGCCTCGTGCCGTGGAACGGTTGTTTTCGCGGCAAGAGCAACAAAGTGTCGGTGATGGACCTCTGGCAATTCAACGCTGGGCTGCCCGATTTGCGGCTAAAGAAGCGTTAATCAAGGCCTGTGGGGGAATTCATGGCAGTCGTTGGGTCGATATTGAAGTGATTCGGCAACCCTATCAAAAGCCGGCAATCACCGTGAAAGGCGGTCTCCAAGAATGGATCGAGGCTCATCAAGCCCGAATATGGCTATCGATGACACATGAACGTCATTTTTCTGTGGCAATGGTGGTGTTAGAAACCGATGACAACCCAAATTTGGACTAAAGGTCAGGCTAAAGCGCAAGATGGACACGCTATGGCTAACGGTGTCCCATTTCTGAGCCTTATGGAAGTTGCTGGCTCTAAAGTGTCGCAGTATATCCATACCCGGTTGGAGATTGAGCGGCGTCGGATCGAGGTGTTGGTGGGTAAAGGTGCCAATGGCGGTGACGGTTTGGTGGTTGCGCGATATTTGGCTCCCTATTACGATGTGACGGTGCGACTTGTCGACGGGGTGCCGAGATTTGACGGTGCGGAAGCTATGTTGCGCGCCGCACAATCTTTTGGGGCAAAGGTGAAGACGGGATGGGATGCTGACCCCATAGCCGACCTCATTGTGGATGGCGTTTTTGGAACAGGATTTCATGGCACTATCAGTAACACACCGATAGCAGATAGCTACGAAGCAATCAACCGGCGACAAATTCCTGTGGTGGCAATTGACCTTCTCTCTGGAGTCGCTGCGGATTCAGGCGATTACCATGGGCCTGCGATAAATGCGCTGGCGACCATAACGTTTGGTGCCTCTAAATGGGGTCATTGGGGATATCCCGGAGCCGCCATGCGGGGGGAACTGGTGGTAGCTGACATCGGCTTGAGCATGATCCGGGAACTAACCGATTCCTGGTTAGATCCCGGTACTGCACAGGAGTGGATGCCCTCTTTAAATCAACTGGGTCATAAGTATCAGCGCGGTCGAGTAGTCGTGGTGGGCGGATCCAAAAACATGGCTGGTGCCCCGCTTTTATCCGCAATGGCAGCGCTTCGTGCTGGAGCCGGATTGGTGACCCTGATCGTGCCTCAAGGTTTGGCCCGTCGCATTGCTGCCCCGCCCACACTCTTGGTACACGAAGGCCCCTGTTCACATGGCAGTTTGCGATGGAGCGATGAAGAAACCCGATTGGCTGCCGCTGCAGACGTCATTGTGGTGGGACCGGGATTGGGGTCAGATGTTGCGCCCAATGTACTTGAGTCGGTGTTGGGACTGGGAAAGCCGACAGTGGTAGACGCGGACGGGCTAAGACTCTTGAAACAGATTTCGCGTGTTACGAGAGTGGCTCCCATGATACTGACGCCCCATTCAGGGGAGGCAGCGCGCCTATTGGACCTCCAAGACGTAAATGAAGATAGACCAAAGGCGGCACGTCAACTCATGGAGCGTTATCAGGCAACGGTGATATTAAAGGGAGCCTATAGCATTATTGGAGATATGGGTAACCTGATCGTCAACCCCACGGGAACTCGGGAAATGGCCACGCCAGGTAGTGGCGATGTGCTGGCGGGAATGGTGGGGAGTCTATTAGCACAGGGATTAAAACCTGGCCCGGCGGCGGCCCTAGCAACTTATTGGCATGGATGGGCAGGAATGGTTGCTAAAGAGCACTACGGGCACTCCCTAGTGGCTACAGACCTTGTTGACGGAATTGCAGAGGCGCGAAGACGGGTGGAGAACCAAGTCCGCCCAAATTCAGCACCTATTTCACTGTGATGGAGATCAATATGAGGCCAACAAAGGTGATCGTGCATCTAGACAATATTGCTGACAACGTGCGCCTCATTATTAGCCGATTAACTCCGGTAACCCAATTGATGGCTGTGGTCAAGGCTAATGGCTACGGTCATGGGGCGGTTGCAGTTGCGAAAACTGTTCTGACTGCAGGGGCAGTATGGCTTGGCGTGGCAATGGCTGAAGAAGGCGTGGCATTACGAGAAGCGGGAATTACGGCACCAATATTGATATTGGGGCAGAGCTGGGAAGGTCAAATTGCCCAGGCGATCGAACACAATATTGATTTGACCGTCTTTGATATGGCAACATTCGATCAGATTGCCAGGGAAGCGGCCCGTCTTAGGAAGGAGGCTTGGGTTCATATAAAAATTGATACTGGAATGGGTCGTGTAGGAATGCCGATATCCGAGTGGAATGATGAATGGTGGCATCGACTGAACCACACACCCATGGTTAAATGGCGTGGCTTGATGACCCACTTTGCGGAAAGTGACGCCGAGGACAGTACATTTACCCGGAGACAATTGCAGAATTTTTTAGATATGATCGAGTCGATACGGCGTCGTGGATCTTTGCCTTCGTTAATTCATGCGGCAAACTCCTGTGCGACTTTGAAATACCCGGGAACCCATTTTAATTTGGTGCGGGTCGGTATTGCGTTGTATGGGGGAATAGACGATCCCGAATTAAAACCGGGATTGAGTTGGGAATCTCGTGTGGTCTATCTCAAAGACGTGCCGGAAGGCATGTCCATCGGCTACGGGCGTACTTATCGCACAGTGGAGGCTATGAAAATCGCTGCGGTTCCGGTAGGTTATGCCGATGGCTATCGACGCCAATGGTCCAATCTGGCGTCGGTAATTATTGAAGGGCATTGTTATCCAGTGGTGGGGCGGATCTCGATGGATCAAATCAGTGTAGGATTGCCACTAAGCGCTCCGGTTCGTGTAGGAGATCGAGTGACCCTTCTGGGGTCGGACGGTACTTGTACTATTCGTGCTACGGACCTGGCAGAGTTGGCACAAACTATTTCATATGAAATACTGACCGGCATCGGGTCGCGTGTCGTTCGTGAGTGGGTTTAGCGCCCCCGCATGGATTCATCATTGACCGCAATTTTTGCGAACGATATAATATTTCCTGTGAGGGAAAGAGGTGGACAGATTGGAAGAAAACCGCCGGGTTATGGTCCGGTTGCCACATTATCTGGTCGACGCTCTGGATCGGGTAGCCGATGACGAAGGTCGTCGGCGCAGTGAGGTTATTAGGGAAAGCGTGGAATTTTATTTAGCTGAGCAACGCAGGCAACAGTTGAGACAAGAACTCATTCAAGGATATCAAGAAATGGGACATCTGAACGCGACAATGGCTGAAGCGCCATGGGATCTTGTGACGTTTTCTAGGGAGTAGTCGTGGCAGGAGCGGAGGTAGTAGTCCGGCGGGGCGACATTTTTTTTGCGGATTTGTCACCTGTGGTAGGGTCGGAGCAAGGAGGCATACGACCAGTGCTAATTCTGCAAAACGACATTGGCAATCGGTACAGCCCGACTACTATTGTCTGCGCGGTCACTTCGCAGATCTTGAAAACAAAGCTCCCGATTCATGTGGAGATTAAGGCTGGCGAATCCCAATTGGACCGCGACTCGGTCATCTTGTTGGAGCAAGTCAGGACCATCGACAAGCGGCGGCTTAAAGAGCGTATCGCTCATCTAGGACCTGATTTGATGGCACGAGTCAACCAGGCCATTATTATCAGCTTAGGTTTGACAGAATTGTAGAGTGAGCCCCAAGCGGCTCGCTTTTCATATGAGGAGGGACACCTTGGATAAACCATTCATTGGGGTATCAATGTCGCGGGATGAACAGGTAGCGGGGGCGCCTCGGGACTGGATCCGCAAGACTTATATATTAGCTGTTGTGGGAGCGGGAGCGTTGCCCATCTTACTGCCTAATGAATCCCAATCACTAGAGCTCTTAGAATATTGTGACGGGTTGTTGCTTACCGGCGGTGGCGATTTTGATCCGGAAAGTTTTGGAGCAACTGATGAAGGTACCGATTATTCAGGAGTGTCGAAAACCCGGGACGAGATGGAACTGGCCTTCATACGCGCGGCAGAACGGATGGCAATGCCGGTGTTGGGTATCTGTCGCGGTGCCCAGGCACTGGCAGTGGCTGGGGGAGGGACACTAATCCAAGATATTCCTCGTGTGTTACTTGATTCTCCACTGGTCCACAGCCAGGCAGAAAAGCGCCAACAGCCCACCCATAAAGTCGTCGTAGAACCACAAAGCCAGGTGGCGAAATTGCTGGGAGGAAGCGTAGTAGAGGTGAACTCGTTTCATCATCAGGCTATTGCTCGAATCCCTCGTGGCTATATCGTGACAGCACGGGCAGAAGACGGTGTTATCGAGGCGATTGAAAATCCCGATAAGGAATTTATGGTTGGAGTGCAGTGGCATCCAGAAGACTTAGTCGGGAATAGCCTGGAGGCACAAAAGCTCTTTGCCGGGTTTGTTGAATCATCACGGCAATATCGCGAACGGGGGCAACGGTATGGCACAGCGAGCCATTGAAATCTGGCGTGGGGAAAAAATTGAAAGTGTAGCCTATGCGGATGTGGCGGTGGTGGATAGTTTAGGGCAAATGCAATATTGGCTTGGAGATCCTAGCCGCGAGACATTTTGGCGGTCATCAGCAAAACCGTTTCAGGCAATGCCGTTAATGGAATCTGGTGCTGTGGAGACTTTCGGACTAAATCCCCGAGAAATTGCCATTACGTGTGCGTCGCATGGGGGCGAGGACCAGCACGTGGAATTAGTGGAAGGATTACTCGCCAAAATTCACGCTTCTCCTCAAGACCTAATTTGTGGAGTGCATGCGCCAAGTCATGCGGATACCCGGGATCGGATGCTTGCAGGAGGGGTATCCCCGTCGGTGGTTCACAACAATTGTAGTGGAAAGCACACGGGAATGCTGGCACTGGCCCGTATGTTACGCGCGCCATTGGAGGGCTATCAATTGTCCAACCATCCGGTTCAACGCACTATATTGGAACATGTGGCTATGATGTGTGGGATTGCCTCTCCGCAAGCCATATATACCGGGATTGACGGTTGTGGGGTGCCAACATTTTACCTTCCATTAGAACGCATGGCATACGCTTACGCCCGATTGGTGGATCCCAGGGGGCTGGATGTCACGTCTCAGGGTGCCGCCATGTTGATTTCTGAAGCAATCCGGACGTATCCGGAAATTATTTCTGGCACCGGCCGTCTGGAAGTGACTTTGGCTGAGGCCACGGGTCACCGTTTGGTGTCTAAAGGTGGTGCCGAAGCGGTGTTTTGCTTGGGAATTCCAGAGCGCGGGTTGGGGGTCGCGGTAAAAATGGCAGATGGGATGTCACGCACTATAGGCCCGTTGGTGTCCGCCGTTTTGGCGGAAATTGGAGTGCTTAACGATCAAGAAATACAGACCTTAGCTCCCATAATTAACCCGGTCATCAAAAACCACGCAGGACGTGAAGTGGGCTTTATGAGGCCTGCCTTTCGACTCAATCGAGGGAAACTCTAATGTGGGCTTTAACTAATGTGGAACTATTGGACGGGACCGGGCTTCACGTCCAGCGAGGTGGACTGCTCATTGACGATCTGGGAGTCATCCGCGCCATCGAGGCTCATTATACTCCAGATGCAGGAACCCCTGTCATTGACGGACATGGCTTGCTATGCCTCCCGGGATTCGTTGATGCGCATAGTCATATCGGCCTTTCCATAAGCGGGGAAA
>JAMDDZ010000123.1:5975-7317 GCA_023488565.1 Bacillota bacterium | reverse complement strand
ATTTGTTGCGCAACAATGTTAAGCGATGTGCAGACGCATCGACAGCCAAAATTTTTGCCTGGCCACGGGTTAACTCGGCAAGATGACCCGTTTTCCCTCCAACCCCGGCCGCGAGATCTAAAATGTGGTCTCCGGGGTGAGGATCCAGCACATGAGATACTAACATGCCACTTTCATCTTGCACCGATACCCATCCTTTTTGAAACCAAGGCAAATCTTCAAGCCACAGAGACCCCATGACCCGAATTGCTTCTGGCACATACCGAGAAGGCTCCGCCTCGATATTTAACCGGCGAAGTTCTTGCAATACCTCCTCCCGGGAGGCTTTAGTGAGATTAACCCGCAAGGTCAAAGGTGGGATTTTGTTGTTTTCCGCTAGAATGTCCGGTAAGCGATCCCCAAACCGTTCTGCCCAACGGGAAACCAACCAATCGGGGTGGGAATATTGTATGGCCAAATTGAGATTGGCCGGTTCGTATTGTTGCCCGCGTCGCAATACTGCATTCACGAGGCGGGACGCTTTTGGCTGGATTGCTTTGGTTTGCTCTACCGCAGCGTTAACAACGGCATAGGCCGGAATCCGACTCAAAAATTTCAGTTGAAAAAATCCCATGCGAAGAATGTCCCTAATGTCTGGTTCCAAGTCTTGCCGGACAAACGGCTCCATAACTGCATCCAGATAGCGACGATGGCGCAAAACCCCATATACGAGTTGGGTCAGCAACGCCCGATCGCTTGCCGACATATGGGTTGTCTGATGGGATGCGGTTAAAGCTTCTGCCACTGGAACATTATTACGCACCCGCCCTAATGCCACTAACGCCTCTTGGCGCGCTACACCCCATGCCTTCATAAGAGAAACTCCTCGCCACTAAGCCTAATACCACGGCTCCACTCCGCGCCCGTCATAGCACGCTTGCCTGAAGGTTTGACGAGCAACAAACGGATAGCTCCATCACCCGTTCCCACTAGGGCCCCCTCCCTGTCAAACCGCAACTGACCCGGTGCCAACACAACAGTTTCCACTGGCTTGGCACTTAAAATTTGCAGTCGCTGGGTCCGAAACATAGTATAAGCGACGGGACTAGGACTCATGCTGCGCACCAGGTTCACGATCTGCCTTGCCGACTGCTGCCATGTAATATGAGCCTCTTCGGGAGAGAATTTGGGAGCATAGGTGACATCTTCGGAGGGTTGCGCTACAGGTGGCAAATGGTTGGCCACCAAACCAGGGAGGCTGGCGATGAGAAGATCTCGCCCCGCCGCGGCCAATGATTGGGTAAGATCTCCTAACGTATCACTAGGACTGATAGGTACCGAAACTTGTGACAAAATGGGGCCT
>JAMDDZ010000123.1:0-5965 GCA_023488565.1 Bacillota bacterium | reverse complement strand
CGCCCATGCAATGGGATTCGGCCCCCTCCAGCGTGGTAACAACGAAGCATGCAGATTCACGGCAGCGATGGTTGGCAACGACAGGAGCCAAGGTCTCAGGATTCGTCCGTAGGCTGCCGTCACAATTAAATCAGGCGCAAACTGACGCCAAGTGTCGCGAAAATCCACCATCCGAGTGGGTCGGTCTAACGGCAATCCTTTTTCCAGTGCCCACCGAGCGACGGGAGAAGGGACCGGCAACAATTTTCTCCCAGCCGGAGCATCAGGTTGCGACACCACCCGCATCACCACTCCTGACTGCTCGGACAACCCTTGCCCAATAATGCGCGCGTACTCCGGCGTCCCCATAAAGAGAATGCGAACCGTATTATTGTTAATCAACCACAACCTCTTTTCGTCGTTCCTGCAACTCTTCTTCACTCACAATACGAATAGCGCGGTCAGTAAATAATATACCATCCAAATGGTCAATTTCGTGTTGCAGACAGCGCGCCAAAAGTCCACTGGCTTCAAGCCATACTTGATGACCGTCGCGGTTTAATCCAGTCAGCCGAATCGACTCTGCGCGACTCACTTCTCCCACCACGTCAGGAATGGATAAACAGCCCTCCAACCCCACTTGGTTTCCCTCGGCAAAGAGAATTTCTGGATTAATCAGCTCAATTAATCCATCTCCTACGTCCGCGACGAGGACGCGCTTGGCAATTCCAACCTGGGGCGCAGCCAACCCGATACCTGATTCGTGTTGCATCGTGGCCGCCATCTCGTCAAGCAGGCGCCGTATGACACCATTAACTACCTTTACCGGTTTTGATTTGCGGCGGAGCACCTCGTCCCCGACCGTCCGAATTTCCAGCACGCGTGTGACCTCCTGCTCTACAACATAAAATAGGGATCTGCCGTGATGCTGAGTTCAGGGTAATCGCTCTGCATGTCCAATAGAATTCGGTTCACTGGCAATTCCTCGGATGATGTTCTAATAAGTATATGATAACGGTAATGATTACGGATTTTCAATAAAGGGGCAGCACTAGGACCCAGTACCTCCGCTGCATTCTCTGCCAGGCGCAGTACCAATTGTTCCCCTAATTGTTGCGCGGTCTGCCTGACCGCTTGGTCATCGGTTCCGCTGAGCTCCAACAGCCACAAACTGCCAAATGGAGGATATCCCAATTCCTGACGCATCTCCAGTTCTTGCCGGACAAAGGCATCAACGTCTTGGGTCACCGCATGCGTTATCGCGTAATGCTCAGGGTTGTATGTCTGCACCACAACTTGTCCAGGATCTGCACCCCTTCCAGCCCGCCCCCCAGACTGTACCAGCAGTTGAAAAGTGCGCTCGCCACTGCGGAAATCCGGAAAGTGCAGTCCCAAATCCGCAGCCACAATGCCCACCACCGTCACCCGTGGGAAGTCCATGCCTTTGGCAATCATTTGTGTTCCGACTAACACATCAGCCTGCCCTTGGACAAAAGTGCGATACAACTGGTAGTAACTGTCACGCGAGGTAAGGCTGTCGCGGTCGGCGCGCACTATGCGCGCCCTTGGCCACAGACGTTGCACCTCGGTCACGACACGTTCGGTTCCCGCCCCAAAATAGCGAATCTTATCACTGTGACACATAGGACAATGAGTCGGCATCGGCATCGCGAAGTCGCAATAATGGCACCGCAAGTGATCATGGTCGCTATGGTAGGTTAAGGTAACCGCACAATGAGGACAGCCCAGCGCCTGTCCACAAGAGCGACACAAAACAAAGGTTGAAAACCCCCGGCGATTTAAAAACAGCAATACTTGTTGTTCCCGCTCAAGTGCTAAGCTAATGGCGTCAATTAAAACTTTGCTAAACATGCCCCGATTACCCATCTCTAACTCCTGGCGCATATCTACTACGCGCATTTCTGGCAGACTGCGCTGCATCACTCGGCTTGGCAGTTTAATCCATCCGATATGTCCCTGGCGCGCTTTCCATGCTGTTTCGAGACTTGGGGTAGCGGAACCGAAAATTAAGGTAGCACCAAAAGTCGCCGCCCGACGCACCGCTACCTCCCGAGCATGATAGCGGGGATGGTCTTCCTGTTTATAACTGGTTTCCTGCTCCTCATCAATGACAATTAACTGCAACTTCTGAAACGGGAGAAACACGCCCGAGCGAGCAGCAATTACCACCAACGGCTCATCCGTTTGCACCGCCTGCCACAGTTGCACACGTTCCCCATCCGTTAAATTGGAATGCCAGACATAGGTGGAGTCGGGAAATCGCCCGCTAAACCGTTCCCATGTTTGGGGCGTCAGCGCAATTTCTGGAACTAAAATCAAGGCTTGACCCCCACGTTGCAACACGTGTTGCAAAACCGCCAAATAGACCTCGGTTTTACCAGAGCCTGTTACTCCTTCTAAAAGCCACTCCTGGCCAGGCAAGTCGCCAATAGCGGTGATGGCCGCCAACTGGTCTGTATTGAGGTGGTAAGGTGACGGATTTGTGCGCAATTTTTTGGCTTTTACGTCCTGCGTAGCCAAAACCGACCCTTCGGCAACCAACGCTCTAAGCAAAGGCCTATGCTTGGGGAATGCCTGCTGCATCTCCTCATCCGTGGTCTGGGGATGTTCACGAATCCATTCCCACAAGGTTTGCTTGAGACTGGACCTTCCGCTACGTTCGCCCACCGTTTGATAATGCCATATTACCTTGGCCTTTATCCCACGCCGAACCGCCGACGGAATCATTGCCCGCAATGCTTGGGGAAGAAAACAGACATAACGCTCTGCCATCCAATGCGCTAAATCAATCATTTCCGGAGTCAATACCGGATACGGGTCCAAGGTGGCTGATATGGATTTCAACTCAATTTGGGTAGGATTGGTGTCGGATATCGCTACCACAATTCCAACCGCTTTGCCGGTTCCCAACGGCACTTCCACCCGGGTGCCGGGGGTCAGTTGAAGTCCTTCCGGAATATCATAGGACCACGCCCGATCTAATCCGCGTACCGGTCGATCGATGACTACCTGTGCAATTTTCATTCGTCAACCTGCACTAGCATTAAAATTTCTGCGACCATAGCTCGCGTTCCTCTCGAAAGCAGAGTCTCTAACCGAGCCGTCACTATCCCGCCCATAGTCCGCTTTTCTGTTTTGCAATCCCCGCACGCTAGCCATGACGACATCGCCAACATACATAAGGCGATTCAATCCATAAAAAGTTATCACTTGCGGTGCTTTTAACGGTACCAAACCGAACGCGAAACTGAGCACAGCCAGTTCATGTAAAATTGGCGACCCGTAGCGCGTAGTTGCCGCATAGCCACAATCCCAGTGAAGCGGGTAATGATCGCCGATCCATCCAGCAAATAGCTGTCGGTCGTTGGCCACAACGACGCGGGCATCACTTTCCCAATAGTCTCCCGGTCTTATTTCGGAAAATGGGCGGTCAAACTTATTGTTCTTGACTATATAATTCAACGAGGCGCTTCCATATCTGCTGGGCTGAAAACTCTTTGGACCCCTCGTTGATTACGGCAGTGCCACCGAACCTATCAATGATCTGGCCACGATGCTCGTAATTGCCAAACCCCAGACTCGCCCCCACCGGATTGGCCACAATCACGTCCAGACGCTTTGCCGCCAATTTGCTTTGTGCCGAAGCCACAACATTGTCGGTTTCCGCAGCAAAACCCACTAAAAATTTGTTGCCACCATACTCCTGTCCCAATTCCGCAAGGATATCCGGATTAGCGGTGACCTCCCAATGCCCGGTTATATCAGATTTATGTAATTTTTGCTTAGCTGACGCAACCGGACGAAAATCAGATACTGCCGCCGCCGCCACCACAATGGAGACCGATCCTACGATATCCCACACGGCTTGGCGCATCTCTTGCGCACTAACTACCGGAATGGCTGTGACGGCCGGGTGCAATGTGCCAAAGTCAGCCGCTCGAGGTCCATGCACATAAGTGACCCGAGCTCCTAAAAATGCGGCTTCTTGGGCCATTTCAAACCCCATCCGTCCCGTGGACGGATTGGTTATTGCGCGCACCGGGTCAAAATGTTCCCAGGTTGCGCCTCCAGTCACCAACACTTGAATGCCAGACAACGCCTTGGGAGCGGTTGCATGTTCAATGGCCCGTACCAAAAAATCCGGATCCACAAGCCGTCCCACCCCCTCATCTCCTGAAGCCACGTGGCCGGCCACCGGTCCCACTATCTGTGTGTCATCGGCGGAAAGTTTAGCCGCATGCTCTTGAGTGCGGGGATGGAGCCACATCTTAGGTTCCATAGCAGGTGCTATGACAACAGGTCCACGGTAACTCATATAGGTCAGAGATAACAGATCACTAGGCTGACCTAACGCCAAACGGGACATAATTCCCAGTGTAGCCGGCACTATGGCCAAAACTTCTGCCCACTGACCTAACTTCACATGCGAAATCGGCCCCGCAGGCTGATCTGTTACCAAAATCCCGACAGGCCGTCCCGATAGTGCCTCAAACGTCAATGGCTGAACAAATTTGGTTGCGCCGTCGGTCATCAAAATTTGTACTTGATGTCCTCGTTGCACTAGACTAGATACCACTATGGCCGCTTTGTAAGCAGCAATACCGCCCGACACGCCCACAATAATGCGCATTGCTATTTAATTCCGACTGGAGGCACTTCCACATGAATGAGACCCTGATGAATTTCTTGCAACGCTATGGTGACCGGCTTGGTCGCTGTAGCATCCATCAGCGGTTGGTGTCCGTCCATAATCGCCCTAGCTCTACGGGCGGCAGCCACAACCAACGCATACTTACTTTCAGTCTGGTTGGTCAATTCTTGTATCGTTAGTCGACGGCCCATAAATTATTCGGCTTCCTCCTCTTCATCGTCATCCTCTTCTAATTCGGGCGACGATGTCTCGCGACTGCTCAACCGGTTAGCAACGGTTTCTGGTTGCACAGCCGATAATATCACATGGTCGCTATCGGTAATAATAACGGCACGCGTACGTCGGCCATAGGTTGCATCCACTAGTACCCCTTGGTCCCGAGCTTCCGTAATAATGCGTTTAATGGGAGCTGAGTCGGGACTCACGATCGCCACGATGCGGTTAGCCGAGACGATATTACCGAAGCCAATATTCACTAGCTTTATGTCCAAGCTTAATGCCTCCCAACTTGCTCAAGTGGTATTGCAAAATCCGTGATATGCGAAGAATTTGGTAGAAATCTGATGCTTTTCATGATAAAGGTCACTGTACCGGGTGTCAATCAAGAGTCCCGCTGGGAAGCCAGCAAAAACCGCCCCTTCAACTAGAAAGCGCCCGAATCATCGCCGCTTGATTTTCCGATGCCATCCTTTTTACAATCGCCGCTTGAGAAAATTGCTCTGCGGCATGAAACACCCCAGGCCACACGTGGAGTTCGACATCATTTCCATCACGCATCAAACGGGAGGCAAATTCCACGCATTCGTCGCGAAACACGTCGATATTGCCCACAGTAATGAACACGGGCGGCAAACCGTGAAGATTGGATGCACGTCCTGGAACCGCATAGGGCATGACCGTGTCGCTGCCCCATAAGTTTCCCAAATAAGCTTGCCATCCCCGAAGATTATCCGCTCGAGACCACGTCGGTGCATCAGCAAAGTTCAAGGCCGATGGACTAGAATTGCGATCATCCAGCATCGGGGCATTAAGCATAATGAGCCGCAAATGTGGGCCTCCATAATCCCGCACCATTAAGGCCGTGGCTGCAGCTAATCCCCCGCCGGCACTAGATCCATACATAGCCATCCGGCGGGGATCGATGTGCAGTTCATGGGCACGGTGGTGCATCCAATGAAGTCCTCGATAACAATCTTGAATTGGACCCGGATAGGGGGTCTCGGGGGCCAAGCGGTAGTCCACGGACACTACCACTGCGTTCCATTCAAGAGCCCAGCGACGGCAATTCAGTTGGGTGCGCCTTAATATTGTGAC
>JAMDDZ010000029.1 GCA_023488565.1 Bacillota bacterium | reverse complement strand
CCCATATCCATTTCGAGTTGGTGGGGAAAAATAGTCTAAGCGCGATTGCCGCGTATAGCGGGATGCCGACACGGTTTGGCCATTGGAGTTTTGGCAAAGCCTACCACCGTATGAAAACTGAACACGACTATCGATTGACCCAAATCTATGAATTGGTGATTAACAGCCAACCTGCCTACGCTTTTTTAGATCGTGAGACATCACCGGCACAAGCTTTGTTAATCCTGGTTCATGTGGCGGCCCATGTTGATTTTTTCTTACACAATCGACTCTTTTTTGCCACGGCTCACGATATGGTGGCCCAGTCAGCCTGGCATCAACGCCAATTTGAGAGTTGGCGTCGCAGCCACGGCAAAGAAGCCGTGGAGACCTTAATTGACGCAGCGATGATATTAATGGACTTTACCGGAGAATCGACTCTTGCCGCGGCGAGTAGGTCACGAAATGATGATCTGCTGGGCTATGTTGCCGTTCATGCGCCTTCCTTAGAACCGTGGGAACGTGAGGCTCTGATGCTGCTTCGTGCGGAGGCGCGATATTTTTGGCCGCAGCAGTTAACAAAAATTAGCAATGAGGGATATGCGACGTTTTGGCATTTGCGTATCCTGCGACAGATGCCGTTAACCGCCGGAGAAATTTGGGATGTCGCTCGCCTTCATACCAAGGTTGTGCAGACTACCTCACCCCAACTAAATCCCTACCGACTGGGACTTGCCATCTATCAGGACCTGGAGCGTTCGCAAGGACTTGAAGCGGTCTGGCAAGCCCGGGATCAGTTTGATGACGCCGGTTTGGTTCGAGCCGGCCTCCACGAAGACATGACGGAAAGCGCGGGGCTCGCGCTATTTAAGTCCACGGGCGCAGAACCGGAACCCCATGGCGCACCGTTTGCGACAATGAAAACGCAATTGCTTTGCGACCTGGAGAATGCCGGCATCCCCCATCTTACGGTAAATCCCGATGCTTCCAGATCTGATTTAGTATTGGTCCATCATCATAACGGCCGTGACCTCGATTTTGCTATATTGCCTTATGCCATGGAAGTCGTGGCCCAAAGATTGTGGAGGGGGCGGGTGCTTCTTCACACTATCCAAAACCGCATTGCCAGAACCGTCAGTCACGATGGCAGCCGCTGGACGGACTCGGCAACCGGGTAAGAGGGCCAATGGTAAATACATCCACAGGCAACCCTATGGCGTTGCCTGTGCCGTTTAATGTTGCGTGCAGCACTAATGCCCTGAAAATAAATAGGGCAACAGTATACTGACCACAATAATTGCCACTATCCACCACCAAGTGCGTATACGGTATTGCTTAGGGGGAACAACGCGCTTTTTAGTGGCTTTAACCCGGGGCCGAAATGGAATGACTTTTCCCGGCGGAGCATTCCGCCGGGCGGGAACCAGAGTGACACCGCATTCTGGACAGGTGTTTTGATCTGGATGGATCAGAGTGCCGCAATGTTCGCAAGTCATCATCTCATCCCTTTCGCAGGGGGAATTTCTCCTTGTACTTTCTTTTATTTTACTCAATATTCACGCGCAAGACTAGATTTTAATGTGAATCTTGCACCGCCGGACTGGTGACGGGACGCCAACGTCCTCTTTGCAGTATCCATCCCCGCGCATTTAAAAAGTACACTAACCCCAGATGGGTTTTGGCATCAGCCGCTCGTCCTTCGATAAGCAAATTGGGGACTTCATGGACGGGCACCACTTTTACCTCAATTTCTTCGGTGGCATCCCAGTTGGTCTCGCCTGGGGTTGGGTTTACCGTATAATATAAGTGAACCTTGTGGCGAGAAAGACCTACCGAGGGATAAAATCGGGATAGCAAGCGCAAATCTCCGGCGTGGAATCCGGTTTCTTCCTGAAGTTCGCGGCGCGCTCCGGCAACAGGCTCCTCGCCGCGACGGAGTCTTCCGGCGGGTAGCTCTAGCATACGGCGGCCTAAGGCTGGTCGGAATTGCTCAACTAAAATTACTCCATCGGAAGTTTCCGCCACGACGGCACAAACGTCAGGCAAGATCAGGTACTCGTGGATGTAATTAGTTCCGCGGATTGTAACCGGGACCCGGCGGATTCGGTTTCTTAGCAAATTAAGGGCTCCTCTAATAGATTGTAGACCTATTATACCAAGCTCTAGGAGGAAGGGGAAACACGGGTGGAAGAACGGGACCGTCGTGCCGAAATATTGCAGGCCGCACAAAAGGTATTCAGTCAGTACGGATACCACCAGGCTACCATCCGAGCTATAGTTGATGAGGCGAATTGTGCTGCAGGAACCTTTTACTTATACTTTGCTAGTAAAGAGGATTGTTTTCTGGCACTCATGGACAAGCTGTACCGCAATATTATGGAGCAAATTTTGGAGGCCAGGCGCCAGGTGATGAAACCGGCAGAGAAGTTGCGGCAATCCTTTTGGGCGGTAGTGGAAGGCCTTTCGCATGACACTGAGCTCACTTCGGTGGTGTTGGTCAGAGCGGCTGGCGCCAATCCGATGTTCGAGGAACGGTTATGGCGGGTGCGTGATGCGTTTGCGGAATTTATTGTGGAAGACTTGGTGGAAAGCGGGCTAACGCTTAGCCGTGCGTCTATTGGAGCGCATGCATGCGTGGGTGCGCTGGCGGAAACGGTAGGTGTGTGGGTGCGGTCGTCCGAATCAGAATCCGCTTTAATGACCGCGTTTGAGGAAATTGAGCACATTTTTTGGCTGGGATGGGGATTATCCCAGACTGAAGGAGTGGAATCCAAAAGTTATGGCAATTGATGTGATTGAGGTTGAACCAGGGGATGAGGTTTGGCGAGTAGACCTTAAGGTCTACGAAGGTGTGTATAAGAAAGATCGTTACTCGGTTCGGGTGGTCGACATTCCCAGACCCCCAGTAGACTGGACTTTAGATCAGCAAAAAAATGCGGTGATGGGATATGTCCGCCATGAGGTAACACAGCATATGCGTCGCGGTTCACTGCCCCCGACTGGTATGCAACTCGATGGGGAAGAAGTGTGGGAGAGGGAGACCTGACAAGGTCTCCCTCATTTTCCAGTATTGCGACAAAATTGCGCCTTCAAGTGAGAATGAAATTAAACTGATCTGTCATGCTAAGAACGCAGTACAATTTACTTGAGGGGCGAAAATTTTAATGCCCTCTAAAGCTTTAGCCTGGGCGAGGACAATACATTAAGGAGGCCTGAATTACAATGCCAGATACTGGATACAAGGCAGGACTTGAAGATGTCGTAGCCGGCACCTCGGATATCTGTTTTATAGATGGGAAAGAAGGAAGACTTGTTTACCGCGGATACAACGTGGTGGACTTGGCTGAACGCACTAGTTTTGAAGAAGTAGTCTATCTGCTATGGAATGGTGAGTTGCCTAACCAAGAGGAATATTCGAAGTTTGTTCAATTAGTGACGGACAATCGCGAGTTGGCAAAACCGGTGATTGATATGATCATGTCACTCCCGCAAGACACATTGCCGATGGACGCATTACGCACCGCTGTTAGCTTAGCTGGGATTTATGATCCCGATGGACAGGATATGTCGGTGGACGCTAATCATCGCAAGGCATTACGGCTAGTGGCTCAGGTTCCGACGATGGTAGCATATTTTGAGCGCCATCATCAAGGCAAGGAATTAGTACCACCTAATTCTAAGTTAGGTCTAGCGGAAAATTTCTTATACATGCTGCACGGTACTGAAGCTCCTCAGTCCCATGGACATATTTTCAACACCGCGTTAGTATTGCACGCCGACCACGAATTAAATGCCTCAACATTTTCTGCACGGGTGACCGCTGCCACATTAACGGACATGTATTCTTCGGTGACTTCTGCTGTAGGCACCTTGAAAGGGCCCTTGCATGGGGGCGCCAACGAACAAGTGATGCATATGTTAGAAGAGATTGGCGATCAAGAAGCGGTTGAAAACTGGGTGGTAAACGCGTTGGCCAATAAACGAAAGATTATGGGGTTTGGCCATCGAGTGTATCGGACAGAAGACCCGCGGGCCACGATTTTACGGCGGTTGTCTAAGCAATTAGGTGAAGAGGCAGGCACTTTGAAGTGGTACAACATGTTGCGAGAAGTTGAACGAGTGATTCACCAAAACAAAGAACTTTATCCCAATGTGGACTTCTTTTCGGGGTCGGTTTATGCCTCAATGGGCATCCCGATTGAAATCTTTACTCCTGTGTTTGCCATCGCGCGAACATCTGGCTGGACAGCTCATATTCTAGAACAATACAGCAATAACAGGATAATTCGTCCTCGGGCCGAATATACAGGGCCGACCCACAAAACCTTCAAACCACTAAAAGAGCGATAAACTGCATGATAAGGCAGCGGCCCGTTGAGGGCCGCTGCCTTCAGTTGTCTACCATCCAAAGGTTACGGAACTAGAGTAGTTAGTGCCGTTACCGCCCCAAGGATTACTTGGGGAAGTCGTTTGCACTTGGTACCAACCTGATCCCGGCCCAAAGCCTCCGCCACCGTATCCTTGGACGCCAGGGGGTTGGTCGGAGGACGACGGCAAGTTTCCATAGACCGTGTCAACGGTAATCGATCCGGTGTCTGAAACCGGAGCCGCCAACAATTGCCCCCCGTTTCCATAGAGGCCGACCGTTTGCAGCGATTGCGGATTCATCTGCGCCAATGGAACCCCATTGGCTTTCACGTTGGTCATAACAGTCGACGAGACTGGGGCCAAGGAATCCAGCCCCGTTTGACCCATTGGTACTTCTGTAATCCAGTCGGCAGAGCTTTCCACTCCAAGAGCCCGTCGGGGGGACAAGGTGACCAGCTTGTCGATAAGCGGCGTCGAAGAGCCTTTTAAATTCAAGATCAGACGCCACTGATCAGTGCCCGCAGGGACAATTTGTGCGGTGACCGCAGAACCAGTGGGAATCGTTGCAGTCTGCATGGCGGCTTTGGGCAGTACTTCCCAAAATACGGTGGTCATGGCACTGCCCTGATTATTAGCGGTGGTGATGGTTCCTACCTGAAGGAGTTGTGAAGATTGGGCTCCGCCGAGTCCGATCCATTCAGCGATAGAACTTCCAGGCTGTGCCGCTTGGGTAAACCCAGGTGCCGCCCAGGATGCTTGAATACTTTGCTCCGAATTTCCCAGTTGTACCACCCCTGCCCAGTTGGACGAAGGAGAATCCACGGTGATCCCACTGCTTTGGCTGTTTTGGGACCCCGATGCAGGTGAAGTCGATGCGTTCGGAATGGTAATCGTTTGTGGAGGTTCGGAGGTCCATGGATTCCCAGGGTTCGAGCTTGAGGAGGAGCTAGACGGATTCCACTTGGTCTTCTTGATAATGAAAGAAGAGGGCGTGTGACCAGCCGCTAACGGGCTGGTTTGGGGCATCAAGCGCCCTGCCTCAAATGATCCAGCGGCAATGACAGCCACACCCAACAAGCTTAGAATTCGCTTTCCTGTAGACATCGCGTCATCACGTCCTTTTTTATACTGTACTGCTATTACATCGCTCAGATGTTGCCAAATCGTTACGAATTTCCCTAATCCACGAGAATTCAGCGCGTTCTCAGGTTTTCATTGCGGATGGTATGTGTCTAAAGGAAACACTATATCCAAAACAGCACAAAAACCGGGAAAAATATATTTACTAAAGGAATATCCTATAGTAATATACAATTTGAGGTGAATAGAGTGATTGGCCATTACCTTCGAGTGCAGGATGCCGCAGAACTTTTAGGGGTGTCACCAGTAACCGTGCGGTGGTATTCGCAACAGGGTTGGTTGCCGACCTATCGTGTCGGCAGGGGACGAGTAAGCCACCGCCGGTTCAAATACGGGGATGTCACAGCCGTAGCCAGGCGAACTGGCCGATTTATTCCCGACGAGCCTCGATGGGATCAGGCATCTGACATCAGTCTGGAGATGGCGGCTCAATACTTGGGATTATCATCTCGTTATCTAGTGGATTCTGGGTGGCTAGAACCCGGTGTCCGGATGAAATGGAGTGACTTGAGCAATCTCGAGTGTCGCATTTATCCGGAACCGGATGGGGCCTGGAACGATAAAAACGGGGAGAGGGGATTACCAATGTTAGGAAATGCAGAAGAGCAACATTGTGGTTGCGGCGGACATGGCGGACATGGTTCTCAAGGTGGGATGAGAGGGCGCATGCAAGGGCGAAGAGGCCCAGGCTGGGAGCAGTCTGAAGTACCGAGTCAGGAAGCTAGTTTGTTGGCCTTACGGCGTGCGAAACGCCATCTGGAAGCCAAAAAAGCAGATTTGGAGGATCAAATTCAGGACTTGGAACAGCGCATTGCCAAGCACCCTGACAACGGCCAATGACAAAGAACCAGCCGAGAATGAGAACCATTTCCGGCTGGATTTTTATGTCTTCGGCACATCGCTTCCTATTGGTGTTTTGGGGTTGATTTCAATAGCCGGGGTTTGCAAAGTGCTTGCAGGGGAAGCGGAACGGCCGCTATAGATGCCGAGGCTATAGGCTACAATGCTTGAGATGATGGCAGCTGATGCGGCTGACAAGTCATGCAAAATAGCCAAAATTACGATCGAGACGATTCCCACGATGCCAATGGAAAAATGCAGCAGAAACCAATTGAAATGTAGGGGCGGATCCTTGATGATCCTTGCTGTCAGTATTAAGGTGCCGGCGATCACTAGCAGTGCGACGACTAATAAACCTATGACCACGATATTCATGGCTCGGGCTCCTTTTTCCATTATCCTATGCAGGTGACGGTTACAGGTTCAAGGAAACGGAACCAAGGTTTATCGGGATCTTGCCAAACAAGCCGATTTTGTAAGGCAGGTACGGACTCACCTTTCTGAAGGACAGGAAAGACATCCGCTTAATACATTTTTAAGTGAACCACAAATGTGGCCAGCTTTTCGAAAGTGGGCAGTCCTAGCGGCCATACGCAAACATACATAAACGGTTAAGTCAGGAAAGAGTCTCTGAGTGGAGGGAACTCTGCTATAACGAGGGAAAATCGGGGAACTCGGGGAGGAATGGTGCGGTGACGTTGGTCCAATGGCAAGACCGATTCGGGACCGAGGAGGCCTGTCAAGATTACCTCTATCAGGAGCGATGGCCTCACGGGTTTGTCTGCCCCCAGTGTCAGGGCACCCAGTGGGGGAAGGTTCACCGGTCCTGACGGCCCGGCACCTTGTATGAATGCAGTGCGTGTGGACATCAAGATTCGATCACGGCCAGCACGATTTTTCATCGTACCAAAGTCTCCTTGCGGGTGTGGTTTTTAGCCATTTTCCTGATGGCGGTCGATAAAGGCGGCAAATCGGCGCTCGCGCTCAGCCGAGAACTGGGGTTACGGTATGC
>JAMDDZ010000034.1 GCA_023488565.1 Bacillota bacterium | reverse complement strand
CGTTCCATAAAACGCTTGATAAAAGTGGACTTGCCGGTGCGGACCGGACCCACGACACCTAGATATACATCGCCGCCAGTTCGTTCGGCTAAGTCCTTAAACAGGTCAAACTTCTCCATCCTTATGGTTCCCTCCCTTGTTTGCTGCCAAATGGGTTGGCGCCGGTCCTCGCCTTGTCCCGGGATCACCCTATGAATGACAGTAGCAGGATATGAGGAAACTCGTAAGATAATGCCAGGGTTTGGAAAAGAAATTTGCCTTAGGGGTCTGACTCTCCCACAAACGCTCGAGTCATTAACTTGACCACTGCATGAGACACCTCTGTTCCCTGGAATATATCCACCACTGCGTCAGTGATGGGAAGGGGTACGGCTAAACGTTGACCCAATTCTTGTGCTGCATAGGCAGTGGGTACCCCTTCTACCACCATTTGGGTACTGTGTAAAATATGGTCCAAGTCCAAACCTTTACCGAGTTGCTCACCACACCAGCGGTTTCGTGAATGAGACGAGGAAGCGGTCACCACCATATCTCCTAATCCCGACAATCCGGCTAAAGTCGTCAGTCGTGCGCCCAACCGCACTGCTAAACGCCCCATTTCATGCAGGCCCCTCGTCATCAGAGCGGCCTTGGCACTGTCCCCCAGTCCCGATTGATGTGCGATCCCGACTGCAATCGCCAGCACATTTTTTAAGGCGCCGCCCAGTTCCACTCCGACCCTATCTGGTTGATGGTACAAGCGCAAGTTAACCCGTCCCAATCGCTCCGTCCACTCTCCAAACGCCTGCTGGCTGCAGGCAACAGCCGTCGCCGCAGGAAGGCCTTGACTAATATCAAAAGCCAAGTTAGGGCCGCTGAGCACGCCCAGGGCGCCATCCTTATCATCACCCCATTCATCCTGCAACACTTCGGACATACGTAGGTGGGTGCCGATTTCTAAGCCTTTGACCGCAGACAGTACCCGCAAATCCCGATGCACCCATGGTCGCAGTTGGCGTGCCACTAGCCGAAGGTGCTGGCTCGGCACCACAATGATCCAGTGCGCCGAGGAAACCGCGGCGGTCTCGAAATCCATTGTGGGGATTACTCGGCGATGCAATATCAGATGGGGCAAAAATTCCGGATGCTGGCGTCTTTCCAATAATGCATGATAGACTTCTTTCCGGCGACAATAGAGGGAGACTCGAGCACCCGACCGGGCAGCAACGTCCGCAAGCGTGAGCCCCCAGTTCCCCGTGCCGAAAACGGCGACTGAGGGCGTATTGTCAGTCATTGTCCCGAATGCGCTTGGTGCGAGGTCGAAAGGTAAAATGAACCGGACTCCCTGCAAAGCCAAACTTTTCTCGCAGTCGATTTTCCAAATATCGCTGATAACTAAAGTGCAGCAAATCAGGATCATTGACAAAAAACACAAAGTGCGGAGGTTTGGTTTCGACTTGGGTCACATAATAGATTTTCAGCGCGTGACCTTTATCTGTGGGAGGAGGATTGAGATGCACCGCTTCTTGAATGAGACGATTTAAGGGATGAGTTTCCAGCCTGGTGGTAAATGAACGATAGGCTGTGGTTACCGTTGGCCATATTTTGTCAAGATTCCAGTGGTTCACCACAGAGATTGGCCTAACCGCCGCATAGGGGATAAATTTCAACTGTTCTCGGGCTTCTTGTTGCAGTGAAGTGGTTGCGCCTTTAATCAAGTCCGCCTTGTTCAACAATATGACCACGGCTTTTCGACTTTGCGCCACTTGTCCGGCAATGCGCTGATCTTGCGCACTGATAGGCTCGTTAGCGGCCAGCATTAACAACACCACGTCGGCATGACGAATCGCTTCCAAAGTACGTTGCACAGTCTTTTCCTCAAGTTGCTGGGAAATTCTGCTTGGACGACGCAGCCCCGCGGTATCTAGCAAAACGTAGTCTTGATCTTCATAACGGATAAACGCATCTACCACGTCGCGGGTGGTCCCTGCAATCGGTGTGACTAATGTACGTTCATACCCGATCAGAGCGTTAAGCAACGAGGATTTCCCCACGTTGGGGCGGCCTGCCAATGCCAGTCGGATAGGTTTTTCCTCTTCCGCCGCTTCATCCATATCATTTGGTGGCAGCAACTCCACCACCCGATCCAGCAAATCACCAACCCCAGTACCGTGCAATGCGGAAATCCCCATAGGGTCTCCAAGTCCTAAATCGTAAAACTCAGCCCATCCGGACTTTAAACTCTCCGCCTTATTTACGGCCAACACTACCGGCTTTCCGCTGCGCCGCAAGATATCGGCAATGTCCAAGTCTACTGCGGTAATGCCTTGCTTGACGTCCACAACCAAAACAATTACATCGGCTTCCGCTATGGCACGGTTGGTTTGTTGGCGGGTCATGGTCAGCAAAGTATCCTGATCATCCGTCCAAATACCGCCAGTGTCCACCACCGTGAAGGAAACGCCATTCCAATCAGTATGTTCGTAAAGGCGGTCCCGAGTGACCCCGGGATAGTCCTCCACAATTGCTCGGCGCGTTTGTGTAATTCGATTAAACAAGGCCGATTTGCCAACATTAGGTCGACCTACCAGCGCCACCACTCCCACAGCAATCCCCCTCTTCTTCCTAAGGGATTATCCCAGGCATTGAAAGTCCGGTCAAGCCGGGCCTCGTCTGGAACTCCATTGAATCCGCACCCACCCTATGGCCCAACTGCATAAACCCGCCAACAATGCCGATGTTAAGTCATGAGAACCCAAACTCCAATGGCCACCGCGTACCGCGGCAACCCACCCCGAGGACAAGATGTCCGCTCCCAAAGCCACCCCTAACGAGGAAACCGGATCTTCCGTCACCAGCCCCGAAGCTAAACCCAAACCCAAAGATTCCGGCACTAAAGGCGTAAAACGAACCGCTTGATATGAGATCAACGGTGCCACCATACGTATTAATGTGAACACCATGGCCAAACTCAACCACCGATACCACCAACGCAGCTCGCCACACCAAATACTCCAGACCAAAGTCATAAGCCCCAGCCATAGCAATCCCGCATTTACCGTACCGTCAGCAATGGGCACTGCATTCCACACCATACCCAACACCACTACCATGACGGCACCAAGCATTGTCATAATATACGCCTTTAAGGGCAGTTTCCAATACTGGCGCCCAAATCCAGAAAGCGCTAAAATAACCGCTGCCAACCAAAAACAGTCCGTCCGTAATTCCGCCATTTCGTCACCCGCTTCGATCCCATAGATTCTGATATTATTAGTGTGAGCGGACGGACCACAAAGTATAGGATGTTGGACAAAATCCATTAATGAGTACTTCAGGGAGGTTTGTATGCCCTCATCATTGCGTTGGGCGGTACGCGCGGCATTCGTCGCCGCAATCACAGCTCTAGGCGCGATTACCGCTATTACTGTTCCCGGTCTCTCGATGGTACCATTTACCTTCCAGGTATTCGGCGTGTTTTTGGCTGGCGGGATCCTGCCGCCAAAATGGGCCGCTTTAAGTCAAATTGTTTATATCGGACTCGGGGTCTTAGGCGCTCCGATTTTTGCGGAGGGAGCCCGAGGCATTGCAGTGTTCATTGGCCCCTTTGGCGGATATTTGTGGGCTTACCCTATTGCCGCTTGGCTCATGGCTCTGTTGGTGCAACACAGCCGTGGTAAGCTTCGGTTGTTCATCGGTATGATCATTGCATTGTTGCTGATTTATATCGGCGGTATAGCGGGACTCATGCTCATCACCAAGGCGTCCTTGAGCCATGCACTTTTAGAAGGGGTCGTTCCGTTTATTGGTTGGGATGTGCTTAAAGCCGTGCTGGCATGGCCGATTATCGGGCAAATGCATCGATGGGTAGAAAAACAGTCTGAACCAGACAAGCTTTCTGCTTAAATCCACCCCAAGAGAGCCGCTAACTTGCGGCTCTCTTTAACGAGTGTTACGATTCCGGATTTTCGTCATCCCAGTCACCGGCATGATAAGCAGTCATATGTTGATTCGGGGAAGATTCTTGGGTAGTGTCAGATGCCGGCTCCATCCCAGCCGCTACCATCTCGTCAGCTTCCTTTTTGGACAACGAGATTTTTTTATGCTCAGGATCCACCCGCAAAACTTTTACCACCAGGTTATCGCCCACCGACACAACATCGGCCGGCGCCCCTATCCGATGCGAGGCCAATTGAGAGATATGAACCAATCCGTCGACACCCGGTTCTAGTTCCACAAAGGCTCCAAAAGCAGCAATGCGCACTACCCGGCCTCGGTACAATTGGCCCTCCTGGTAGCGGTCGGCAACCGTTTCCCAAGGATTGGGGGAGACTTGGCGCAGTCCTAAGGAAATCTTGTTGCGTTCAGGATCCAAACGCAAAATCTTGACGTCAACCTCTTGCCCCACCTCGAGCACTTCAGACGGATGATTAATGCGTCCCCACGATATCTCGCTGATATGCAATAAGCCATCGACCCCGCCCAAATCCACAAAAGCCCCAAAGTCGGTCAAACTCTTTACCGTACCATGAACCACTTGCCCTTCAGAGATCGAATTCCATACCTGTTCTCGCCGTTGTTTAGATTGTTCTTCAATGGCAATCTTCCGAGACAAGATCACTCGGCGCTTATTGCGCTCGAGTTCGATGACGCGAACCGGAACCGTTTGACCCAAAAACCCGTCAAGTTCAGCCACATATCCTCGGGCCACATGAGACGCTGGAATAAATCCCCGCATTCCCACGTCCACCACCAAGCCGCCCTTGACCACCTCAACCACGGGGGCTTCGATAATTTCTCCCGAACTTTGCAACGCCTCTAAGCGAGCCCACGCTTCGACCTCGTCGGCGCGTTTCTTGGAAAGCTTGAGCGTGCCTTCCTCGCCTTCGTAGCCGATAACAAATACGCGGATGACGTCTCCCAACTGAACCACGTCTTCGGGACGATCAATTTTGCGATGGGTTAAATCTTGCAGATGGATTATGCCATCCGATTTGCCGCCCACGTCAACCAGCACCGAATCCGATGAAATGTGGACAACGGTTCCTTCAACGACCTGCCCCGGATGAACATCCTCCAGTGCCACAAATGCCATAGACTCCTCCATATTAAGGGATTCGTCCGCCTCTAGCTCGTGGTTAGAGTCCGTCGCCTGTTTGCGTTCATCCATATTGGCTTCCCCCTTGTCACGCCTTTACCATGCGACAAATCGCGTCGCATACTCTTTTACATATTACACTCTAAGCAACCAGTTTCCAACAATTTTCCGATTTCTAAACCAGGCCTTATGAGATGAATGAACGTGACTTAGGGTCCCCCCGAAAATGTAGCCCCCGGAATTTGTTCCGCGATTTTTTGCATTACCAGAAGTTGGGCGTCTTCACGGTTTAAGTCCGGAGGAATTCGAAATGGCTTGCCCACCGAGTAGCGAATGGTCTTGCGAAATCCATACTCGCCGCTAATCCCTACCGGAAGCACCCAGCAGTTTGTCTTCTGCGCCAAATAGACCACTCCGGCCCGGGCTGCCTGCAATTCCCCGGTCTCACTGCGATGTCCTTCAGGAAAGATCATCAGTGCCTGCCCAGAGGACAAAATATCCAAAGAGCGGCGAATGGCTTTGCGATCTGGATGCCCGCGGTGTACCGGATAAGCCCCTAAGCTGGCAATAAGCCAGCCAAAGGGGCGAAATCGAAACAACTCCGCTTTTGCCATAAAGTAAACACGGCGTGGCATCAAAGTGGCCGCCATAGGAGGATCCGCCACACTTTTGTGGTTCAACGCAATCATCAACGCATCGTTCAGAGGAACATTCTCCAAGCCGATGGTTTCTATCCGGCAATAAAGAGAAAAAATTTCCCGAGCAATCCAATAAACCACCCAATAGTAAATCATTCACCTACCACGCGGCGGAATACCGACAGCATCTCGTCCACCACGTGATCCACCTCCAAGTTGGTGGTATCAATCATTACTGCATCAGTTGCTCGGGCAAGTGGCGCAACCGCCCGGGTACTGTCAAGCCGGTCTCGGTGGTCGATTTCCTGGGCTAGGACGTCCACCGCGACCTGATAGCCTAATCGTGCCAAGTCCTTCTGCCGCCGTCGGGCCCGGGCCTCTAAAGATGCGGTTAGGAAAAACTTAACGTCCGCTTCTGGCAGTACATAAGTGCCGATATCCCGGCCATCCATAACCACCCCGCCGTGTTCCGCCAACTTTCGGAGCCGCCGTACCATTTCCACGCGGACGCTGGGATACCCCGCTACAACCGACACGCTGGCGTTCACTTCCGGGGTGCGCAAGTATGGTGTCACATTTTCCCCATCTACCAATACTTCTGTCTGCCCGTCCCGGCCACGGTACAAGTCGATCACAGTATGGGTCAGCAAATCCTCAA
Source organism: Bacillota bacterium (assembly GCA_023488565.1). Lineage (GTDB taxonomy): Bacteria > Bacillota > Sulfobacillia > Sulfobacillales > Sulfobacillaceae > Sulfobacillus_C. Next base: position 1,044 of record JAMDDZ010000034.1, on the reverse strand, counting down.
GACTTGATTCATCGCGCAGATCTACTCCATGCCGCAGTGCCTTATGAGCCAATCCGCGATACATCGCGCCAGTATCCATATAGAGTAGTCCCAACCGTTCCGCCAATTTTCGGGCGACTGTGCTCTTACCGGCCCCGGCAGGGCCATCCACCGCGATAATCGGCTGCCGGATAGACCCTGCTGTCATGAATCGCGTGAAACCTCCTGGCTTGCCAAGTCTTCGCGGAGCACTACGGCCCGCTCTAAATACACATGCTGCACCGCGGCTTGAGGCACATCCAGTTCCGCATGCATCAATACCCTAATCGTCTTCGGCAATCCATGGGGCACATCCAGTTCCCGCATACAAATCACCGGTACATACCTCCAGCCCACTAACCGAGCTGCTTCAGCCGGAAACGTTGCATGCAAATCCGGAGTCAATGTAAAACAAATACTGGACATCGCCTCAGGGTCCACATGATTTTGTTCCGCCATAGCAACAATTAGGGTTCTGGTATGGTCTAGAATTTCCTTGGCATCGTCACGCTCCACCGTGGTTGCCCCGCGAATTCCTCGTATCACGAATCCTTAGCTCCCTTAAACAATTTGTTGACTGCTGTGAGCGGCCCGCTCTCGCAGCCCTCAATAAAGCCGTGATCTGGTCTTTATAATCGTTGCTCGTTTTTCGCTTCCGACCGAATCCGGTCCTGACAGGTGCGACAAATAAAAGGATGTTGCGGGGACTGCTTCATTTGCTCGTACTCCGCACTCCAGGTTTCCAAGATCACGGACTTGCCACACACTTGGCACTTTACTTCCATTGTCCCGAACCTCCCTTTGTTTCGTGCCATTGTCAGCATTTGATACAATCTCCTGGTGTAAGGAGGATAGACATGACCACTCGACAATATCCCGGCGCATCGCTCGACAAGCAGCGCGTCCATGATCTTTTAAGCTCCATGTCTAGTGCTATTGTACAGCACGGCCGCGATTACGTGTACCAGGAAAGAGTGTCCCACGCTCTGCATGACTCACGTTTTCTCTTGGCTAGACTTCACGGTT
>JAMDDZ010000038.1 GCA_023488565.1 Bacillota bacterium | reverse complement strand
ATAGCCCAAAGAGGAAATTTGGACGCGCATACGAGCCGTGCTTCTTAAGTTTACCAACAAAAGTAATACAGTTCCAGCTACAGCTGCACTTACCGCCGTCTTCCACGTCACCCGGTGTGGCAGATTTGAGGTGGCCAACGAAACAAAGGCAGCGAGAAACCGGGGCCCCGGGGTACCGCAATGTGTTCCAACCATACATTACGATTGGAAAAGTTAGGAGTCGCTTCAAAGGGCTCTGATTTCGCAGCGGCGAATGGTGTGAATGGCTGCTGTCTCAGCGACCGTGCCGGGTTAAGCGGCTGGGTTTTTGCCAACCGGACATTAGACTGCCTCTTGAAACGGCCAGAATGTCGACTTCTTATTTTATTCGCCGTGGCTATAATCGAAGTATGTCATGTGTTATCCAAATGAGGTGCTATCCGCGCAACGGCCCGAGAAAGGACATGTCTATTCCGGTCGATTCGGGCTCGTGGACATGCTGCGTTCCCACGAGCAAAATGATGTGCCGTTCGTTGAGGAGGTCGCTATCATCAGTCCGCTTGATAATCCGCGAAGGAAGTCCTGCTCGGTGGCAGCCGGTTCCTCTATCACACTTCCCAAGAGCAGATTGCCATGCAAATTCGAAAGCATGCCAGGGGAAGACGGGGTAAACGTTGAACATCAGCGCGGACTTTTACTGGTCAGCCCGAAGATGACCTGTCGGGACCGTTCTATGACAGTGTCGAGATGGTCATCGATACGCATGCAGAACGTCCTTTAATTTCACCGGATACTGTGGCTCAAATCCGTAAATCTTGTGAGTCCCCATACCAATGGCGCCCAATAGGCCAAGCCACAAACCAGTCTAGCCCATAATCGCTGTCGTGTCCGTTCCGTCGCCCGTTCCCGTATTAGTGGCGCTTTTGTCGGGACTTTTTGCGATTTTTCTTTTCCCGAGATTTCCTTTTGGGATCCCCATGGTGACGTCGTCCCTGGGGATTGGTCTCAAAGAAAGGATCCATAGGACCCTTACTGGGGGCGAGATCGCGCAAATCAAAAGCGAAGGGAAGATTTTCGGTTGGCAACGACCAAGGGGACGGCGATTCGGGCCGCGCCGCTGTGAAACTTTCTTGAAATTGATGGATCTCTTTATCCCATTCTAATAAATCGGTACCCTCTGGCGGATCCCAGCGGTGCACGTAGTCATATTGCCAGAGATCGTGCGGCACGGCCTGGATTAGCCTGGCTTGGAATGTCTTGGCGAGGGATTTAAGGTGGACAAGCTCATCGTCTCTCGTAAAGCCCTGATTGTGGAGAAAGTTGGCCACGTAAGGGAGGCCCCAGAGTAAGGTAAAGGCGTCATCGTCGTGGGTGGAGACAATGGAGGTGAGTTGGGCTAGGTGTCGATCTAACTCCGCCTCGGTCGGGAAGCAGACGGTATTAGCAGAACCCTTGTGCTGTTGTAGGAAGCGCCAGACCGTGTTCCAAAGAGCGGCGGCAACGGCAAAGGCCATATGGCGTTGTTCGTACATCTCGATGAGGAAGGACCAAAAGAGAGCTGACCGCATGCTGACCTGGCTTTGGAGATCGTGGCGCCATGAGGGATTAGGCCCCGGTTTAGGGTTGGCCAGGCGCTGGTAGAAGAAGTCGGCATCGGCGTCGGTGCCGAGTGGCCAAAGCCGACGGTATTCCTTGACGAACGCTGCGGCATCGAGAGGCTCATCGGTTGATCGACGAACATAGAGGGTTTGCGCATAGTCCAACAGGAGGAATTGTGCCAGACCTTCTTCGGCTCCGGCTATCAACATTTGAGAGTTGCGTAGCGGTAGCAAGCCGGCTTCGGCCTGGGCCCGCGCGATATCATGGGCCCCGTAGAGGACCAAGAAGCGGAAGGTGGTCAAATAATAGTCAGCGAAGCGTTCCGGATCCTCGCGGAAATACGCGGCGGCGACTGCGGTCTTTTTGAGGTCTCCCAAAAAGAGCCCCTGAATAACCATGATATCTTCTAGATACTGGATTTCGCGATAGTGAAAGGCGGGGAGCCTGTCACGTATTTTTTCTATAACGGGCGCGACGGCAATCGGTCCAGCCTGCGCTTCGAGCTCGCTTATCACAATCGAGAACCCGGTTTCCTCTAAAAACTCATCGGTAAGCGCGAAGTCGAGGGTGTCACGAATAAATGTGACCTTATCGGTTACGGATAATGGGTCATACGCAGCGTACCACGCATCGGTATCCTGCACCATAGCCTCGGTGACCGGAATCATATGAATCCTCCTCATCATGTACTCAGGTGACTGGAAATGTTGACCTTAGGGTCTAATCGTATCAAAATGTCGTAGGTTTGGTCACCATAGGAAAATCCTGGTTGAGCGTTCGGGCAAACAAGACGCAAGGAAAGCGGCCACGCAACCCTTGCGTCGAAGGCCGGTTGTTTAGTGAGCGGCTTGAGTATTTTTCTATCAGTGAGACTCGTCCGGTGGGTCTTGGCCAAGTTCCCGTAACCGGGTTCGAATTTCTGATGCGGGCCAATCGTCCCAATGCGTTAAGAGGGACCCCACTGCACTCAGGGCTTCCTGTTTCCAGATTATCTCATCGGAGGATAAGATTCTCTGGTGTTTTTGGGCCTTATGCTCCCACCTGGCTTCAACATCTGATCGGAGTACTGGACTTCCGGGATCGGACGATGTGACGCGCAATTTTCCCTTCTCGATGAGTTGGGGTGTTACCCCTAATCGCCGCGCGGCGCCCGCACGGGACATCGTGTCTTCACTCACTGGAACACCCCTTCTTTCCAGAGATCTACTGTAGCAAAGGTTCAGCCTTGAATCAACTTGACCTGGGGTCTGTAGTCGTAAAGTTCGAGACAGAGATTGGTGAATTGAGCTAAAAGGATGTGACCGCTATCTTGAGTGATTCCAGCGATGCAAAATCTAGAGCCTGGCGTACTCCGAATGTATGGAAAATCGCTTTGTCCGCATTTTTCACGGACTTTGGTTATTAGGCGGTTCTGGCAGGATTCCCTTTGTTTTCAGTCGTGGTACTGAAGGCCAATCTGGGCTTATGGAGTAGCGATGGCACTCAGCTATGGTCCAGGTGCCGTCGTCGCGTATTTCTGGGGACGATGGGGGGATCGATCCGATCATCGTAAAGTCGCCACGCCATCTTTGGGAATCTTTTGATCCCCTTACTATCCCTTTCGGCGCTGGTTGTGATTCCGTGGGAAGCCGTTGCACTCTTTGACATGGGTTGGCTCTCGCGCGATCTGCGTAGCCCCTCGCGTCGGGTGATGCTGACCCAAAATGTCGATGAACAGCACCGGAGTCACGCCTTTGGATTCTTACACGGGCTGGACGTAGGGGGCGGGGTCTTGGCCGCATTAGGTCTCTTGATTTTGCTATACCACCCGCAGATCTCAATTGACGATTTAGGCGGACGATTTAAAGACCTGAAAGTTCAGCGTCAACAGGGTATTCCGTTTAGCTTTGTGGCGACCGTCGGTCTCCGCTAAGCAGTCGATGATGGCTTGCTTAAACGGAGCAAATTTTGGGTAATAACGCCCATGCAAGCAGTAGGACTTCACAAACTTCCACTTGCGTTCAATGAGGTGGAGGTTGGGGGAATATGTGGGGAGCCACAGCAAGGTAATCCCGAGGCGTTCCGCCTCGGACATCACGTAGACATTGCATTGATATCGCGCGTTATCCAGCACCAGGGTAATGGGTAGGTCAGTGAACCGTTCGGCGAGATTTTTGAGGAGTGTGACGACACTGTCGCTATTGATATACGTGTCACTGGTGACCGTGATCACCGCATGCAACGCGCCCAAGACGTTGAAGCGTTGACGCCCCGAGGGCGTCGGCAAGAGGATGCGGGTCTGGCACCAGAGGTAGTCGAGCCAGGCACCTAAGACAAAGTGAGTCGCATCCGCGAAAAAGACGTGGCGGCGTCCTGCCTGGGCCTCCGCTAAAACGGCGGTTAATTGGGTATCCAGGAATCATTGTTGCGCGGCCGGGTCCGCTTTGGCCGGGAGTGGGCCGGTTTTGCGACGGCTAACCCCGGTTTTTTAGCCATTTCCGGACTTGGGTAGGGCTCCGTAGAATGCCCGTTAAGGCTTCGATACGGTAGACGGCTGCGATCTTCCGTTGTACCCGCGGATGCGGATCGTGGAAGCGTTCCTACTCGAGCGTTTTCACTTCTTCGTCGGAACTTTGGAGACGAATCATTGGACGGACCTCCTTCCAAGAGAAAAGATGCATAACCGATACTTCCCCTTTGAAGGTACAAAAACGGTCGCACGTTAGCGGCACTTTGACGAGTTTATCGCCCCTCGTTAACGGGTATGGATGATCACGCGCTGTGACACAATCCACCGCTCGCCAGGCTGGTCCGGGGCCGACCCCTGTTCCATCCAGACTGCCATGTATTTCCTCAATTGTGATCCGCGAGAGGTATAGTTCAGGTGTGACGCATTATTACTAGATGTTTAATCCCACCATGGAGTCTACGTTGGTTCTGTGTGTCAAACTGTCATTAATTCGCATCATAGCAGCTCCCAGGCATGCCGCATTTCGACTTGTTGCTGAACGGACCGTCAGAGGTCGTAAGTTGCGCACAAATCCTTCGCGCTGCAATGCTTCGTTTAAAAAAGTTAACAACGATGCACTTATCCGCTGACCATACGGTCCACCAAGGATGACCCACTCGGGCTCGATGATATTGACTGATGCCACAACAACCCGAGCCAAGAGGGGAACCCCCGCCATCCATTGATCCCGGTAAGGTGAATGATCCGTTTCTAAAGAATCCACTAATCCCGCAACAGTTTGGTTAGTTTGTCGAGCCAATCGGTTCAAAGACCAAACCGCTTCCAAACACCCCACGGCTCCGCAATCACAGACCGGACTATCGGCAACCCGTACATGTCCGACTTCGCCTGCGTTGCCGGAAAACCCTGTCCAAATATTGCGATTCACCACGAGTGCGCCCCCAATTCCAGTGGAAAAATATAAATAAAAAAAAGACGAGGGGGCTGAATTTTGTAATGTCCACAATTCTGCCAATGCCGCTGCATGGCTATCTTTTAAGAGGGTCACCGGATACCCAGTCATTTCTTCTAAACGTGGTCGAATCGGGACAAATGTCCAATGTGGAAAATCAGGAGGCCGTGACAAGGCGCCAGAGCGAAAGTCAATCGGGCCCGGCGTACACAAGCCAATTCCTGCAAACCGCTCTTCTGGTATCTCAAAATCATGCAACATTTCTTGAGTAACCGCGGAAATGTTCTCCATAATGGCATCTGGATGTGAAGGCGCAAAATTAAACTCCCTAAAGGACCGGACAGTACCCAAAAGGTCGACAAGAGCGATCTCTATTCGGGCACGATCTAATAAAACCCCTATGGCAAAAAGCCCGTCGGGGTTTACTTTAAGAGATTCAGCCCTTTTCCCGGCATTTTGGTTCACTAACCCGTCACTCATCACGAGTTCCGTGTCAATTAATTCTGCCACAATGTTGGAAACCGTTTGAAAAGATAGCTCTGTTTGTTGCATGAGTTGGCGCCGCGTAATCATCCCCGATTCGCGTATCGTCCGAAACACGACATGTTGATTGGAATATCGAAATCCTTCTTCGAGCAAAACCCCCATGGCATAAACCTCTCCTTTACAACCACACTTTCCTCAAGTGCAGTTAAAATATTACTACTATAAACTAGTATTATCAATAGACTGTTCTATAGAATAGTTGTCTCACTATAGTGGTCCCCAGAATCTAGACAAATTTTAGGGGGCTCAAGTGTTCCACTGGACACGTCATGTCGAAACAAAAACATCATACCGCTACGTTCAAGGCCCAACTGGTACTAGAGATGCTCAAGGAAGACAAAGCGGTGACTCAAATCGCCGCCGAGCATCAAATTCACCCCGGCCCACTTCACCGCTGGAAGCGCCAAGCACTCGAGAACTTTCCGCATCTCTCTACGGAATCCCAGGCGCTAAAACAACAAGCCGACGCCCACGACCAGCAGCTGACCGAGCTCTATGCCGAAATCGGCAAGCTCACCACGCAGGTCGAGTGGCTCAAAAAAATCTGGCCTCGACCCTGTCAACCGGTGAGCGCCGGGCCTTACGGGATTGGGGACCCGAAGCACTCCCCTTGACAACACAAACCGCTCTGCTGAGTCTGAATCGGTCCAGCCTCTATTACCGGCCCGTGAGGCCGGACCCCGGTGGAAGTGGCCTTGAAACACCGCATCGACGAAATTTATACGGGCCGGCCCTTCTATGGATCGCGGCGCATGACGGCGCAGTTGCGGCGGGAAGGCCATGCCATCAATCGCAAGCGGGTGCAGCGGTATATACGGGAGATGAGCATTTGGGGGGTGGCCCCCGGGCCACATACGAGCACACCGCATCCCATACACAAGGTCTATCCGTATCTCCTCAACGGGGTCACCCCCGCATACCCGAATCATGTGTGGAGCATTGACGTGACGTATATTCGGCTCGTGCACGGATGGCTGTACTTAGTGGTTATTATCGATTGGTATCTATGGAAAGCTTTCCATAGTGATATTCCCGGTATGTGGTGACATTGGAGCTGTCCGACTCCCTAGCGGGAGTTTCCGACTTAGCCCTCGTGAAATGCGTGAAAGCCAATCGTGGCAACGGACTCAAGGAAATCCACCGTATTATACAACCAGACGGTTCTAGTGGCCGTTCGGGTCCATGGTGTTAACACCTCGAATTCCTTGAAATCGTTGGAGCGTCAGGAGTTCACGAGACCTCTGGCGGCATGTTGAGATCCACTTTGACGTCGGTCAGCCCCCTAAGTCGGAAATTTCTGCTAGGCAGGATGTCCATCCCGGTGGTCGGTGCGGCCCGGATGAACGCCCGTAGCGGGGCCGTAGAGTCAAAGAGCAATTCCCATGTCTTGGATTCCCATGCCACCATATAGCTCAGCCATCATGCTGAAGATGGCTAGAGGTGGCACCAGATCATGGGACGATTTTGTTTTGTGCGTGAATATTGTACTGGTCCGTCTGCCCCGGATTGCGGCATGAATTGTTGGTCACCGAACTTTACTCTTTCTGTTACAGATAGCGTGCGCACGGTTTTTAGGGAAAGACGAAAAAATATATCTATGTATCTCGCCTTTTCAGACTTACCGGTCATGTATGTACCATACGTGCATATACCACTCGCGGATCTCAATTGACGATTTAGGCGGACGATTTAAAGACCTGAAAGTTCAGCGGCAACAGGGTATTCCGTTTAGTTTTGTGGCGACCGTCGGTCTCCGCTAAGCAGTCGATGATGGCTTGCTTAAGCGATGAGATGACCAAAATGGTAAGTTAAACCCGTGGGCACTATAATGACGGTTAATGGGTCCATCATCATAGACATGCTTTTGCCAGCGATTCGGCACAAATTCAAGGAGTGCGTCTTCCGGTACTTTGCGTGTTCCGGATTCGTTCACATCGAGGGTGATGTCAA
>JAMDDZ010000020.1 GCA_023488565.1 Bacillota bacterium | reverse complement strand
ATCGCGAATCTCTGACGTCAGTCTTGCGCGGGCGCAAGACTGACGTCAGAGATTCGCGATGGCTGGCCGAACTCTTACCTTTTGGGTTAGTGATCCCCAGTTTCATTCCCGATCGCCCGCAACGAGAGTTGCGGGAAGCGGTGCGGTATCGCCGCAGTTTGATTGAAGAACGGTCGCGCGAGGTCACTCGCATTCAAAAAGTCCTCGAAGGGGGGAATGTCCATTGCCGATGTCTTAGGCATCCCGGGTCAGGCCATGCTCCAAACCTTGGCACAAGGCGAGGAGGATGCGGAACGCTTGGCTGCTCTGGTCAATCCCCGCATTCGGGCGTCGGCCCATCTATTAGCCCGAGCCCTCACAGGGGTCCTGGGTGCCCATCAACGGTGGGTGTTGCGGATGTCTCGGGAGCACTTGGTCGAGTTAGAGGGGTAGCCGAAGCGGATCGGGAAATTGCGGAGCGGACCCGCCCTTTTGAGGGGGCCCGATCCCCCCGTCACAGTAAAAACACGTACTGGGGAGTTCAATATCGACGTCTGCTGCCGTATTTGGGTCCCAAACGGGCGGCCATGGCCGTGGCCCATTCGATTTGCCCACGCCTCTGGATTGTGCACGCTCGAGGGGAACCCTATGCCGATTTTAGGCGGAGAGTACTTTATCCAACGCGACCAAGAATCCGTGAAACGGAAAGCCATTGCGAATTTGCAAGGGCTCGGTTATGCGGTAACGCTCACCTCCTGCGTCGGCTAAAGCGTTTACTCGGCTTGTAGCGGGGTCACTGCAGGGATCTTCAGGGCCCGGGATCCCCCACGGCTTCGGAACACACCGAAATAAGTGGTCATATTTGGCATACACCAGCCCTTGGGTTCGTGTTGTCTCGACTCCGCGTCTCCTGGGTACTAATTTCCGGACCAGAAACTTTTGGCTGCCCACCTCGTCGGCAAGCCCACAGATCGGTTGAAAACTACTGTGAATATGTCCATCCACTAACCCCGGTATAATTAAACGGACGGGAAGAGAACGCACCGTAGGTGCCGAATATTGCTTGGTAAGTTCTGCTGTAGGGCCAATCGCAATGATGCGATCACCCTTCATGGCAATTGCGCCATTTTTGATCACGCAGCATTCTAGATCCAGTCGGCATCGGTCAAAAACAGGTGACGGGTTCGGACATGGGATTCCTGACTCTCCATATTTTTCTGGGTTCACAAGGTGAAGTTCACTGAAACCTTGAGCTCTAATACCACATTTCCGATGTCGGTCTTGCCCGGCATAGATCGGTGCCCAATGCCCCTCGGGATAACAAACATTTGCCCCGCCTGTAAAGTCAATTCGTGCGATTTCAGGCGGCGCTCCGTGCAGTGCTTGAGGGCCTGGTTCGTCAGGATGAAGAAGCCCGCGATGCAGCCATCGCGCCGATTTGGCCACATCTCCAAGCCATGATTCGCCACGGCCTCGAAACGTTTTCCCTCGAGGTGTTGTTCCCGTGGAATCAACTGATCGAGGCGGCTGTGTGTCGAACCTATTCGGACCTCGACGAATCAGCACGTGATCATCTCGTGTTTCTCGATCAACATGCCGATTTTTTGGAAAGGCACCTCGAACCGCTCTTTCATCGCTTTGAGGGACTATTTACCTGCGCCGACAAAACGCGCTGGGTGATGCAGCAATACGCAGCGCAGTGTGTCACTGGCGCACATCCGCCGTGGCCTACGGCAGTACGCCGTTACTGGCATCCCAAAACTCAATCGCTGTCCTTTTGGTTCGCTGTCTGTGGCCATATCAAACAACTGTATGGCGGCAATCCCGATCCGTTTCTCGGCAATCTTCAGGTACTCGCACAGTAATCCGTTCCAAGGTATTGAGGGGTTGTAGCCAGAATGATGACACCAGCCTAATCCTGATATCCGTGGGTACACTATGGATGGAGGAAGATTTATATCTCGGCTTCGACTTGTCTGCAGAAACCACTGTGATTGAGGAAGCACTCCCCGCGCAAGAACGCGCCCCCGACTTGGGCACGATTCCGTATCGACGGGATAGCGTGCCCCAGGTGCGCCGTCAGGCGGATGCGGCAACCCTTCTGATGATTTAATTTGCTATGAGACCGGCCCGCGCGACGGGTTTTGGCTTAGCCCGTCAACTGCACCATTGCTATAATAGGCAGAGAGAGGTGGTAGGAGTGTACGAGGATCTGCTTCCTACGGGAACAGCGACGGTGGCATCGATGTTGGCGCAATGGCCAGCGATGAGCCAATTCTATTTGGCTGGAGGCACGGGTTTGGCGTTACATCTTGGCCATCGGCAATCGCGAGATTTGGATTTCTTTACTCGAAGTCCGACGGAGACGTTGCCACCCCTGCCGGGAATGAATGAAATGCTGACACAATTTACCCATGTTCAATGGAACCTCAACACGGTGGAACAAATTCAGTGGCGCCTCGACGACGTGTCGGTGACGCTCCTGGCTTATCCGTTTTCCCACCACTTCGCCTATCATTCGTGGCGAGGGTTAGCCGTCGCGGACGCCCGGGATGTGGCGGTGCAAAAAGCGTATACGGTGGGACGCCGGGCGCAGGCCCGCGATTATCTCGATCTCCACGCTGTGTTGACCCAGGGCATCGTGTCGCTGGATGATCTCATGCATTGGGCTCGAGACACCTATCGCGATGCATTTTCCGCGCGTTTGTTCCTCCAGCAATTAACCTACACGCAAGATCTCCCGGACCGGGATAGCGCGTTGAGCCTGTTAGTGACCCCGCAATCCTTTGATACGATTACTCAGGATTTGATTCGGCAGGTTCAGAACTGGGCCAACCAGCGATTTGGGCCCCCTGCACCGCCACCGCGAGGTCCCCGGCTATGATGCTGCCCGATCCCATTCAACGGCTTTTCTATCGTTATCATGCAGACCGATTGGACAGCGAGCACCATGCAGCGCTTATTATTCCCACCGTGTTATCGAATGGTACCGTCGAGGATTGGGACTGGTTATTCCGGGTGTACGGTTGGGAGACCATTCAGGCGTGGATTACGGAGCCTGGGCATGCTGCGATGCTCCCGCCGCCGATGGAACGGTTTTGGACAATGATTCTGTTGGGAGCACCCCAAGAAACCCCACGCTGGGCGGGTGGTAATGCGCGTCGAACCGTGCCGGCAGACGCCTTGCCCGCATGGTTCCCGCAGGAGTTGCGCTAGCATCTCGTCGGGGAGATTGCCCCATACGCGCTAACTTATGGGGCGTAATCGTACTTGAGGGGCCGTTTTCGTGGTCGTTCATGCAGACGATTTTTCCCATGCTAAGCAGGGCGTTTCCCATCATAAATGTCGAGGAATCCGTTTACCCCTTAATGAGACCATAGAACCAAAGCGGCACCTGGGGAGATCGGCATAAGCAAAATGAAAACCTCTCAATGTGCGACAGACACCAGCCCCATGTCCCAAATGTACCCGACAGTTCAGGACACCTAGCAAAAGGAGCGAACCCACCTGCAGCGAACATGGAAACGGCCCCCAACACGTGTGCCGGGGGCCGTTTATTAGCCGTTAAGTCCGGGCGCTTTAGCCACCACCGGATCTTTGGACACCAAACCTGAAACCCATTGTCCATTGATTTCCAGTTCCACCGTATCAGCCATGGGAACAGTGGTGGGCAGATAAGCGTAGGCAATACTCTTTCTCAGAGTATACCCATATCCGCCGCTTGTGACCCTGCCAACAATTTGGTCATGCCACCGGACTGGCTCCCCGCCTTCTGCCACATGCCGACCTTCCCCTATCACAATGCAGCGCAACCGCTGGGTGACACCCAGGCTTTTTTGCTTTGTCAGTGCCTCTTTGCCGATAAAGTCCTCTTTTTCGAGCTTGACGCAAAACCCCAGGCCCGCCTCGTAAGGCGTTGTTTCTGGTGTGACATCGGCCCCCCAGACCCGATAGCCTTTCTCGAGACGCAACGAGTCGATCGCACGGTATCCTCCAGGAACCAGCCCGTAAGGCTGTCCTGCCTCATACAAAAGGTTCCACAACCGCAGCCCATACTCCATCGGGCAATAAAATTCCCATCCCAGTTCTCCGACAAACGTTACCCGAGAGGCCCAACACAAGACATCTCCCACTGAAACCCACTTGGCCGTCATATAAGGGAAAGCCTGGTTGCTAATATCCTCAATGATAAGTTTCTGAGCAATCTCCCGGGCTTTTGGACCCCATAATGCAAGACAAGCATACTGTGATGTCACGTCTTGCAAGTGCACCGTTCCGTCGAGCGGCAGGTGTTTCTTTACCCACCCCATATCATGGTGTCCAAAGGCCGTACCGGTAATCAGGCGGAATCGATCCGCAGCTAGACGCGCGACCGTCAGATCACATTCAATGCCCCCTTTGGCATTGAGCATTTGCGTATAAATCAAAGATCCTACCGGTTTGTCCAAGTCGTTGTCACACAAATACTGCAACAGTTGCAGTGCTCCTGGCCCCGAGACTTCAAACTTACTGAAAGAGGTCTCGTCGAACAGTGCCACGCCCTCCCGGGTGGCGCGATGCTCCACTCCAATCGCCGAAGACCACACTTGTCCCGCCCATCCTAAGGGACGCTCGGATTCATCATCGACCTCATTGGAACGAAACCAATTGACCCGCTCCCAGTTGGCCTTCTCGCCAAATTCTGCATCAAGTGTCATTAGCTGCGGATATACCGGAGATTCCCGCAGGGGACGCGCACTGTAGTTTTCCTCATGCGGGTAACGAATGTCATAATATGTGGAATAAATCTCACGCGTTCTTTGCAGCGTCAGGTTTTGGCTGCGATACTGCGGACCAAAGCGCCGGATATCCATTTTCCAAAGATCCAGCGAAGGCTCTCCTTCTAGAATCCATTCCGCCATTATGCGACCCGTACCTCCTGCTCCAGCAATTCCGTGCGCACAAAACCCGGCTGCTACAAAAAATCCGTGCAACTCCGATTCTCCTAATATGAATTCTCCATCAGGGGTAAAGGCTTCTGGACCGTTGATGAAAGTTTGGATCCCCGCCCCTTCCATCGCCGGAACTCGGAGAATGGCGCCTTCCATAATGGGAGTGAAGCGGTCCCAATCCGGAGACAACAACTGCCCATTAAAGGTTTCGGGAATTCCTTCTAGCCCCCAGGGGGCTGGAGTTCTTTCATACCCCCCCATCACTAAACCACGACCCCAACTGCGGAAATATACCAAATTGTCGGGATCCCGCATTGTAGGCAACCGGTCCATCACGTTTGAATCCATCTCATCAAGCGCGGTGGTGATAATGTATTGATGTTGCATTGGGATCACCGGCACATGAATGCCTGCCAGACGTCCAATTTGACCCGAGTACATACCGCCGGCATTCACCACAATCTCAGCTTTAATGACGCCCTTATCTGTCACCACTCGGCTTACCCTTCCATGTTCGGACTCAATGGCTGTAACCCGCGTGAAGGTATTGATTTCAGCGCCACGCAGTCGGGCGCCTTTAGCTAATGCTTGCGCTAGATTGCTGGGATCAAGGTACCCGTCCGTGGGCAAATAGGCGGCACCCAAGATGTTTTTGGGATCCATCAAGGGAAACAAGTCGCGGGCTTCTTCAGCCGATACCAACTCTAAGGGCAGCCCGAACGTTTTGGCCCATCCTGCCTGGCGTTGCAACTCCTCAAAACGCTCCGGTGTGGAAGCGACTCGTAGGCTCCCGACCTCTCGCCATCCCGGATCCACCCCCGTATCCTCTTTGAGACGACGATACAACTCTGCGCTATACATCAACATTTTTGTCAAAGACACTGATGATCGCAATTGTCCAACCAAACCCGCCGAATGAAACGTAGACCCGCTGGTAAGTTCGTTACGATCCAACAACACCACATCGTGGCAACCAAGCAGAGTTAAGTGATAAGCAATGCTGGTCCCGGCCACCCCTCCGCCAATAATGACGACTCGCGCTTCTGATTTCATTGTTGCCCACCTTTATCCAATTTTTTTCGTCGCGTTATTCCAATATCTGGAGCGCTTGTTCTACGGCAGAACTCTGTACCGCCTGCTGTACCCGGTAAAAATGGTCTCTAGCATATTGTTCAAAATCGAAATCTAGGGGAGATACCAATCGCTGCACCGATCCCCAAAGAGCTTCCCGCAAGTCCGACATCACTCGCATAAGGCGAATAGCGGCGACATGAAGCTGCACTTCGGGTTCTTTGAAATACAGTCGAGCCAAAGTTTCTTCTTGAGACGGCAACAACCGTTGGTTAGAGGCAAAGTTTCCTAAATCAAAATAAGGCGTTCCTAACCCCGCATATTCCCAGTCCACCAGCCATATCCGATCGGATTTCGGATCCAACACAAAATTCGCAGCCAACAAATCGTTATGGCATAGGCCAGAGGGTTGAAAAGGTAAACAGGCTTCAATCCGCTGTGCTATGCTAAGCACCGCCTCTATTGCCTGCCTACCGACTAATGGGGCACTGCGCACCAATTCCCAGTAGTGTCGAATCACGTGAAATACAGAAAACGAAGTGACCGCGGGCGCCGTGTGATGGATTTTCTGTAATAATTCGACCACCTGTTCCATACGCCAGGGTTGGGAAAGTTCGTCGGAGGACAGGGTGCGGCCCATAACATAGTCGGCAATCAAGATGCGCTGTTCCCGTAAATAGTGGCGTACCAAAGGGGCTACGCCCAGATCTCCCGCCGTCACTGTGGCCAAGTATTCCACATCGCGGTCAATGCCGAGTTGTTCAGCCCCTTCTCCTCCCAAACGGACAAAGAATGCTTCTTCGGCGACTTGTACGCAGAAGTTCTCATTGGTCATACCGCCAGAAATTTTGGTGACACCCAGTGGCTGAGATATCCATGCGGGAATCAAGGTTTTCAACATTCGTTCCAAGTCATCGCTCCGGCTTGTCATCGTTGCGCACTCATCCCCTTACCCCGCGCCTAACTCTACGACCTTAAACCAGTATTTATCGCACGTCGTTAAATTATGGCACCGGAAAATCCAGTTATCATTATCTGTCGACCACAAAGCTATAGTCATACTGTTGAATATTTCTCACATTATACAACGTTCCGTAGTGTTTTTTACAATTTTGCCTAACATTCGTAATATTTCTGTGAAGTTCCACAAGCTGGGTAATCGTGGAGTATGGTCACCCACCCCTTTACATTAAGCATATATTACAAAGCTAATTAGTAGAGAAATGGAAGGAACAAAGTTGAACATAAAGCTCGCGTATTCTCCTTCCCAGGCGAAGCCGGGAGGGGGTCAAGCGGGTGGCGGCCGTTGAGGACACCAGATTTTTTTCTTCTCGTCAGTGCGTCTCATTGCCGATAAAGCCGGGGAACGGTACACTAGGCTAAGAACGTTTGTTCGTTGGAGGATTCAGCTGTCGTTTGCCGCGGAGGATCCCGATGTGACGATGCCCGAGCTTACGCCCGGCGGGGATCGCGGCGTGGCGAAGCCTTGGGTCACGTCCGACGGCCAGATTCGCGATTTCGATCCCGTGCAACAAGTCCGCATCCAGCGGCATCGCAAACAACACACGACATGGCAACGCAAAGCGTCTCGGCGAAAAAGAGGTTCAAAGAATCAGAACAAAGCGGCGCGCTATCAACAGTACGAAAAGAACATTCGTCAGGACTATGCTTTGTGG
>JAMDDZ010000132.1 GCA_023488565.1 Bacillota bacterium | reverse complement strand
GGGATTCTCAATCAACGGATAGACGAATGCCGCGCTACTCTCGATGCAGAAAACATGTACTTTGAGGCAATTTTCTCCGAGGAACTTGGAGATGAGATGTATCTGTGGTGGGTGGAATTCAAAGATGCCGGGGGACGTCCAATTCAGAACTCTATCGCAGAAATCGACCGCATTCATCTGGCCTTTTGGGAAGAATGCATCGAAAAGGGAAGCCGCCAGGTGATGCGAACGGAGTTGGTCTTAATTCCCGAATACATCAGGAAGGCCATTGCATCGCGGTAGCGATCAGGTGCCTGAAAGGCCACCGCGAATGCGAAAGGCATACTAGATAAAAACGGGTTCTAATGGGACCATGCCGGATTAGCCCGTGAGCTAAATCGGCAAGAGATCCATCGGTAGGGGCCAAATCGATGGCCGATATTAGTCAACCAGGAATACGCCTTAGGGCTAAAGGCGGGGATCGATCGGCTGACTTTCAAGAGCTAACACAGCGAGTACGCATTCGTGTACCCGATGTAACGGCTCTCCAGCAACAAACCTTTGAAGTCCCTCCAATCCCAGGGCAAATTCACGCAGTGCAGATGCCCGTTTGGCTGCCAGGGCTCGATGTCGGAGACGATCTAGATTTTCCTTGGCGGTATAATCGGGACCATAAATAATGCGGAGGTATTCACGCCCCCGAACCTTGATAGCCGGTTGAATCAACTTGCCCCCGCTGTTTCGTGCTACAAACGGTTGTGGCTTGACTACCATGCCCTCGAAACCTGCCGCCGTGATGTTTTCCCACCATGCCACCCCTGCCTCAATGCTCCCGGGTTTGTCCACTAGAACGCGGAGCATGGGTGTCGACATCATTAGTGCGGAATCTGCAGCAGTCAGCGACTGCAGTTGTGCCAAGTGCCATAAATGGTCCCGGTCCATGTGCACTTTACCTTCTGATGCCAACAGGTGAAACGGTGCGATTTTCAGATCATTAAGCGATCCGACCGGCCACACGTAGTGCCGATAGGCAGCGATAAATTGTTCGGCATGGGTTTGCTGCGAGGTAATTTGCGATATAAGGTCGGCTGTATCGAGACCACGCCGGGCTGCTTGCGTTAGGGTATCTAAGGCCGCCGCGAGTCCAATATGGGCGGCACGACCAACCGCAGCATACTGGCGTTGTAACAGATCCTGAGCTTTGAGCGACCATGGCATGATTTCAGCGTCAAATAGTAGCCAATCACTTTGCAACCGCTCAAACAATCCGGCGGTTTCCGAAGCCATTCGTACTCGATCGAGCACGGCCTGCTCCATATCGGGATTCTCAAAGAAGTGGCGACCGGTACGTGTGTAAACAATACCCAGGCTGTTCTCTTGCACGCCGAATCGGCGCGTGGCAACACGACCATCTCGACACACTATGATGACCGCGCGCGAGCCCATGTGTTTTTGCTCACAGATAACTTCCGCGACGCCTTGGTGTTGGAAATACGAAAAGGCCTCCATGGGATGTTCAAGCGTGTTGGATTCTTGGCTGGTTTCTGCGGGTGACATAGTGGGGGGCAGATAAATCAGCCATTTCGGATCGGCGGCAAATCGGCTCAGTACTTCCAAAGCCGCCGCTGAGTTCTCTTCGGGCACAGTAACCGTGCCCATGAGGTTGGTTTGCACGCGTCGCTTGCCTGCAATATCGGCAATATCCAGCACATCGTCATGCACTTGTTGGGCAGAGAGTTGGGATACGGGATGAAAATTTAATGGACGAATGGGATCGGTATAGACGCGGCGCGCGGCCTCATCCACCAATTCGTTCTCAGGATAACGCAATGCCGTCAGTCGACCCCCAAACACGCAGCCGGTGTCAATGTTGATGGTGTGGTTAAGCCACTCCGGTCGTGGGATCGGGGTATGGCCATAGACTACCGTAGCACTTCCCCGGTAGTCAGCGGCCCAATTGTACCGAATAGGCAGGCCGAATTCGTCGGTTTCCCCCGTGGTCTCGCCATAGAGTGCAAATTCGCGAACTTTGGCGGAACCCCGGCCATGCATCGATGCTGGCAACCCGGCGTGTGCGACAACAAGACGACCACCGTCAAGTACGTAGTGACTAACCAGCCGTCCAAAAAATTTTTTGGTGCGCTCACGAAATGCGTTATCCTTCCGGGCGAGCTGATCCAGCGTTTCTTGGAGCCCATGAGATACCGTCACCGGAATCCCTTTAAGTTGGCGCAATAGCTTCCACTCGTGGTTCCCGGGGACGCACAAGGCGGTGCCGCTGTCGACGGCATCCATGACAAAACGCAATACGTCGGTAATCTTAGGACCACGGTCGACTAGGTCGCCAAGAAAGACTAATTTGCGTGATTCGGGATGCCGAATTTGATAAGTTCCCGTTGAGTCTTGAAGGACGTGGTATCCCAATTTCTCTACCAAGGCGTGCAATTCGTCAAAGCATCCGTGCACATCGCCGATAATGTCAAAGGGACCGTGATCGTCCGATTTATTGTTCCACAGGGGCTGACGTGTCCAATGGAACGCTGCGATCTCGTCTTCGGACGAGAGGATAATGACTTGGTGCATGCCTTCTCGGCGAAGTTTGGACAAAGAGGCTTTCAGTTGGCGAATTTGCTTTTGAATAACATGACGGCCAAATTGTCGGTCGGCTCGCCCAATGTTTCGATCGATGCAGACTTGTTCGGGCAGGTTCAGGACAATGGCGGTAACCAGAACGTGGTGCTGTCGGGCCAGCGCAATCAGTGACCGTCTGGCTTCGGGTTGCACATTGGTGGCATCAATGACCGTGAGGCGACCTCGAGCCAGACGTTTTCCCGCAATGTAATGCAGAATATCGAAGGCATCACCCGTAGCGGATTGATTGGCTTCATCGTCTGAGACCATTGCTCGACAGGCGTCGGATGACAAAACCTCGGTAGGAAGAAAGTGCTCGCGGGCAAAACTTGACTTGCCCGAGCCTGATGCGCCGATCAGCAATACAAGGGACAGTTCGGGAATTTTAGCCAACATGTTGTGTAAACACCCCCATTTGGCTTGGCGAACCAACAGTTGGATCCTGGGGCCCCAGGCCGTCGATGCGGACCGCATACCCAAAACGACGTGCTACTTTTTGTGCCCAATCGGCGAATTGCTGACGGGTCCATTCAAAGCGATGGTCCTTATGGCGCATGGCACCTTGTGGCAATGAAGGGTATAGGCGGTTGTATTCGGCATTGGGGGTGGTCACCACGACGACTTTAGGGCGAGCAAATTCAAAAACGACTCGTTCAAACGCAGGAATCCGCGATAGATCCAGATGTTCGATGACCTCGACCAGGGCTGCCGCGTCAAACCCTTCCAAGCGTCGATCGCGATAGGTTAACGATCCATGAAGCAACGTGACTTTGCCGTCCAGGTGGGATGGAAGTCGGTCTAGATGCAGGCGTTCTTGTGCTCGCGCGAGTGCTGGATGTGAGACGTCTAACCCGACGACTTCCTTAAATGAAGGATCTTTCAGCAAATAGCGAAGCAGGCGGCCTTCGCCGCAACCGAGGTCAAGCACGCGGTGCGACTCGTGCTTTTTCAGTTCCTCGACAACCATCATCAACCTCTGCTCATGCAAGGACGGTACCTGATTCTCTGGTGTTAGCGATGAAGGTTCTTCGTCAACATTCTCGGGAACCAGCCGGGAAAGAGCGATCGTGGTCAAATGCCGGCTACGCTTTAGATAACGTTTGGCGATGAGTTGACGTTCCGGGTGAAATTCCAGCCAGCCATCACCATGGCGCAGCAACTTGGCGACTTCATCATCACCCACATAGTAATGCTTGTCGTTATCCAGAACCGGTATCAGAACATATAAATGGTTCAACAATTGGTACAGAGGCAAGGTGGCACTTAGCCTGACGGTATAATACGGGCTATCCCCCCATTGGGGAAATTGCTCATCGAGCGAGTAACTTGTCGCGGATACCGTGTAGCCCAGCGGTTCAAACAAACTTCGAATCAAGGGCGTACCGCCTTGGCTCGGCACCACTGCAATGGTGGCCTCGAGCGGCAGGCGTTGTTCCACCAATTCAGGACGTGCTTTGCAATGCCCCGCTAATGCTGTGCCAAAGACTTGGGCTATCGCAACGGACAGAAAGGAGGATGCCGTATAGGGACGGTCATTGACATATTGGTCAACAAGACCATCGCCTCTGGTTTTGCCGCGGACTAAGCCCACCGGATCCACACTCAACAACAGAGCCGCAGTGCAGCGTGCGGCGGTAGCCTCGGGATAAAAGACGTGAGCCTGTCCAAAGGTCAAGGGAAACGTCTGAACCTTGTTCGGATGTTTATGCAATAAATATCCCAGTTCGGTTGCCGGTGAATAGGTCGTGGTAATTGTTAATAGCATTGCGAATGGCATTCCTTTCTCGAAACAGGACTGGTAGCGCAAGTGTGGGATGTCATGGAATCTTGACTGACATTAATCGGTTATGGCTGCATATCGAATCCAATGTTTGTCGCAAGAATTGCTCTTTGGTATAGATTTGTTAAAACGGCAATACGGCAATGGCTTGAGTATAGCATGGACCTGTTACCACTTGGATTCGCAGTTTGATCAAGCTAGAAGGTTTCGAGCGCTGTGGTAGTTGCGGACGCAAGGTCCGTATGGCACCGAATCATCCTACGGCCTTGAAGGCGGGCAAGCCACCACTCCGCAATAACCACAGCAGGAACCGACGCGAAGGCAACCGCGGTTAGGAGCGAAACTTGGTGGATCATTAAGACTGCGACTAATGCTACCCAAAGAGCGTGTTCGGGAACCGTCATAATGACAATAATGAGTGTCACCGCGAGACGAGTCAACGCATCGAGGGTCATAATCAGCCGACTTGTCAGGGGACCCGTGCCGAGATCGGCGTATGCGTTCCAGCACCATCACTGGCCCCACGGACGCACTAATCTCCATCGCGCCAAATGGCTCAGGTCTTCAACATAGACGACATCGCATCGAGCGAAATGGCAGGCCCGCTTCTTTAAAGGGACTTATGGATCCGCAAATAGTCGGCGACCGAACCCTGTTTGCCGTAATTGGTCGGCGGATTTACTTGTCTTATGGTCTTGTGGCCCGGAATTCAAGGAATCGTTGCCGAATCCCTTGCGCGAATACGAGGCCCATCCAAGAACGAAGCTCAGAACAATCAGTGCCATATTTCCAATCCACATCGTGTCCGAAGATCCGGGAGCTGGAGAAGCACCCCCGGGTTTGCACCGCGAGAACGGAGCCGCTCGCCTCCCACAGCATTCCGGCGGAAGCTGCTGTCAGTTCCGGCAGCACATGCTGGTCAACCGATGGAACTTAAAGGATTCTTCAAGCTCCAACCTTCAGGCCGGGATGGTTGACAGTACTATAATCCACATGGAGATTGCGTGCAATTTGACGCAACGACTCGCCTTTACGCCTCCGATTAGAAATTTCTGTTTCGCGCGGAGTAAGGAGTCTAAGGAAATGGTTATCACCTTCTTAACCAGTGTCTTCGGTCGGACCTGCACAGGCGTTGGCAGAAACCAATGGATAGTCCACACGCAACGTGTCTGAGTGACAGATCGCTTAAGAACTCTGTGTCGCATCTGTTGAGGACTTTGGCCCGGATAAATCGGTTTGGGAAAGGGAAATAGAGGTTGAGGCACTGAGAATCGATGATTGGGTGGCATGGTCTTCTGGTCGGGGGAAGGAAGCGATGGCAATAGGCCGATTATCAAAGGAAATGCTATCAAGGGGCCGAGTGTTCCCACCCAAAACACGAGGTGATTCGCGAGAAGGTTGGCACGTGCGCCCACAGACGCACCCACCACGTGTTGATCAAGAGAAGGCCCGCACTAAGGCTTCCCATCACGAGGCCGCGCGATGGCCAATAGACTTCCGCTTCATATGCAAATACCGGCAACAACGCCGGAGTCATTGAGTCCGGATGCGAAAAATTCACCAGTAAGGAGCTCACCTATAATCACGTCAACGAGCCAGAGGCTTCCTTGTATGCCAAATCGCTGCTACCATAAATTCGTCATGACGAAAGAGTACTAGAGCCTATAATGATAATTTCCAGATCAACGATGCTGGGCGTCACACGCCGAGTGGCCGAAAGTAAAATTATGGCAGTCAAAACAATTCCAATGAGGCGGAAGAGGCTAATTGTGGCCATCGTGCGAGGTAAGACATGTCGTATTGTATTCCCCCTCTCGATAAAGACGTTATTTATCCCAGGGCGATGCGGCCTCCGTTAATCCTCTGGTGCCGGGAACCAAGCAATTGGAATTTCGGTATGGCGACTACCTGTATCGCGACATTTATTACGGGATGTCTTTTTTTGCAGGCCAGGAAGTGGTATATGAAAACGACGAACCGCACTGGTCCATGGTATACGCGGGCGGCATCAAGATTCACGTTAAGGAAGAAGCCAGGACGGTGTACGCCTTTCGTCGGTACGCATTACGAATTGTCTCGGCCAGCCATCCATATTGGGGAGCCGAAGAATTTAGAGACCACGATTTCGTATATCGTAACACCCATAAGGGCGGAATCGATCGGTTTCAAGGCACTGAAAAGATTTGGCGCGCAGACGATGAGCTTTATTCGCTGAATTATTCAGGGGGCATTGTCCGCACTTAATGATTAGTAGGTGAGGAGGATGCATGGGATAAGTAATGTCGGGCTAAATAGTAGGCAAAAGCAGAAAACATATGTGGAGCTTGGCCGCCATGAATGAGGTCCTCATAATCATCGAAGGGCATCAGGCGAATCTCGATATCTTCGTTGGCATCCAAATGTTGTTGTCCTATCGGCAGTGCATTTTGAAACAGATAACTGCGTACCAGGTTGTTGCTGGTCGCGGGGTTAGGTTGGAATTCACCGAGAAAGACCGGAGGACGCTCTGATTGGTATCCTGTTTCTTCCGATACTTCTCGGATAATGCCGATAATTGGCTCCTCTCCCGGTTCAGACATGCCGCCTGGGATCTCAAGAGAAAAGTCCCCGATGCCATGGCGGTATTGATACACCAAGACAACCTTCATTTCGGGAGTGAGTACGATGGCATTAACCCAATCTGGATATTCTTGGACATCATAGTCAAATTCCGCCCCGTTAGGTAGCTTGACTCGATCACGTCGAGTGCGATTGAAGGGAGGGTTCTGGGTTACGTACTGACTTCGCAAGACGGTCCATTTGTTCATTGCCGGCTCCTTTTTACGGTGATTGCGCTAGTATACTACTAACGAGGAACTACGGCCACCTTCAGCGATAGCCGAATTCTGACGGTCATTTTAATATGGAGCCGTGTTATCGTTCAACGGGATCACATTAACCGGCATCCTTGAAATCCCTGTATACCCCTTCCAGATGTTTAATGTGCGAATTCAGTGCTCTCTTGGTACTGAGATTGGTCGATGAGCCTATGATTTGAATAGGACGCTTTTGGTGAGCGAAGCAACTTACCGTGGGCTGTCCGAATAGAGATTTGTGTGCAATATGCCGATATCTTAATGAAGCGCTTAGGATATGATTTTGTGCCTGGATACACCCAGTCGGCGGGGTGTACGGGCCGGTTTGCAATATCAGGCCTATTGCACCGAGGATAGCCAAGTGGAGGCGCACATTAATTGGGTGGAGTCGTTTCGTCGGGCGATGCTGCCTGATACTCGAGGCGCTTATGTAAACTATTGCGATGCGAATATTTTGGATTGGCCCCAAGCCTA
>JAMDDZ010000055.1 GCA_023488565.1 Bacillota bacterium | reverse complement strand
AAAACCGAGAGCAGTCTGGCGTAGAGAGTGAAGGATTTGGTGAGACTTCATCTAGACTGCCTTGGGGGTGGACCCCGAGGTATTTTGGCAGTGCGCGCCACGAACCAAAACGGGGACCGTCCGTTATCGCGATATTGAGGCGCATGTTTGCGCAAATTAAGGTGGTACCGCGAGACAACTCTCTTCGCCCTTAAGCGAAGGGAGTTGTTTTTGCGTCACGAACCCAGTCCAAGGAGGCAGCCCATGACAGAACTGAGTTCACGTTACGATCCGCATGCCGTGGAACAGAAATGGTATCAATATTGGCGGCAAGGCCGGTATTTCGAGCCGAGCCAGCTCCCAGACAAAAAATCCTTCACGATTGTGATGCCTCCGCCCAATGTGACGGGAGTGTTGCATGTAGGACATGCGCTCAACACCACGTGGCAGGATATTTTGATTAGATTTCACCGTATGCTAGGGGATAACACACTGTGGTTGCCAGGCACTGACCATGCTGGGATTCACACTCAAATGAAAGTCGACGAAATGTTACGCAGCCAAGGACATGATCGGCGGGAAATGGGCCGCGAACAGTTTGTGCAACAGGTGTGGCAGTGGAAAGACAAATATGGCGGGGAAATTCTTTGGCAAATCGAACGTCTGGGAGCTTCGGTGGATTGGAGCCGCCTTCGCTTTACCATGGATCCGGGCTTATCCGAAGCGGTGACCGAGGTCTTTGTTCGACTGTACGAGGAAGGGCTATTATACCGCGGCCACTACATTACCAATTGGTGTGTCTCTTGTTTAACCGCTTTGTCGGATATCGAAGTGGATCATGTTGATGAACCCGGAACGCTGACGTACATCAGGTATCCCTTGGCAAATGGCGAGGGCAGTATCACCGTAGCCACCACCCGTCCGGAAACCATGCTCGGTGATACGGCGGTAGCCGTCCATCCCAACGACGAACGCTGGAAAGCCTATGTGGGAGAAATGGTTCGTTTGCCTTTGATGAACCGGTTAATCCCTGTGGTGGCAGATGAGTATGTGGATCCAGAGTATGGCACCGGAGCAGTCAAGGTAACGCCTGCACATGATCCTAACGATTTCGCGATAGGCGACCGTCATCGTCTCGAACGACTCAAGGTCATCGGCGATGACGGTCGGATGACAGAAAAATCTGGAGCCTATCAGGGGTTGGATCGGTATCAGGCGCGGAAGCAAGTGGCCGACGATTTGAATGCGCTGGGTCTAGTTGTTAAAGTGGAGAATATTACACATTCAGTTGGGCATTGCGAGAAGTGTGGCACGGCGATTGAGCCGTTGTTGTCCCTACAATGGTTTGTTCGTATAGCTCCTTTGGCGGAGCCTGCAATTGAAGCCGTGCGCTCCGGTGCTATTGAATTTGTTCCGCCACGGTTTGAAAAAATTTATATGAACTGGATGAACAACATTCGAGATTGGTGTGTGTCGCGTCAGATTTGGTGGGGACATCGGATACCAGCCTATTACTGCGACGACTGTGATAATGTCTTGGTTTCCCGAGTCCCGCCTGAGAGCTGTTCACGCTGTGGGGGTACGGTGCATCAGGACGATGATGTGTTAGACACATGGTTTTCTTCGGCCTTATGGCCATTTTCCACATTGGGGTGGCCGCACCAGACCGAAGATCTGGCCACCTTCTATCCAACCTCGGTACTCTCCACCGCCTATGACATTATTTTCTTTTGGGTGTCCCGCATGATTATGCAAGGTGTTCACTTTACCGGACAAGTCCCGTTCGGCACCGTGCTCATGCACGGATTGGTGCGAGATGAACAGGGGCGAAAGATGAGTAAATCGCTAGGAAACGGCGTCGATCCCATGGATGTGATTGATAAGTATGGGGCGGACGCCTTACGCATAGCGCTGGTATTATCGTCAGCGCCTGGCAATGATCAACGCTACAGTGCGGAGCGGGTCGAGGCGGGGAGCCACTTTGCCAATAAGATTTACAATGCGACGCGATTTGTCTTGATGAACCTCGACAAAGGTGTGATGGCATCCAACGACACGCCGTCGAACCATCTTGCCGATCGATGGATTCGGTATCGCCTAAATATCGCAACCAAGGACATCACCGCCTATCTGGAGAATTTTGACTTTGGGCAAGCCGCTCGGGTGATTTACGATTTTCTTTGGGATGATTACTGCGACTGGTATATCGAGCTGGCAAAGGTGCGATTGAAGTCGTCGTCTGACGCGGAGCGTGCAACCGTGTTACGTACGTTAGTTGACGTGGTCAGTGATGCCTTAAAACTGCTGCACCCATTTATGCCTTTTGTCACCGAAGAGTTATGGCATGCCCTGCCTCATCGGGGCGACAGCATTATGGTGACGTCGTGGCCTGGTGAACAACCTATCGAATTTAGCGGTGACGATCAAAAACAATTTCAGACATTGCAGGATTTGATCCGCGGCATACGAAATCTTCGCGCAGAACTTACGTTGCCACCGAGCAAGCGGGCCGATGTAGGGATATGGGTTGATGACCACTCGAGTGTGGCACAACTGCAAACGGTTCAAGAGGAGATTCGCGAACTTGGAAGAATATCACATTTGACAATTCTGGCGAGAACTGACGAAGGGATTAGCAAACCATCACACGCCATTTCGCAAGTGGCCGCAGGGGCCACCATATATGTGCCCCTTGAGGGATTGGTTGACATTGATAAGGAAAACCGTCGGCTTTCCAAACTCGTAGAGACGACTCGGACCGAGTTGGACCGTGTTCGTCGGCAATTAGCTGATCCCAATTTTTGTCAAAGGGCTCCGGAGGTTGTGGTAGAAAAAGCGCGTACGGCGGAAAAGGATTTAGAAATCAGATTAGCACGTCTGCAGGAACGTTTGGAGGATCTGGCGTGAAGGAAAATTGGTGGCAAGGATTAACCAAAATAGGAATGCGGCCCGGGATGGAACGTACGGCTGATCTATTGCGACGCTTAGGCAATCCTCAATTGCGATATCCGATTGTTCATGTGGCAGGAACCAACGGCAAAGGTTCCACTGCAACGCTGATTACCGCTGCCTTAATGTCGCAAGGATATCGTGTCGGGCTTACCACTTCCCCTGATTTGGGCCAAATAAACGAACGGGTGATGATTAATCTAGAGCCGTTGGATCCACAAGCCTGGAATCGTCTTGGCGACCAAGTGGAGGCGGCCGGAAGTCAAATGACGGATATTCCGACATTTTTCGAGGCGGTTACCGCGCTTGCATTTTTGGCTTTTGCAGAGCATGCCGTAGATGTGGCGGTGGTGGAGGTGGGACTCGGAGGTCGATTGGACGCCACCAATGTGATTCCTTCTCCTATGCTTACGGTGATTACGCCGATCGCCTTTGACCATATGGATCGGTTAGGCAATACCATAGAACAAATTGCCAGCGAGAAGGCGGGGGTAATCAAAAACGGGAGCCGTGTGGTGATCGCACGCCAGCCGTATCCCGCGGCCAAGGATGTTTTGTTGGAGAAGTCGAAGCAAATGGGGGTAGAATTTTTTGAAGCGGAACTGAGCCCCGAATGCGACAGCGCCGGTGTCTGGTGGAGTGACTCAGAAGCCGGAGCTATGCGCGTGCCGCTTTTAGGCGCCTATCAGATGGAAAATGTGGCGACCGCTCGCGCGGCCTTGTCTGTATTACAGAAACTGGGATGGATTT
This sequence comes from Bacillota bacterium, assembly GCA_023488565.1. GTDB lineage: Bacteria > Bacillota > Sulfobacillia > Sulfobacillales > Sulfobacillaceae > Sulfobacillus_C. The sequence continues at coordinate 4,055 of JAMDDZ010000055.1, read as the reverse complement.
CGGACTGGGAAGCCTTAAGAAAATCGTGGGCGACCGTCAAATGGCCAGGCCGCTTTCAAGTTGTCAGCCACAATCCCTTATGGGTGATTGACGGCGCCCACAACCTTCACGGGGTGATGGGGCTGGTTAATACCTTGTCGCGAGAACCATGGAATCGCTATCGATGGCATGTCATTTTTGCCGTATTGAAGGACAAGCCGGGTTCAGCCATGTTGGAGGCGCTGTTGCCATTTGCTGCCCGTGTCACATTAACTCAAGTACCGGGAGACCGGGGCATCAACCCGCTACCGCTGTTCGAGCGCTATGGATCCACGGTACCGATGGTGGTTATCGACGATCCCCTCGATGCGGTAAGATACGCCCGCACAGGTCGCGGAGGACCCCAGGATGCTGTGCTGGTGTGCGGATCCTTGGCGCTTTTGAGCTATCTTAACCAGCATCGGGTGTTTTTGCCGCAGGCTGCCAATGTTGTCGAACAATAGGAGACAATACGGTGAATTTGACCAAGAGTGGAAGCTTTTCAACAATTGCCCTCGAGACATGTCGGATGTTATGCTGAACAAGACCCAAAATTTCATGGCGGACTTCAGTGATTCCAGCTATGCCTAATCAGGAGGTTTATATGCGCCATCGCCATCAGGGATTTCTCATGGCTGTGCTTTATGCTGTGGTCGGCGCTATCATTGGCTCTGTGATCGGACGAATGCTATCTCCCGTGTGGAGCCCAATCGGCCATAACTATTTTCAATTTGGCAGTTCTCCAGAAACGCCATGGACATTAAACTTGGGTGTTGTGGGACTTCAACTAGGAGCTTGGTTAACCCTTAATTTGGGGGGCATTATAGGCTTGATTGGCGGTATTTTTTGGTATCAACGCAGAGGGTAGGAGGTTCCCGGTTGAGTGCTCAATATGTATTGGCGTCAGGATCGCCGCGACGAATTCAGCTATTGACGCAACTGGGATTAACTTTTACTGCAGTGCCAGCCAATATTGATGAAACGGCACGACCCAAGGAACGTCCACAATCCTTGGTGCGTCGGTTAGCGGCAACGAAAGCGATAACAGGGAGCAGATATTATCCTGACGCAGTGATCATCGGTTCGGATACCGTGGTAGCGCAAGGGCGTCAGATTTACGGGAAACCGCGCGACGAGGCTCATGCCCGCGAGGTGCTGCGACGGCTTAGCGGCAAACGACACCAGGTGTATACAGGAGTCGCAGTGTATTGTGCCCACAGCGGCCGTGGCTATGTTGATGTGGTGGCGGCACATGTGACCTTTCGGCCCCTGACGGCGTTAGAAATCGCGGACTATGTTCAAAGCGGGGAGCCTATGGATAAGGCGGGCGGCTATGCCATTCAGGGACAGGCCAGTAAATGGGTGGTCGGGTTTGAGGGGAACTTGGAAACCGTCATGGGCTTGCCTACCGACAGGGTTACGCGTCTTATCGAGCGGATCGGTTCCGGCGGGGCAACATCGTGACCTACCGGGTACAAGATCTGCCGTCGGATCAGCGACCACGAGAAAGGCTGCTGTCCAGGGGTCCGGGAAGTTTAAGTGATGCTGAAATTATGGCAGTTTTATTAGGAACTGGAACCACGGGACAGTCGGTGCTTCAGGTGAGCCAGGGGTTGCTGGCGGATGGCTGGAAAGGATTACGGAACCGAACCGCGGAGGAATTGTTGAATGTTCGTGGTCTGGGAAAGGCCAAAGTGGCTTTGCTGCTGGCGGCGCTGGAAATTGGTTCCCGGTTGGCGAAACAGGAAGTGGGCGGCGTCATTGAGGGACCGGAGGACGCGGTCCTGTTGCTGTCAGATATGACAGGTTTGGATCAAGAAGAGTTTCGTGTGATTTTATTGAATACCAAAGGACGCGTGCTCGCCATTCATACGGTGTTTCGTGGGGGATTGGACAGTGTCGAGGTGTTCCCGCGCGAGATTTTTAAACGGGCGGTGGCACATTCAGCGGCTTCCATCATCGTGGCGCATAATCATCCCAGCGGAGATCCAACTCCAAGCCCGGAGGATCGCAAACTGACGCGAAGATTGGAAGAAGCAGGAACCATCATGGGTATTACCGTGTTGGACCATATTGTTATAGGACATTCACAACATGTCAGCCTGCACCAAGGGCAGACGACTAAATTGAGTTAAGGGGGATTCATTAACCCATGAGAAGCATGTTCGCGGGTTTTTCAAAGGATATGGGTATTGATTTGGGAACCGCCAATACGGTGGTGTTCGTCAAAGGAAAAGGGATTGTGCTTCAAGAACCCTCGGTGGTGGCGATTGATCAAATGACCGGAGAAATGATTGCCGTGGGGCAAGAAGCTAAGCAGATGGTGGGCCGGACCCCGGGCAACATTCGTGCCGTGCGTCCATTGAAAGATGGGGTCATTGCTGACTTTGACACCACCCAAGCGATGCTCAAGTACTTCATTAAAAAAGCCAGCAACAACAACCGCTTATTTCATCCGTTGGTGGTCATTGGAGTGCCTTCGGGTGTGACTGGTGTAGAAGAGCGAGCAGTCAAAGACGCTGCCCAACAAGCCGGGGCTCGGGAATGTTTGGTGGTTGAGGAACCGATGGCAGCGGCAATTGGAGCCGGATTGCCGGTGAACGAACCTACCGGCAATATGATTGTTGATGTAGGTGGCGGGACCTGCGAAGTGGCCATCATTTCACTGGATGGCATTGTTACCTCCAAGTCGATCCGCGTGGCTGGCGATGAAATGGACGAGGCTATTGTCAATCACATTAAGCGCACTTACAACATGATGATTGGAGAACGCACTGCGGAAGAGGTCAAGATTACTATTGGTTCCGCATATCCTCCGGATCATGAGGAAACCATGGATGTTAGAGGTCGTGACTTGGTCACTGGATTGCCGAAAACTCTCAAGGTCAACTCTACCGAGATTCAACGTGCTTTGTCCGAAACCGTAAATACCATTGTCGAAGCGATTAAGGCGACTTTAGAAAAATCGCCCCCGGAATTGGCGGCCGATATTATGGACCGCGGTATCGTAATGACGGGCGGTGGATCGATGCTGCGCAACTTCGACCGGTTGGTCAGTTCGGAAACCGGGATGCCGGTTCATCAAGCCGAGGACCCGCTGTTGACCGTGGTAAGAGGGACTGGCATGGTGCTGGAGGATCATCATCATTTGGAGGCCCTGCGACGCCGTAATCATCGTTAAGCCACGACTTTTTGGGAGGGACGGATCATGGGCGGTTTTTTTTACAAATGGCGCCGCCCGCTTATCACCATTTTGGCCGTAATGGTGTTGGCGGTTTCTTTGAGCTATACAGCCCATGTTCGCGGTCGGATCGTTGAACTGAGCAATCTGGTGGGAACTATTGTTTCGCCCGCATCTTCTAGTTTAGCCTTTATTGGGCACCAGGCGGGAGTCGGTATCAGTACCATGGGTCAACTATTTACATTGCAAGCGCAAAATCGCGAATTGAAACAGAAGCTGCTTTTGTACAATAGTATGAAATTAGAGTTGTCAGAAGTCTTGGCAGCAAACAGTCGACTGAGGGGATTGTTGGGATTGCAGCAGACCCTGAGTAGTTGGAAGTTGTTGCCAGCTAGCATTATCGCCCGCAATCCAGACAATTGGTTTAGCACGCTGGTGATTGATCGGGGATCATCGAGCGGAATAAAGGCCGGAATGTCGGTGATCGTGCCCCAAGGAGTGGTAGGGCGTATTGTTTCTGTATCTTCGTCATCTTCCACCGTCATGTTGATCTTGGATCCTAATAGCGGTGTGGGTGCCATGGATACCAGATCACAGGCGGCGGGAGTGCTGTTGGGGCAAGATCCCATCACCGGACTGCTGAAATTTCAACTGTTCTCTCACCGTCCCGATATTTTGCCGGGGGATGCGGTGGTTACCTCAGGATTTAGCCAATATTATCCTAAAGGCTTGCTGTTGGGACAGGTGACCTCAGTGTCCCGCGTTCAGTTTGGACTGACAGAAGTGGCCACGGTAGAACCATCTGTGGACTTTAATCGGTTGCAGTCGGTAATGGTCGTGTTGTCACATCCCTCGT
>JAMDDZ010000012.1 GCA_023488565.1 Bacillota bacterium | reverse complement strand
GGAAACGACGCTATTTATCCGTATTCGACAACGCCGGGCAAACCGTCGAAGAAGTCGTCCTAGCGTCCCGCAAGGCCGCCGAGTCAGCGGCGCGTCAAGGCGAAGAGCTGGCGACCCGTCTTACTACAATAGAGCAAAAACAATTATACAATTTCGACAAGCTGGGTTTGGTTCGATTCAACCCCTTTGAAGACACCGGAGCAGACCTGTCCTTTTCGTTATCGGTATTGAATGATCGGGGAGACGGAGTGGTAATAACCAGCCTCTGGGGGCGTGAGGAGGTCCGCGTATATGCCAAACCCGTGCAGCAGCTGGAGAGTCGGTACGTCCTTAGCCAGGAGGAGAAGCAGGCAATCGATTTAGCAGCCAACGCCCGGCAAGAACTAAGGGTTGAGACTCGCAACCAGCGCCAGCGAAATAAATGATGCCATTTGCATGACCAATGCCAGCCGCGTGTTTTGGAGAACAAAGTACTCCATAAATCCTCCTACATTGACGGTGCCGGTAATATGATAGTGGCCTAGGGCCGGCAACTGTTTGTTGACACCGGACCCCGGCCGCAGCGGGCCCACACCTATTAAGAGTGTGCCCACATCTTCCAGCTTTCCTAAGGACGCATCAATAGCGAGAAGGCGTTGTTGACCCAAATCGCGGCGGCTCTTGAGCACGTCCTCAAGGTTGGCGGCATGTACAGGACAATCTAAAGTTCCCAAGACATTAAGGTGCGGAAGGCGACTCTCGATTTCACTCCCGACCAGGGGCCCAAGGGCATCCCCGGTCGACCGGTCGGTGCCAATGCAGAGCAGAACGTCAGGCACCCCGTGCTGTCGCCACAGCCATCGAAGCGTACGAACTGCGTCTTCGAGCCTATCTTGCCCTTTTGTTGAAACGCGGCGATCCGTAAAGGAAGATGCTTTTATCGGTTCAAAGTCCGGCACTTGAGTTCCTCCTATTGGTAGATATGACTATTTTACCTTAGCGACCGCATAGAAGTACCAAAGCGGGGAGGTAAATGACATGTGGCGATCGGTGGCGGTGGGATTAACATATGTGGGGGCAGTGGTCGGGGCTGGATTTGCCAGCGGACAGGAAATTTATGTATTTTTTGCGCGGCATGGCGCGGTGGGAGTCTTGGGCCTTTTGGTGGCGGGTAGCGCCTTTTTTGTAGTGGGTTGGGTGGCGTTGGAGCGTGGTCGCAGGTCAGGACCTGGGATGACTTATCGCAATCGAGGCCTGAACCGCATGGTGGACATTTTAACGGTGGTGTTCCTAACCGCGGGATTGACTGTTGTCATCTCCGGCGGCGGGGCTGCGCTTCGGATTCTTTTCGGGTTGCCTGAGTGGGTGGGCGGTTTGGGGACGTTGGTAATAATATTGACGATTGCATGGCTGGGAGTCGACTGGGTCGTGAGATCCAATGTAATATTGATGCCCTACCTTATCGCGCTGACAGTTTGTGTCTCCGTGCGGTATGTTCCTCGAGGAACACTTCTACTGCACGCCCCGTCAACTCCTGGACACTGGGCTTTGTCAGCGCTACTCTATGTGTCGTATAATTTATTCACTGCGGTTTTGGTTCTTCTGGGCTTGGGACGCTCTATGACTTCGCGGACCGGCACAGCCGCCGCAGCGCTATTAGGGGCAGCGGTTCTGACAATTATGGGTTTGCTTGAACATCGCGTGCTGTTGTCGTTGCAGGCGGTTGGCCCCTTGCCCCTTGTGTCGGCGGCGCACCAGATTCATCCGGCACTAGGGACCCTGTATGGGATAAGTCTCTGGATTGCCTTGTTTACAACGGGTATCGCGGAAGCCTATGTATTAGTCCAACGCATAGGAAGGGGTCGAATGTGGAGCTTGATTCTCATATACCCACTTTCGGGCCTAGGATTCCAAACCCTCGTAGCAACAATGTATCCGATTATGGGGGTGTTTGCCGTGCTAATTTGGGCGCCTCTAATGCAGCCCGGACACCACGCAGAACGGTAAGGAACAGGTGGACGAAATGGTTCAAGATTGGGATGTGGCTGGACAGAAACTGCTAGTCGAGGGCACCTACGCCTGGCAGGCCGGCCACCGCGAGGAAGCACTGGAAAAATTTCAGGAGCTTGTAGACCGATATCCAGACCGCCCTGAAGGTTACAATAAACTGGGTGTCATCTTAGCGCAAAAGGGATCACTGGCCGAAGCGGAACAATACTTTTTGACCGCCTTGGCTAAAGATCGCATGCACGCGCCAGCCCTGACGAACTTAGGCAATATTTATCTCGAACGCGGAGAACTCGAGACAGCAGTTCAACATTATACATTGGCCTTGAGCGTGGACGCCGAATACGCACCCGCCCACCGAAATCTGTCGGTAGCCTATCGGCGGCTGGGACGGCTCAATCAATCGGTGACGCATCTCAAGCGTTCGCAACGTCTCGAAACCCAAAGGCAACGAGACGAATTTCGCGCCGAGCGCGCCGTACGGGCAGGGCAGGCTCCCCCTAAACCGGGGCGCAGTCGACCGCGGGGCATATTAATGATGTGGTGGATTTTATTAGCAGCCATAGCCGTTTATTTTATTATAAGGATTGGTCCTCATTCATGAGCAAATGGAACATGGTACTTGGCGTGATAATTGCTGTAATTTTTCCTATAGTCGTAGCACTTTACTTGCCTCACAAAATATCCGGTGTACCCACCGGAGTGTCTTACCCGGTGTTGTTTGGCGCGGTAACAATGGCCGGGCAACTCGGTTTGTGGCTAAAAAATGCCGATCCCAAAAAGGCCGTCCAGGCCATGCCCCGTGATGTTGCCATTGCAATGGTTGCCGGCGCTGCAGCGTATGGCGCGACCCGACTAGCGCTACTCCAAGGCGGCGGCCCCACAGATCCAGCATTGTTAGCGGTGGCTTGCGGATACTTGTTGATGATGTGGCCGCATTATTCACCTACAAGATAAAGGAGGTCCTAATGGATTGGATCGATGTAGTCGTCGTGGCTTATGTCGTGATCGGCGCTTTAACAGGATTAAGGCGCGGATTAGTTCTGGTCCTGTTTAGTTTGGCGGGATATGTTGCAGGCATCGCCATTGCCTCCCGGTTTGGGGGTACGCTCACCAAAACGTTGTTAAGCGTGTTACCAGTAAAAAAGTGGGTGACCCACTTCCTGCCAGCGCCAGCGGCCAACGCGCCAGGAGCCACAGTGCAAGCCTACAATCTCGCCCACATTATCTTGGCCCTTCTCGTGTTCTTACTGGTCATTGGCGCTGCCGAGTTCGTCGGTCGATTGTGTGGTGAGTTTGTCACACACATCTTGCGGACATTCAAAATAACGGGAGTCCTGAACAAACTTGGAGGCGGGTTAGCAGGACTGGCAGAACACAGCTTGATTGCCAGCATTGTTTTGACTGTCATATTAGCGTTTCCGATGATTGCCCATAGTCCCATGGGAAAAGACTTACACCACGCTCCCATCGCAATGCTCTTGGTGGGGTGGTTTAACCATCTTAGTCGTCTCGGGGGAGGATTTTTAGTGTGATCGCGCATTTTTGGTTGTCGCGACTTCTGGCGATAGCCGTGATCATCGGTGCAGGCATGCTGCTAATACGCCTGGCCCAGCACATTGTCAACCGTGTGGAGCGCAAAAACCGCAATCAGGGATTGGCTGCTCGTCGCACCACAGTCTACCGGCTATTGATTTCCGTAATTCGCTATGCCGTCGACTTCCTGGTTATTGTAATGGTGCTAGACCAATTCCAAGTCCATACCACGGCCATTGTAGCAAGCGCCGGGATTTTGGGGCTGGCGGTAAGCTTCGGAGCTCAAGGATTAGTCCAAGATGTCGTCACCGGGCTATTTCTCTTATATGAAGATCAGTTTGTCGTGGGCGATGTCATCACCCTACCAAATTTAAACTTGTCTGGCACAGTCGTGGAAGTGGGAATTCGCATTACCAGGTTAACCGGTACCAGTGGGGAATTGGTCATTGTACCCAATCGTCTGATCCTAGAAGTACAAAATCGCAGTCGTGGCCAAACCACCGTAAGCGTGATGGTACCGATTCCCGCGGCAGAGGACCCCGCTCGGGTGCATGCGGTATTGCAATCCGCCGTTGATGAATTAGCCGATGCCACCCCTGGGGCAACCGTGACCGGGATTGATAGTTTTGCTGTCGGACAAGTCCTTTGGGCTGTCACTGCACCCGCCGACTACGAAAAGGGCGCCGCAGTCGATAAAGCACTCAAGGCCAAAATAGCGAACGTGCTATATGCCAACGGGATGGTAGCTGGCGCGGCGAAAGGATCCCCTCATGAATAAAGTGCAGTACTACTTGAACGACATTGTGGAGTTAAAAAAACCGCATCCTTGTGGCTCCAAAACCTGGAAAGTTACCCGTACTGGCATTGACTTTGCCTTACGATGTCAAGGCTGTGGTCATCGAATCATGATATCTCGAAAGGAGTTCGAACGGGCGGTCAAAAGAGTCATCAGTTCTGACCGCCAAACGTCCCCATAATTGCCATGGATGTTGTGACCTGATATACTATCACTGTTTGGGACATTCCCACACCACCCTGCTCCGGCGAAATACGGAGCCCCCGCTAAGCGGGTGACCGTGGAGGAGGTGAAAAGAATTGGCTCGATATGAGCTTATGTATATTTTGAAACCGGATCTCGGCGAAGAGCAACAGACCGCCGATATTGAACGGTTTGACCAGGCCATCCAACAACTTAACGGAACCATTGAAAAAACCGAAAAGTGGGGGCGGCGTAAGCTGGCCTATGAGATAGCTGGTTACAACGAAGGTTTCTACATGGTTGTCACTTTTAGCGGCGAAGGAGACATCGGAAACGAAATGACTCGCTTGCTAAAAATCCATGATGATGCTCTTCGTTCCATTGTGGTGCGCATCGACGGAGAACAAAAACAAGCGGAATAAATTTGTCCAGGGAGGATCGTTATGTTAAATCGCATCATCCTCATTGGCCGGCTAACGCGGGATCCTGAGTTGCGCTATACCCCACAAGGGGTGCCGGTAGCATCTTTTTCCCTCGCTGTGGACCGCCCGTTTTCTAACCAGCAAGGGCAACGAGAAACCGACTTTATCGATTGCATTGCCTGGCGTAAGTTAGGCGAGACGGTAGGCAATCACTTAACCAAAGGGCGGTTGGTGGCAGTTGAAGGCCGACTCCAGGTGCGCAGTTATGAAGCTCAAGACGGCACCAAACGCCGTGTATCCGAAGTGGTGGCTGATAGTGTGCGATTTTTGGATCGACCTAAAGATGGCAACGCTCCCGATATGCCCATGACGGATGATGTGGCTCTTCCAGACGATTTACCGTTCTAGAGAGGAGGCCCCAAATGCGGAAAGAACGTGGGCGGAGACCCAAAAAGAAAGTCTGTGCGTTCTGTGTTGACAAGGTGGACTACGTTGACTTTAAAGAGGCAACGCGACTGCGACGTTTTATCACTGAACGTGGAAAAATATTACCTCGCCGAATTTCCGGCAATTGCGCTAAACACCAACGCCAGTTGACCGTGGCGATAAAACGTTCAAGAAATATGGCACTGCTGCCATTTACCATCGAATAGAGTGACCAAAGAGCACGCATAAGCGTGCTCTTTGGTCCCCGATAAATGCGCGTTCGGTAATCGATTGCCATCCCTGGTTGCGACATAGGGTGTGAGGCTTGTTGTGGAACCCGCAGGAGATGCTCATGAATATTTCCTTGGCGACTTGGTTTCGCTGGCTGGAACTTACCGCTGAACTACTGTTTTTGTCTTCCACTTCCGTGGTATTAGTTGGTTTGGTGACCGTCGCTCCACAGTTTTTCCCTCTTGCCCATGTAGGTTTTCCACTGGCTTTATCGTATGTCGCGATGCGCAGAGGATGGCGGATGGCCGTTATTGAAGGTGTGCTGACCTTGTTAATGGTGGCACTTTACCCAAACGGCTTTCATTTTTGGCCCTATTATATTATGGTCGCAACGCCCGTGGCGATAGCCACTGCTTGGAGCGCTAAAACCCGAAAACGAGCGGCTCATAGGTGGTGGGCTACAATGACTGCGGTGGTTTCAGGAGACATTGCCTGGGCCGCCTGGTCTACAGGACATGTGTTCATGACCTTGAGAATTTGGGCGATGCAACCAGCGGTGGATTGGGCGGCCAAATTTCCCAATACCTTGTCACTGGTAGCGATGCGGCATTTCTGGCCCATGGGAAGCGTAGGAGAGATTTTTGCATCAGCAACAGCAATTTTTGGTTTTGTATCTTTTTTAGGGCAATTAGCACCCCTGTCGATACCCAGAGTGCCTCGGTTTGGGAATTGGAGAATGAGTACTGTCTGGCTCATCGTGGCAGCGGCAATGCTTTTGTTACTGGTAATTCAGGCCGTTTATCACCAAGAAAGTCGTTGGACTATTATGGGTTGCATTTGCCTGTGGGCTGCCTATAGCGTGTTGGGCGCCAGTGTGCTGTGGTCGGCTGGTCACGCATTAGCGATTCACCCTGCATGGCGCGTGGCGTTTTTGTTCTTAATCCCGCTGGCGTCATGGGTTGGCTTCCTAGGTCTTGCCGCCTTAGGATTATTTGACAGTCTATGGCAGTGGCGCCAAAAATGGTCTCATGAAGGAAAACCGAGTTAAGGAGGTCTTTTACATGCGTGTGATTTTACTGCAAGATATTGCTGGCACTGGTAAAAAAGGTGACATAATAGAGGTCAAAGACGGATTTGCGCGAAACTACCTAATGCCACGGGGATTAGCCAACGAAGCTACGGCTGCTCGTGAACGCGACATCGCTGAACGAAAATCCCGAGATCAGGCCCGGCAAGAGAGGGAGCGGGCGCAAATGTCCCAACTAGCCGCAGCTTTAAGGGATCGGGTGATTCGGGTTCCGGCTAAAGTCGGCGAAGGCGGACGGTTATTTGGCGCTGTTACCAACAACGATGTCTCTAAGGCATTGGCACGTGAAGGCTTTACCGTGGATCGGAAAAAAATCATCTTGGAGCCCGTAAAGCATGTCGGGAACACGCAGGCCAAAATTCACCTATTTCCCGGAATCGAAACAGTAATTCAAGTGCAGGTTGATGCGGAATGATAGCGGCATTAAAGAGGAACCGAGGGGAGAACCATGGCCGAAAATCTGGACGAAACAAATCCTAAGGGACATTCGGCACCACGCAGGCGCCGAATGTCGCTGCCAACGCTTGTGCGTCGGGTCGACGCACTGCAAGAAATAGTGATGCAGATCTACGGCCCGGAACGCCTGATTTTGCGCGCCGGGAAACTGCAAGCACTAAAGTTGCTCCGCTCACAAAATGTCAAAGAGCGTGTTTTGGCATTGCAAAAACTGATTTTGGAAGACCCGGCATTGGCTCATGTCCCTGATGATACGGAAATTCCGCCCATTTTGGACCAGTTGCAAAACGAATTAGCTGACCTCTTGGCGCGGCGATCATTGGAGGATGATTTGGAAAAGCGTATTGCTGAAAGAATGCAAGAGCGCCATGAAGAGTACGTGCGGGATATTCGCAACCAAATTCTCAAAGAAGATGCCGGACCTGAAACGCCGGAAACCTTAAAAAAATTTGCCAAATTGGCAAAATTAGACGAAGGCGGACTTGCACAGTCGGCATTAGAAATTATGCGTCCCGAGACTCTAGATCAAGTCGTGGGGCAGGAGCCAGCGAAATGGGGACTGCTGGCTAAACTGGCGTCCCCCTACCCTCAACATGTCTTGTTGTATGGTCCTCCCGGTGTCGGCAAAACTACCGTTGCTCGGTTAGTGCTGGGCGTTGCCCGTGACCTGCCGCAGAGCCCGTTCAAAGAAGATGCCGCCTTCGTCTAATTTTG